>CAZWGT010000078.1:0-13243 GCA_964633345.1 uncultured Planctomycetota bacterium
TCGCAGCCTTCGGCGTTCCCACCGGCACCCGTCTCAGGAGCCCTGCCTCGATGCTCTCGGGAGTCGAGACATCGGCCAGGTCGAAGTGACGGGCCAGCCGCTGGCTCGCGCCGGACCGGAAGCACCCTCCTACGAACGGCAGGGCACCCAGGCACAGGAGAACGAGTAGCGCACCTGCGCCACCGCCAATCAGCAGCCATCTCCGCCGCTCTCCGCGACGGATCGCCGAGGGGTCCTCATGGTCGGTCAGGTTCTTCTCGTGCTGCATCATCTACTCCTTCGGGGCGAGCCCCAGGAGGCTCGCGTTCAGCCTACCCCCGTGGACGAGCAGTTCGTCGAGGGCTCCCTCCAGGTCCGTGGCGGAGAGCACCGGCTTCCCCTTCCCCGGCGGCGACGCGGCTTCCTCGCGCTCCAGCGCGTGCTGGACCATCTTGCGGAGCAGTTCCTTGAGGAACGCGGCGCTGGCGCGGTCGGTGCGGCGGACGATCTCCTCGGCGACCCCGGCCTGGAGGTCCAGCCCTCGTCCGTAGAGGGTCACAAGGCGACGGCGGCACGCATCGTCCGGAAGCGGGATCTCGATCGCCTGGTCCACGCGGCCGGGACGCCCCGCGAGGGCGGGCTCCAGGAGATCCGGGCGGTTGGTCGTCAGGATGACCAGCACGCGCGCATCCTCGCGAAGGCCGTCGAGTTCGTTCAGGAGCCCGTTGAGGGCGGACTCCGCGCACATGTCCCCCCGGAACGACCTCTGCCGGGCGATCAGGTCGGCGTCCTCCACGACGACGACCGAGGGCTGCAGCATCCGGGCGAGGGCCATGTAGTGGGCGAACAGGCCCACCTGCTCCGCCGTGACGAGGAGGAAAGTGTGGTCGGGCAGCGCCCGGGCGAGCCAGTGGACCGTGTACGTCTTCCCCGTCCCCGGAGGTCCGTAGAGGAGGATCCCCTTGAACAGCCTCTGGCCGAGGGCCGCGAGGCGATCCCGGCTGGCGGCGAACCGGATCGCGTTGCGCTCGAGGAGCGCCATGACCGCCTCCGGGAGGATGAGTTCCCCCCGATCGACGGAGGTGAGCCGGTGGACGCGGATCCCCGTCGCGTAGCCCCCGTAGTTCGGGGAGGACTCGAGGCTCAGCACCTTGCCCCGGTACGAGGCCGCCTTCCGGATCCCGTCCTCGAGGGCGTCGAAGAGCCGCGAGGGCACGGTGGCGGCGGCGTCTCCCGAGGGCGTGGCGACCTCCACCAGCACGCCCGACTCCTCGCCGAACTTGTCGGAGGGCGAGACGTAGACCGCGTAACGGGCGCCGGCCTCGTCCAGCAGCCAGAGGCCGCGGCGCACGCACCGGACGGGCTCCTCGTCGCCCACGTCCACCTCGACGTGCTCGACGGGCCCCAGGGACGGCCCCCAGGTGTCGTTCCCGAGCAGGGTCGAGAAGTCCCCCACGTTTCCGTGCTGCGATCGGACGCCGTGGAAGGCCCGAAGGGAACTGCGGGAGCCCAGGACCCCGTCGAGGGCCTTCTGGAGATCGGCCCTGAAGTGGGCCGGGAAGGACCGCCGGACGCACACGAGACCCTCGAGCGGAGTCCCGAGGAAGTGCTCCTCGAGCGATCCGCGCACCAGGAGGAGGCGCTGCCGATCGGCGACGCGCTTCTCGCGCCGCGCATCGATGAAACGGAGGACTGTCCACGAAACGAGGGTGAGGGCGATGACCGCGAGGGCGGCTTCCCCGAACTCTCCCATGGCAGGCACCTCGCAGGCCGGTCGCGGTGGTATCCCCGACAGGAGTCGAACCTGTGACCTGCGGTTTAGGAAACCGCCGCTCTATCCTACTGAGCTACGGGGACACCGTGCGGACCGCCATCATAGCGGTTTGGATCCCCCGCCGCCCGTTCCTGCCGGGTACGTTCTCCCCCCATGGCCGTCATCCAGCCCGTCGGACAGCCGGAGAACGACAGCGAGGCGCTGGCCATCCGCCGCCTCGGCGAGTGCCTCCCGGACGACTGGATCCTCCTCCACAACTTCGAGGTGTGCACCGGCCGCGGGCTCCCCTACGAGTTCGACATCGTCGTCGTCGGCGAGTGGGCCGTCTACCACGTCGAGGTGAAGGGGTACCGCGGCGGGATCGAGGGCGACGCGCGCCAGTGGACCCTCGACAACGGGGCCGTCTACCCGAGCCCGATCCCGCTGGCGAACAAGAAGTCGAAGATCCTCGCCGAGCGCATCGCCAAGGCCTCCGCCGGCCTCCACGGCGCCTTCGTCGAGACCGTCGTCCTCCTCTCCGACGACCGGGCGCGGGCGAGGATCCGCGACCCCCAGGCCCGCCGCGTCCTGCACCTCTCCGAGGCGCGGCAGGCGCTGACCGACCCCGCGTGGCTCCCGGTGCGGACGGATTCCATCGCGCGGCACCGCGTGGACATCGCCCGGGCGCTCGTGGACCTGCCCCCCTCGAAGAAGGTGAGGAGCATCGGCCTCTACGACGTCACCGCGAAGATCGCCCAGCACGACCACCTGACCGTCTTCCTCGCCAACCACCGCCACGTCCGCACGCGGCCCGCCACCGTCCTGCGCGTCCACCACTTCGACCCCTACGCGCCGGAGAAGGTGCGCGAGCGCCAGGTCGAGGCGATCTTCCACCACCAGGACGCCATGCGCCTGCTCGGCTCCCACCCGGGGATCATCCGGTCGGGGGACGTCTTCGCGTGGGAGGACAACCTCTTCGTCGAGCCGACGGAGTACGTCGAGGACGGGCTGCCCCTGTCCGTGCTCCTCGAGCGGGACGGCGAGGCCTCGCTCCCGTGGGAGCGGAAGGTGGACATCGTGCGCAAGGCGGCCGGGGGGCTGCGCCACTGCCACGCCCGCGGCGTGGTCCACCGCAACCTCACCCCGCTCTCGATCGTGGTCAACGCCGGGGGCGAGGTGAAGCTCGTCAACTTCGACCTCGCGCGCCTCCTCGACCACGAGGACTTCGCCGAGCCGGAGGAGCTCCAGCGCCGCCTGGATTCCCGTTACGTCGCGCCCGAGGCGTGGAACGACCCGGCGGCGGCGGACGTGCGGACGGACATCTACTCCCTCGGCGTCGTCTTCTACGAGCTCGTCACCGGCAAGCACCCCTACGAGGACGTGGACGAGGTCCTCCGGCGCAAGGAGGTCCTCCTCCACACGGGGTCCATCCAGCGGGCCATGGAGATCCCCGGCGCCCCCGCCCCCGGCGCGCGGCCCCGGGACGTGAAGGAGGTCATCGCCCGCATGTGCTCCTACCAGCGCGGCCTGCGCTACGACTCCATGGACCAGGTGATGGAGGACCTGGCCCTCCTGACCTAGGTTCCGGCGGACCGGCGCTTCTGGTAGAGGAACGACGCCGCCACGAGGAGCCCGCCCAGGAGCAGGAAGGAGAGGATCCGGTAGGCGGCGTCGAGGCGCGCGGTGTCGAACAGCAGCACCTTCGCCAGCGTCAGCCCGAAGAGCACGATCGCGGTCCAGCGGAACTCCGTCCGCCGGAGGAGGAAGCCGGCGCCGAGGAGGGCGGCCGCGTACAGGGCCCAGGCCACGGAGACCGCCACCTGCGCGTGGAACTGGGCCTCCTGCCGGGAGAGGGAGACGAGCGGACGCCGGTCCCCCCATTCGAAGATCTCCGCGGTCCCGAGCACGAAGAGGCAGGCCAGCGCCGCGACCTGCACGACGCGCCCCCCCGTGCACCCCGCGAGGGCGCCGGCCGCCAGGCCCGCCGCCGCCGTCCCCAGGCCGAGGAGGAACCCGATCCGGAGGACCGGGGTGAACGGGCCCTCCGGCCCCTCCGTGGCGGAGATCGCCGCGAGGGCGAAGGCGGCGAGGAACGGGAGGGCCAGGAGCGTGCGCAGGACCTCGGGACCGCGGCGGAACAGGGCGACGGAGGCGAGGAGCACGCAGGACGCGGCGAAGGCGGCCCCCGGCAGCATGGGGTGGATGCGGGAGGTCCGTCCCGAGTCGAGGGACAGCCAGGCGTCGACCCCGGCGGCGGCCGCCAGGAGCCAGCAGCCCGCGACGACCAGGGCCCCCGCTTCCGTCCGGCGGCCGGACCGGGTGAGGAGGACGCCCCCGGCGACCATGGCGGCCGGAGGAGCGATCGAGCAGAGGACGGCGGCGTTCATCCAGCGGGCCATCCCGGGGTCGTGGTCCCAGCGCCCGCCGAAGAGGGACTCCCCGGCCGCCAGGACGAGCATGAGGGCCCCGCCGATCGCGATCGGGGCCGGGGCGCCGCGCGCCCCGAGCACGAGGAGGCCGAGGCCCGCGGCGGACCACGCGGGGGCCAGTCCCCGTCCCTCGAAGACGAAGGGCACGGAGATCGCGAAGGCGCCGACGGCCAGGGAGAGGAGCAGCATCGCGGCCTGGCGGGCGGCGCAGCGGGTCGCGACCACGTGGGCGGCGGCGGCGTACACGGCCGCCAGGACCGCCACGCCCGCGCCGAGGGCGCGGCGGTGCCCGGGGTGGAGGATGGAACCGCCTCCGGCGACGGCGAATCCCCCGCAGACCATGGCGGCGGCCAGGGCGAGGGGGTGGGGGGCCTCCCGGCGGAGGATCGGCGGCGCGAGGGCGGCGGCCAGGGCGAGGGAGGCCATGAGGCAGAGCGCGAGGGAGCCGTCGCCGACGCGGTGGGGCTGGAAGTGGCGATCCACCCAGAAGGCGAAGTAGAGCGCGGAGGCGATCGCCGCCATCAGATCCAGTCCGCGCCACGGCCGCCGCGCCGCGACGACGAGGACGCCGACGTCGAGGACGGCGATCCACGCCGACAGCCCGAGGATCCGGTCCTCACCCGTGGTCAGCACCGCCGGCGCGAGGAAGCCGCCGAGGAAGCCGAGGTAGGCCAGCAGGGGCGCGTCGCGGAGGATCGCCAGGGCCGCGGCCCCCGCGGTGAGCAGCGCCATCGCCCCGTAGGTCGCCGGCCTCTCGATGAACCCGTACCGCACGCAGGCGAAGAAGGTCGTGATGTAGAGGGCGCCGAGGCCGCCCCCCATCACCCCCTGGCCGAAGACCGCCCATCCCTTCGCGCGCAGGCGCTCCCCGCCGAGCAGCGCCGCGACGCCCGCCGCGAGGCCGAGGGCCACGCGGGCGCCGGGGCCGATCCAGTTGCGGTCGATGGCCACCTTGAGGAACCACCCGAGGCCGAGGAGGGCCACGAGGACGCCGACGACGAGGAACACCCGGCCCCCGAGGAAGTTCTCGAGGGTTTCGGGGGACTCCCTCTCCCGGGCCGCGGCCGGGGCCCGGTGGCGCTCGGGCACGAGCACGGGGTGGGAGAGGACGACGGGCGGCGGAGACGGGGCGGCGGCCGGCGATTCCGCCGCCGCGGGCGGAGGCGGCGGCGCGGCCGGGATCGGCGGCGGGGTCGGTTCCGTCCTCGCGGCGATCTCGACCAGGCCCCGCAGCGTCCTCTCGAGGCGATCCAGTTCGCGGCGGACCGCCTCCGCCTCGGACCGTGCGCGGGACGCCTGCACCATCGCGAGGATCGGCAGGGCGACGAGGACGACGAGGAGGAACAGGACGACGAGAACCCCGATGACCTCGCCCATGGTGGCGGAATCGTATCCCCGGCCCCCGCCGAATCTCCCGCGAACGTTCCTCCGGTTATGCTCTGCCGCGGACCGGAGGGGCGAACGCCATGGACGACCGCGAACTGAAGAAGTACATCGTGGAGGTGCCGGACTTCCCCAAGCCCGGGATCTCGTTCAAGGACATCACCCCGGTCCTCAAGAACCCCGCGGCGTACCGCTTCGTCATCGACCGGATGCACGACGAGTACAAGGACGCCGGGGTCGATCTCGTCCTCGGCGTCGAGTCCCGCGGGTTCTTCTTCGCCGCCCCGCTGGCCATCAAGCTCGGCCGCGGGTTCATCCCCGTGCGCAAGCCCGGCAAGCTGCCGCGGGAGCGGATCTCCGCCTCCTACGCCCTGGAGTACGGGGTGGACGCCCTCGAGGTGCACCGCGACGCCATCCGCGACGGCCAGAAGGTCGTGCTCGTGGACGACGTCCTCGCCACGGGGGGGACCATCGCCGCCTGCGCGCAGCTCGTGCGCAAGCTCGGGGGGGAGGTCGTCGGGATCTGCTTCCTGATGGAGCTCACCTTCCTCATGGGCCGCCAGAAGCTCGAGGGCGAGAAGGTGTTCTCGGTCGTGCAATATTGACGCGTAGGGGCGACCCTCCGGGTCGCCCGGCCTCCCATCCGCCCGTCCGTCAGTCCCCCATGTCGGTGAGCCGGCCGCGGTTCAGCGTGATCCAGTAGTTCCGGTGCTGGGGCCATCCGTCCTCGTCCACCGTGCCGGTCGGGATCTCGTAGTACCAGGTCTCCTTCTCCCCCTCGGCGTGGACCGTGTCCGGGAGGCCGAACCACTCGAGGATCTCCCGCTCGCCGCGGAAGAGCCACCGGCGCTTCTGCACGCTCCGTCCCTCGACGTCCCGCTCGTTCTCCGCGTTCCGGGGGACGGCCTCGGCGAATCGCTTCAGCCCCTCGGGCGCGGGGACCGCGGGCTCCGGGGACTTCGCCTCGCGGACCACGGGGGCCGCCGGGGACGCCGGGATCCGGGAGGCCGGCGGGGCCGTCCCGTCGCCGGCGGGGGAATCCGCGGGTCCGGCACCCCCCGCGGCCAGGTCGCGGCGCAGCGCCGCGACCTCCCGCTCGAGGTCGGCCAGGGCGGCCTTGAACTCGGCGGCGGTGGCCGGGGCGCCGGCGGAGGGGGCGGAGGGGGGGGCGGGCGCCGCCGACCCGGCGAGGAGCAGCGTGAGCGCCGAGGACGCGATCGCCGCCAGGACCGCCGCGAGGAGGGTCTGCTTCACGGGCGCATCCTACCGCCGCCCGCCGCGCCTAGATCCTCCCCGGCCCCGGGATCTCCCCGGGCCGGTTCGCGTAGCGGAGCGAGATCGTCCCCACCCTCCCCGTGTCCGGGTCGAACACGTTGCAGGCGTCCACCTCGCGGCCGTAGGTGTGGATGGTGATCGTCTCGCGGTCCGTGGGGTTCGCCATGCGGTGGATGTCCACGCGCGGGGGGATCACGACCTCGACGTGCCCCTCGGCGCTGGGGATCACCTCGCGCTCGCGCAGCCGGGCCATCCCCGGGGTCGAGCCGTCGTCGAGCCGATCGTAGTTCGTCACCTCCATCGCGCTCGTGTAGGTGCCCATCACCCCCCACGAGGCGTGGTCGTGGATCGCGCTCCGCGTGCCCGGCTTCCACAGCAGCGCCAGCACGACGAAGATCCCGCGCGGGTCCCGGTAGACGAGGTTGCGCGAGTACTGGCCGGGGACGACGACCCGGAACTCGTCCTTCAGGTCGAGCCCCTTCCGGAGCAGCGTCTCGCACCGCTCGCGGACGACGGAGACGCACTTCTCGGCGGGGGTGTCCGCGTCGATGAGCCGCGTGAGGTCGCGGCAGTACCCCTCGATCCCGTAGGTGGAGGCCATGGGGCGGAAGCCTATCGGCCCCGGGGCGCCCGGTCCAGAACCACGGGGATCTCCGCCCCGACGGCGACCCCCCTCCGGTCGAGGACGGCGCGGTGCGCCACCAGCCGCACCCCCTGCCGCGCCGCCCAGCGGAGCGCCCGGCCGTAGGCGGGGTCGATCGCGTCCGCGGGTCCCATGGAGGCGCAGTCCCCGCGGTGCACGAAGAAGAGCACCGCCGCGGCGCGGCCCGCGCGGACCTCCGCGGCCAGCTCGCGCAGGTGCTTCCGGCCCCTCTCGGTCACCGAATCCGGGAACAGCGCGCGGCCGTCCTCGGCCATCGAGACGTTCTTCACCTCGAGGGCCAGCGGCGGCAGCCCCGTCCCCTCCACGACGAAGTCCACGCGGGAGTTCTCGCGCCCGAAGGCGACCTCGCGCCGGACCCCGCGCCGCCCCTCCGCCACGGGGAGGGTCCCCGCGCGGAGCGCCTCCTCGACGGCGCGGTTGGGGATCGAGGTGTTGACGCCGACCCACGTGCGCCCGACCCGGGCCTGCTCCCAGTCGTAGAGGAGCTTCCGGCCGGGGTTCGAGGCGCGGGAGAGCCGGACGCGCTGCCCCGGGGCGATCACCCCGCGGAGGGAGCCGGTGTTCGCGCACATCGCCACGACCGCCGTCCCGTCGTCGAGGCCCACGTCGGCGAAGAACCTCTTCCTCCGGCCGAGGAGGACGCCTTCCACGAGGGGCGAGGGGTAGCGCACGGCGGTATCATCGGTCCTTCCCCCCCGCCCCGGAGGTTTCCCTGCCCGGCCCCTTCGACGACCTGCTCGACACCTGGGACCGCGAGAGGGCGGCGACGCTGCGCGTGATCGCCGCCGTGCCCCCGCGCCGCTGGACGTGGCGCCCCCACCCTCGGAGCATGTCCGCGGGGGAGCTCGCCCGCCACATCGCGGGCAGCGAGTGGTGGTTCTGCGCCGAGGCGCTGGGACTCGCGGGGCCGGGGCCGAACCCGGCGCCGAAGGAGCGCCCGCCGGCCGCCCCCGCGGCGCTGCTGCGCGCAGCGAAGCGCTCCCACGGGCGCCTGTCCGCCGCCGTGCGCCGCCGCGGCCCCCGGTGGCTGCGCGGCGTCGTGTCCTTCTACGACCTCCGGATGCCCCGCCACCGCGTCCTCGATCTCCTGGTCCGCCACGAGGTCCACCACCGCGGCCAGCTCACGGTGCACGTGCGGATGTGCGGGGGGAGGGTGCCCGCGGTCTACGGGGATTCGGCGGACGAGCCGGCCTGATGCGGATCCTCTACGGCGTCGTCGGCGAGGGGATGGGCCACGCGACGCGCAGCCGGGTCGTGATCGGCCACCTCCTCGCCCGGGGCCACGAGGTGCGCGTCCTCGTCTCGGGGCGGGCCTTCCGGTTCCTGGAGTCCTCCTTCCGCGGCCGCGCCGGGATCGAGGTGCGGGAGATCGCCGGCCTCGTGCTCGCGTACCGGGGGAACGCGATGGACCCCGTCGGCACGGTGCGGGAGAACCTCCGCGGGGCCGCCGCGAAGGTCCGGCGCAACCTCGACGCCGTCGCCGCGCTGGCGGAGGAGGGCTTCGAGCCGCGGGCGGTGATCTCCGACTACGACTCGTGGACGTACCTGTACGGGAGGTCGCGGCGGATCCCCGTCGTGGCGGTGGACAACATCCAGGCGCTGCGGCGCCTCCGCCACCCGAGGGAGATCGCGGCGGGGCTCCGCGCCGACTTCGCCGTGGCGCGGATCGCCACGGCCCTGCGCCTGCCGGGGGCCCGGCACTATCTCGTGCCGACCTTCTTCTTCCCGCCCGTCTCCCGCCCCCGCACGACCCTCGTCCCCCCCGTGCTCCGGGAGGCGATCCTCGCGGCGCGCCGCGATCCCCGGGACCACGTCCTCGTCTACCAGACCTCGACGGCGAACGAGGCCCTCGTGCCCCTGCTGCGGCGCCTCCCGGGGGAGTTCCGCGTGTACGGGATGGGGCGCGAGGGGCGCGAGGGGAACGTGGCGCTCCGCGCGTTCTCGGAGGAGGGATTCGTGGACGACCTCCGCACCGCCCGCGCGGTGCTGGCGGGCGGCGGGTTCTCCCTCATGAGCGAGGCGGTGCACCTGCGCGTTCCGATGCTCTCCGTCCCCATCACCCACCAGGCGGAGCAGGTGATGAACGCGCGGTGGCTCCGGCGCCTCGGCTACGGGGACTGCTCGGACGGATTCACGGAGGAGGCGATCGCCGGCTTCCTCGGGGACCTCCCGGCCCGGGAGAAGGCGCTCGCATCGTACGAGCCGAAGGACAACGCGTTCACCTTCGCCTGCGTGGACGACCTCCTCGGGCGCGTTCCGTAGCTACATCTCCGCGGGCGCCTCGAGTCCGAGCAGGAACAGGCCGCGGGCGAGGGTCGCCTCCACGGCGCGGGCGAGGGCGATGCGCGCCGCGGCGACGGCGCGGTCCTCGCACAGCACCTTCAGCGCCGGGTCGCGGTTGCCGAGGTCGTACCACCCGGAGAACGCGCGGCAGAGGTCGAGGAGGTACGCCGCGACGTGGTACGGCTCCGCGTCCTCGACCGCCTTCTCGATGCGGTCGGGGAAGTCGGCCAGCAGCTTGAGCACCGCCGCCTCCTCGGCCAGGGCGAGCAGGCGCGGGTCCGCCGCCGGGAGATCGGCCGGGGCGCGCCGGAGGATCGACGCCGTCCGGGCGTGGGCGTACTGGACGTAGGGCCCCGTGTCCCCCTCGAAGGAGAGCATCCGGTCCCAGTCGAATTCGACGTCCCGCTCGCGCTGGACGGAGAGGTCGGCGAACACGACGGCCCCGACGCCGACCTGGCGCGCCACGGCCTCCTTCCCCGGGAGGGCGGGGTTCTTCTCGTCGATCTTCGCGCGGATGGCGTCGCCGGCCTCCTCGAGGACCTCGCGCAGGCGCAGCACGTTCCCGGTGCGCGTGCCCGTCTTCACGCCGCCGAACCGGACCTGGCCGAAGGAGACGTGCTCGATGTGCTTCGCGAAGGGCAGGCCCGCCTTCTCCAGCACGCGGATCCACTGGCGGAAGTGGAGGGACTGGCCCTTGTCCACGACGTAGAGGGCGCGGTCGAAGGCGTGGTGCTCGTAGCGCCACAGCGCCGCGGCGATGTCGCGCGTCGCGTAGAGCGTGGCCCCGTCCTGCTTGCGGAGCAGGCAGGGGGGCATCTTCTCCTCCGTCAGGTCCACGACCTCGGCCCCGTCGCTCTCGACGACGAGTCCCTTGGACCTGAGCATCTCGACGGCGGGCGCCAGGTACTCCTCGAACTCGCTCTCGCCCATGACGACGTCGAAGGAGACGCCGAGCATGTCGTAGATCGCCTGGAACTCCTCGAGGGAGACGCGGCGGAACTCCTGCCAGAGGGCCCGGGCCGCCGGGTCCCCGCGCTCCAGCGCGGCGAACTTCGCCCGGGCGGCGGCGTCGAGGGACGCGTCGGTCTTCGCCTCGGCGCGGAAGCGCACGTAGAGCTCGTTCAGGCGATCGACGGTGGGCTTCTCGCCGGGGGCCGCCCACTTCTCCCACGCGACGAGGAGCATCCCGAAGGTCGTGCCCCAGTCGCCGAGGTGGTTGATGCCGACGACGGTCCACCCGCAGGCGCGGTGGAGGCGGGCCAGGGAGTTGCCGATCATCGTCGAGCGGATGTGGTGGAAGGCGAGGTGCTTGGCGATGTTGGGCGAGGAGTAGTCGATGACGACGGTGCGGCCGGACCCCGAATCGGGGTCCGGCGCGGGCGCCGACAGGACGTGGGACGCGAGGTGCGCGCGATCGAGCGTGAGGTTCACGAAGGGCCCCGCCGCCGCTGCCGCGGTGAACGGCCCGACGGGGGCGAACCCGGCCACGACCTCCGCGGCGACCGCCGCCGGCGGCTTCTTCAGCGCCTTCCCCGCGGGGAAGCAGCCGACCGCGTAGTCCCCGCCGGCGTGGTCCGGCGGGACCGTGACCTGGAAGAGGGCGGGGTCGAGCCCGGTCTTCGCGGCGACGAACGCCGCGGCCGCCCGGCGGAAGGGGTTGCGCATCGGTGGGACTGTACCCGTCCGCCGAAATCGGCCCCTCCCGATTCCCGCCGGGGTAGCATCCCCGCATGTCCGCCGCCACGGCCCCCCGCCGCCTCGACCACCGCGCCCGCGTGACGGCGGTGGAGGAGGTCGCGCGCAACACCTTCCGGCTCGAGCTGGAGTGCGCGGCCCTCGCCGCCGAGGTGAAGCCGGGGCAGTTCGTGATGATCGAGGCCCGGCCGGGCGACGACCCCTACCTCCGCCGCGCCTTCTCGGTCTGCGACGTGTCCGGCGACCGGTTCTCGCTCGTCATCGCGGTCATCGGGGCGGGCACCGCGGCCCTGGCGAAGCGCCTCCCCGGCGAGGAGGCCGCGGTCCTCGGCCCCCTCGGCCGTCCCTACGACCTCGGCGATCCTTCGAAGCCGCTGATCCTCGTCGGGGGCGGCATCGGGACCGCCCCCTTCCCCCTCGTGGCCCGCGCGCGCCGCGCCTCGGGCGCGAAGGGGCCGCTGAAGGCGCTCTTCGGCTTCCGCGACGCGGCCCACGTCTGCCTCGTGGAGGAGATGGAGGCCCTCGGCTGCCCGGTGACGCTCTGCACCGACGACGGGTCGGCGGGGGGGAAGGGCCGCGTGACGGAGCACCTCGAGCCGCTGCTCGCGCCGGGCGCCTCGATCCTCGCCTGCGGCCCGAACCCGATGTTCACGTCGCTCGCGAAGTTCCTCGAGGGGCGCGCCGTCCCCTGCCAGGTCTCGACGGAGGAGCCCATGGCCTGCGGCTACGGGCTCTGCTTCGGCTGCGTCGTTCCGGTGAAGGAGGGCTCCGGCGTCCGCTGGGCCAAGTCCTGCACCGAGGGCCCCACCTTCCCGATCGAGGCCATCGCATGGGATCGCGTCCGCTCCATCCACTAGACGCCATCTACCGCGAGCTGACCGACATCGCGGCGGCGCTGCCCCGCGAGGAGGCCGGCGCGCTGGCGCTCGCGGTGAGCCGCGCGAAGCGCGTCTTCCTCGGCGGCATGGGCCGCAGCGGGCTCATGATGCGCGCCTTCGCCATGCGGCTGATGCAGCTCGGGGTGGAGGTGCACGTCGTCGGCGACACGACGACGCCGAGCATCCGGAAGGGGGACCTCCTGATCCTCGGATCCCGCTACGGGAGGTCCGGGTCGCTGGCCCACTACGTGGAGATCGCCCGGCGCGAGAAGGCGCGGGTGGCGGTGGTCACGATGGACAAGAACACCCCTCTGGCGAAGACCGCCGACCTCGTCGCGACCATCCCCGTGACCGCGGGCGGCCTCTCCCAGCAGCCCCTCGGAACGCTCTTCGAGCAGTCGCTGCTGGTCTACCTCGACGCCGTCGTCCTGCTTCTCAAGCGGCTGCTGCACAAGACGGAGCACGCGATGAGCAAGAGGCACACGAACCTGGAGTGAGGGTCCGCCCGGGTAGCCCGTAACCACCCCCGTCTCCCCGCCTTGGTGGGCCCCCCGGGGACGGGTAGGATCCGGGGGCTTCGCGGGTCCGGCAGCGTCCTTCCAGGGTTGGAGGGGGCGCTTCCCGCGTCGCGTCGCCGAACGATCAGGAGTCCACCACCATGCCCGAGGTCTACATCCTCTCGGCCTGCCGCACCGCCATCGGGAAGTTCCAGGGGGGCCTCGCCTCCCAGACCGCCCCGCAGATGGGGGCCGTCGCCATCAAGGCCGCCCTCCAGCGCGCGAGGGTCGACGCGGCCGCCGTGGACGAGGTGATCATGGGCAACGTGCTGCAGGCCGGCGTCGGCCAGAACCCCGCCCGCCAGGCCGCCCTCGGGGCGGGGCTCCCGCCCTCCGTCCCCCCCTTC
>CAZWGT010000079.1:0-13165 GCA_964633345.1 uncultured Planctomycetota bacterium
CGACAACGTGCCCCTCTCCGAGGCCGAGGGGATGCTGCGGCGCCTCGAGGCCGCGGGCGGCAAGCCCCTCCACCACTTCCAGGAGGGGGCGGGCCACTGGTGGGACGGGGACGCGGCGCCGGGCGCGGACTGCGTGGACTGGCCGGGGATCTTCGATCTCTTCCGACGATCCCTCCGTACGGGGGATCCCTGGTCGGGGGACGTCGACTTCACCACCCTGGACACCTCCCTGGCCGGCGGATGGATCCCGGCGAGAATCCACCAGCCCCTGGAGTACGGGAAGCCCTCCCGGGTCCGCAGGACGGAGAGCGAGGGCGCCATCCGGATCTCGACGGAGAACGTCCGCCTCATGAGCGTCACCTTCCCGGCCCGGAACCCGGTCCTCGTCATCGACGGGGTCGTGGTGGAAGTCCCCGGGGAGAGGATGGCGGTGCTGGTCGTCCGCGACGGGGGGGCCTGGAGGGCGTCCGGCCCGTTCCCGGACCGCGGGAAGCGGGGGTCCATCTCCGGCCCCTTCAAGCGCGCCTTCGACAACCGCTTCGTCCTCGTCGTCGGCACGAAGGGGACCGACGAGGAGAACCGCGAGATGATGGAACTCGCGCGGTACCACGCGGGGACCTGGTGGTATCGGGCCAACGGGAACGCCCCCGTCGTGCGGGACGCCGACCTCCTCGCCCACGGAGAGGAGTTCGCGGAGCGCAACCTCATCCTCTACGGGAACGCCGAGGTGAACGCGGCCTGGGCGAAGGTGGTCCCCCCCTTCTGCCCGGTGAAGGCCCGGCGAGGGGCGATCTCGGTCGGGGGCCGGGAATGGAAGGGGGACGCGCTCGGCGCCGTCCTCGTCCACCCGCGGGCCGACGGCGTGGGCTTCGTCGGCGCCTTCGCCTCCACCGGCGCCCGCGGGACGCGGGTAGGGTACGGCCTCCTGCCCTTCGTCTCGGGGGTGGGATACCCTGACTACGCCGTCTACGGGGAGGAGTTCCTCCGCTCCGGCGACGGGGGCGTCCTGGCGGCGGGCTGGTTCGACCACCGCTGGGCGCTGCAGCCGGGCGGGTTCCTCCGGGAGGAGACGAAGTGAGCGCCACGATCCTCGTCGCCGAGGACGAGCCGGCCCAGCGCATGCTGGTCGCGGCCACGCTCCGCGCGGAGGGCTTCACCGTCCTCGACGCGCCCGACGGCCCCGCCGCGGAGGCCCTCGCCGCGAAGCACGGCGTACCCGTGGACCTCCTCGTCACCGACTTCGTCATGCCCGGGATGAACGGCCACGAGCTCGCCGAGCGCCTGCGCCCCCGGTTCCCGGAGTTGCGGGTCCTCATCATCTCCGGGCACATCGAGGAGGTGCCGGTGCAGAAGGCGGTGATGGAGGAGGCCTTCAAGAAGGGGGCCGCGTTCCTCCAGAAGCCCTTCAAGCCGGAGGACCTGGTGCGGAGGGTGCGGGCCGTGCTGGCGGGGGCGACCGGGAGGTGAGCGGGAGGCCGGCCGGCTAGTCGTCGTCGCCGTCGTCCCGGTCGTCGTCCTCGTCGTCGTCGTCGTCGTCCTCGTCGTCGTCCCCCTCGTCCTCCTCCTCGTCGTCGTCGAGGTCGTCGTCCTCGTCGTCGTCGGCGGCCTTGTCCTCGTCGTCGGCGCCGGGGACCTTCTCGTCGTCGTCCGCCGCCTTCTCGAGCTTCTCCGGGTCCCCCAGCCACTCGCGGACCAGCTCCGCCGCGTCGGGGTTGCCGACGATGGCCACGAGGGTGGCCTTGCACCCCTTCTCGAAGTCGCTGGCCGGCAGCGCGTGGGCGGCGGAGAAGCGCAGCGCCTCGGACAGGGGCTCGTCCTCGTGCCACTCGGACAGGATGGCGGAGTTGGCGTCGGAATCCGGGTCCCACTCCGCGCAGGCCTCCTCGAAGGTGTCGTGCACCCGCTCCGAGTCCTTGCCCCATGTGCTCAGGTAGACCATCCCCTGGTCGAGGGCCCGGGTGGAGAACGCGGCGAGGTCCTCGACCGAGAGGTCCGAGGCGTCGGCGGCGAGGAAGAGGACGAAGTACTTCGACTTCGGGAGCGCGAGGTCCTCCGGCCAGTCGTCCAGGGAATCGATCTCGAGCAGGAACATCGTCCTCCCGCTCTCGGGGTGCTTCACGAACTTCTCGATGGCCGCCATTCGGGAGTCCTCGCTCGACGCCTGCGCCGTGCCGGGGCAGGGGACTGTCTATTCCGGTCCCCCCCTCCGGGTCAAGGAACTCGCACCCCATCGCCGGGGCCGCGGTGCACGACGCGGGTCCGGGAGAGCACGTCGGGCAGGGTGCGGCCGTCGGCGAAGAAGTACCACAGGCCACCGCCGAGCCACGCCAGCCCCTGCGCGCACCAGAGGACCGCCTGCACCCGGGTCATGCCGGGGGGGACGAGGATCCAGAGGATCCCCGGGTACTTCGCGAGGAACCGCACCAGCATCGCGCGCCGGGAGGGGCGGTTCCCGTCGGGGCGCACGACCTTCAGGTGGAAGGCGACCTTCCCGGGCGTCGTGCCGCGGGAAACCTCGAACCACAGGGTGACGGCGACGAGGATCGCCGCGAACGCCGCCCGCTCCAGGATCTCCGCGGCCCCGAAGGCCGCCCCCGCACCGGACTCCTCCTCCGGGGACTCCACGCCCGCCTGCTTCAGGAGGAACACGAGGGACAGGCCGACGGCGCCCCATCCGAGCAGGACGAGGAGCGCGTCGACGGCCGAGGCCGCCCCGCGGGCCAGCAGCGGGGCCGCCAGGAGGGGGCGCGGGCGGAGCGAGGCGGCGAGGGCGGCGACCTCGTCCATCGAGGCGAAGCGCCCCGAGGGGTCCTTGGCGCACATCCGCTCGAGGGCCTCGCCGAGGGCCGGGGGCAGGTCGGGGCGCGCCCCGGCCAGCGGGGGAAGGGGCGAGTTCATCTGGTCGTGGATCACCTCGCCGATCTGCTCGCTGGCGAAGGGGGGCCGCCCCGCGAACAGGAACCACGCCGTGAGCCCGAGGAGGTAGATGTCCGTGCGCGCGTCCACGGGCTTCCCCCGGACCTGCTCGGGGCTCATGTAGGTCGGGGTGCCGAGGATCCTCCCCGCCGTCGCTCCGACGTCCCCCGAGAGGGACTTCGCCAGGCCGAAGTCGGTCACCTTCACCCGCCCGTCGGGCAGCACCATGAGGTTGCTCGGCTTCACGTCGCGGTGGACGACCCCCGCGCCGTGGGCGGCGGCCAGCCCGCGCGCGGCCTGCTCGAGGACGTCGAGCCCCCTTTCGAGGGGGAAGGGGCCCTTGTCCCGGATCGCCGCCTCCAGGGGGGTCCCGGGGCAGTCCTCCAGGGCGAAATAGGGGCGGCCGTCGGCCTCGCCGACGAAGTACACGTGGGTGAGGTTGGGGTGGGAGACGCGGGCCGCGGCCCGCGCCTCGCGCACGAACCGGTCCCGGAGGGCGGCGTCGCCGGCCACCTCGGGACGGAGGACCTTGACGGCGACTTCCCGGTCGAGGGCGGTGTCGTGGGCGAGATAGACGGTCCCCATGCCGCCGGTGCCGAGGACGCGGATCACCTCGTAGTGGGCGAGGCGGGTTCCGGCGGGCAGGGGGGCGGTGGCTTCGGTCACGGGGTGTCCCTTCGACGTGCGCGGAAGCGTAACCGACCCGGCTCCGGGAAAATCGCGTCCCCCCGCCTCCCCGGTAGGATCCATCCGCCATCGACGGCACGGAGACACCCCCATGAGCGCCCCCGCACCGACCCCCGTCACGCCCCCCGGCAAGGAGGCCATCCGCATCCTCGCCGCCGCGACGCCGAACCCCGCGAGCCTGAAGTTCACCGTGGACCGCCCGCTCCTCGAGGGGCGGACGGCCCAGTTCCACAACGCGGCGGAGGCCGCCGAGTCCTCCCTCGGGCGGCGCCTGTTCGCCCTCGGCGGGGTCACGGGCGTCTTCGTGGCCGGGAACTTCGTCACCGTCAGCCGCTCCGACCCCGACGCCTGGCCGGAGGAGGCGAAGAAGGTCGGCATGGCCATCCGCGAGCACCTCTGGTCCGGCGAGCCGGTCCTGCCGAAGGACTCGAAGCAGGCGGGCGGCCCCTCCTCGGAGACGGAGAGGAAGATCCTCGCGGTCCTCGAGGAGATCCGCCCCTTCGTGCAGGGGGACGGCGGGGACATCATCTACGCGGGCTACGAGGACGGCGTCGTGCGCGTGGTCCTGCAGGGGTCCTGCGCCGGCTGCCCCTCCTCCACGATGACCCTCAAGATGGGCATCGAGCAGCGCCTGAAGGAGACCTGCCCCGAGGTGAAGGAGCTGGTGGCGATCTAGCGGGGGCGGCGTGCCCCGGCGTCCCTTCGCGCCGGCCCCTACTCCACCCGGAGATTGTCCACGTACATGACGTAGGACCAGTACCCGCCGGCCTCCGTCGGACCGCCCCCGGGGGGCGGGGGCGGAGGTGGAGGCGACGGCGGCGGGCAGGGGTCCGCACCGACGTCCGCGTGGAAGGACAGGGTCCCCGGCTCCGGCAGGTAGGGCAGGTCCGCCACGGCGGTCGTCGTGCCGTAGTTGAAGTACCCGTCCGTGGAGTTCGGCTCGAGTTCCAGGCGCAGCAGGGTGGCCGTCGTCCCGGAGGGCGCGCTGAACCGCACCTCCACGAGGACCCGGGCGTACTCCCCCGTGGTCGGGCACGCGGCCCCGCTTCCGATCCTGCCCGAAAGCTCCCACTCGAACCGGAGCCTGCGCGAGCGGGACAGATTGACCCCCTCCTGGAAGAGGCTCCCGCGGTGGTACCCCGTGTTGGTGTTGTAGGAGGCCCCCACGGACGCCTTCGCGACCCCGTGGGGCGCGCCGATCCCGGTCCTGGCGGCCGCGCCCCCGGCCGTCTTCCACAGGTCGAGGTACCCCACGAAGGAGTTGGAGGCGTTCCGGAGGACGACCCCGTCCGGATCGGGAAACACGGCGAAGGGATCCTCGTCCTCGAAGGAGGCGTTGAGGGGCCCTTGGAAACCCGGGGTGCCGCCGCCCCGCAGCGCGGTGCGGGTCGCGAGGATTTTCCGCAGCGCGCTTCCCAGGAACCGGGCGCGCAGGGCCCGGGACTCCGCGAGACCGGCCCTGTCCACGAGGACGTCCGCGAGCGCCAGCCCCTTCGCCGCCCTCTCCCTTGCGACGCCGGACAGCAGGGACACCTCCACGGCCAGGATCTCCCGGTGGGGCGCCAGCTCCCCCTCGAGTCCGTCGAGCGCGCCGGACAGCCCGTCGAGGAGGGGGTCGTCCCCGGGAAACGCCTTCTCCAGTGCCCTGGCGATCCTCCCCGCGACCTTCAGGTCGGTGCCCACCGAGCCCGAGTACGCGACGAGCCGGCCGAGGGACCGGACGCACGCGTTCCGCTGCCGGACCTCGTCCGGCCCGGTCGCTCCTCCCAGCGCCGCGCTCCGGGCCTCCATCGCCGCCCGAAGCGCATCGAAGTGCGCGGTGAACGGAGCGGCCGCGGCGGTCGCCGCGGCGAGGGTCAGCCACCCGGCCGCGGCAAGGACGGCTCCCCGCATTCCCCGGATCACGGGAGCGTGACGGTCCACGTCCCGAACTCCCGGAAGGCGTCGCCGTCCTTCTTGCGGTTGACCTTCACGTCGATCGCCTTCATCGATCCGCTCCCGGCGGAGGAGCCCAGGACTCCCCCGTCCCGGAGGTAGAGGGAGTTCACGACACCGTCGATCGTCGCCTCGAACCGGGAGTCGGCCGAGGCGTCGTCGTACCACAGGCGCGCCCTGGCGCTTCCCCGACCCCCGGCCGCCATCCGCACGGAGAGGCGGAAGCCGAGAACGTCGCCGGATGCGACGGGCACGGGCTCCGCCAGGACGAGGTCGATGGCGTGCTGGACGGCTCCGTCGAAGCCCGCCCTCCCGCCGGACGCGCCGTCCACCCGGCCCGCCGCCACGACCGCGCCGTTCAGCAGGACCTCGGCGAGGAGATCCAGGTCCGCCCCGTCGCCGCGGCCGCTCCTGCGCCCGACCCACGCCCGGGCCGGCCCGACGGCCGTGATCCCCGTCGAGGGAGGCACGTAGTCGTCCGGGACGTACAGATCCGCCGATGCGCGGCCGTGGCCGACGCCGGGCGCGAAGAGGAAGTTCCCGCCCGGCAGGAGGACGCGCCCGTCCTCCAGAGGGATCGCGGGGTGGTTCGTGCGGGAGTGGACCATCGGCTCCAGCGCCTGGAAGGTCCCCGTCGAGGGATCGAAGAGGTCCGCCTCGTCCAGGGTCTCCTGGCCCGGCATCTCCGCCCCGCCGGCCAGCAGGAAGCACCCGTTCGCCAGGGCCGTCAGGCTCACGCCCGGACCGCCGCTCCCGGTGCTTCCGACCGGGCTCCACGTGTCGGCGACCGGGTCGTAGGCGAGGGCGTCGTGGAACGACGCCGCGCCCCCGGCGCCGGCCCCGCCGGCCAGCAGCACCCGCCCGTCGGGGAGGAGCGCCCCGGCCGCCCCGGACCGCGGCGCCGGCAGGGAGGCCGCCGCGGAGAAGGTCCCCGCGGAGGGATCGTAGATCTCGCAGGCCGCGAGAGTCGCGTAGCCGCCCTCGGAGCCCGCCGAGCCGCCGGCGACCAGGACGCGGCCGTCCGCGAGGCGGACCGCCGCGTGGGACTGCCGCGGATGGGCGAGGGAGCCGGTCGCGGACCAGGAGCCGTCGGGACCCGGGGTGGGGTCGTGGATCTCGGCCGCGGCGAGGGCCGCGCCGAAGGCGTCGAAGCCGCCGACGGCGAGGGTCCTTCCGTTCCCGAGGGCGACGGTCCGCTGCCCCCCGCGCGCCACGGACATCGGGGGACCCGCCGAGAAGGCGGCCGTGTCCGGATCCCAGATCTCCGTCGAGGCGTGGGCGGTCCCGGACGAGATTCCCCCGGCGACGAGCACGCGTCCGTCGGGGAGGAGGTGCGCGGAGGCGAAGATCCGGGCCTGCCCCAGGGAGCCGGTCGCCGTGAAGACCCCCGTCCCCGGATCCCAGGTCTCGGCCGAGGCGAGGGCGGAACTCGAGGTCTCGTCGGAGCCCCCCGCCACGAGCACGCGGCCGTCGTGCAGGCGCACAGCGACGTGGGAGGATCGTCCCCCTCCCGCCATGTCCCCCGCGGACTCGAAGGAGCCTCCTCCCGACCCCGACGCCGCCAGGGCGAATCCGGCAGCCGCCGCGACGGCGGCCGCCCCCATCCTCGTCCCCTTCCACCCCATGGCTCCTCCTTCGGTCTCTCCGGGCGACCCCACGGAGAAGCCGCGGGGCCCCGGGACCGGACGCGGGTACGGGCTTGACGGCATGGGTACAATCCCCCGCCATGCCTCCCGAGGACGACCCCTCCCTCCTCCCCTTCCCCGCCCTCTACGGGCGGATGCGGGCGGGGGAGGCGTCCGCGTGGTCGGAGTTCCACGCGCGGTACGAGCCGATCCTGCGCGCCATGGCCCGGCGCTGGCTGAACCCCGAGCTCCGCCTGCAGGCCGACTCGGCCGACATGACCCAGTCGGTGCTCCGCATCCTCCTGCAGAGCGGGGGGAAGGTGGCGTTCGAGGACGAGGACCGCCTGCGCGCCTGGCTGGCCACGGTCATGCGCAACCGGGTCGTCCGCCTCGCCCGGCGGGCCCGCGGGCCCCGGGGCGAGGGGCGGGTGGACCTCGAGGAGGAGCCGCCCCTCGAGGAGGAGGCCCCGGGCCCCCCCGAGCTGGCGGAGAGGGCGGAGGCCGTCCACCGTCTGAAGACCTGCCTAGACCTGCTCTCGCGGGAGGAGCGCGAACTGATCCTCCTCCGCGAGTTCGAGGGGCTCGAATTCGGGGACGTCGCGAGGCGGCTGGGCCGGCCCACCGCGGACGCGGCGCGCAAGGCCTTCGGGCGAGCGCGGGCCCGGCTCGAGGCCCTCCTCCGCACGGGACGGGACCCCGACGGCCCGGAGCCCGCATGAGCGCGGCCCCCTCCCCCGGCGACGGAGCGTCGCTCGTAGGGAGGACCCTCGGGGGCCACTACCGCGTCGAGGCGCTCCTCGGGGCCGGCGGCATGGGCGTCGTCTACCGCGCCCGGCACGTGCTCCTCGGAAGGGACTTCGCATTGAAGGTCCTCCCCCCCGCCCTCTCCGCGGACCCGGGGGCCCGCTCCCGCCTCCTCCGCGAGGGGGAGGCCCTCGCGCGGATCTCGAATCCCCACGTGGTTCCCGTGCGCCACGTGGGCGAGGAGGACGGGCTCCTCTACCTGGTGATGGACCTGGCGGAGGGCGGCACGCTGCGCGACGTGCTCGCCCGCGAGGGGCCCCTCGAGGAGCGGCGCGCGGCGCGGATCGCGATACAGGTCCTCCTCGCCCTCGACGCAGCTCACTGGGAGGGGGTCGTGCACAGGGACCTCAAGCCGGAGAACGTCCTCGTCTCTCCCCCGGCCCCCGGGCGGGAGGGACCGGAGCGGGTGCGCGTCGTGGACTTCGGCCTGGCCCGCGTGGACGGGCCCCCGGGGCTCCCGGCCCGCGATGCCTCGTCGCCGGGGGCCGTCGCCGGGACCGTGGCCTACATGTCGCCCGAGCAGATCCGGGGGGACGGGACCGTGGACGCGCGCACCGACCTGTTCGCCGCCGGGGTCCTCCTCCACGAGATGCTGGGCGGCCGCGCGCCCTTCGAGGCCCCCTCGACCCTCTCCGTCGCGATGGCCATCCTCGACAGGCCGGCGCCTCCCCTCCCTGCCGAGGGGCCCCGGGGCGTCACCGGCCCCGTCCGGGCCGTGATCGACCGCGCCCTGGAGAAGGACCGGGAGGCCCGCTTCCGCACGGCGGGGGAGATGGCCGACGCGCTGCGCGCCGCCCTGGCGGGGACGCCTCCCCCGCCGGCGCCGCGGGCCGCCGCGCGGCGCCCCCTTCCGGCCTCCTCCCTCGCGGTCGCCGGGGTCCTCCTCGCCGCCCTGTCGCTTCCCTTCCTCCTCCGCGGGGAGGAGGGGGCCGGGCCGGCCGCCGATCGGGCCGCCGCCCGGTCGGTCCTCCTCGATTCCCGGTTCGAGGACGCGGCGGCCGCCGTCGGCCGGATCGAGGCCGCCGGCCTCGCGGGGGGAGAGGACCACCTCCTCCGCGGGAGGGCCTGGGCGGGGCTCGGCGACCGGCGCGCGCTCGCCGCGTTCGATCGCGCCGCCGCTTCGCTCGGGGCCGATGCCCGCCCCGGGACGGAGCGCGCCCGGTTCCTCCTCGACGAGGGGTCCGATCCAGCGGGGGCGGAGCGGGAGATCGACGCCGTTCTCGCCGTGCATCCCGACCCCGACGCCCGCTATCTGAGGCTGCGGATCCTCCACGCGAGGGCGGCCGCGCTTCCCGCCGGCGGGGAACGCGACGGCGTCGCCGCCAGGATGGCGGCCGACGCGGCGGCCCTGGAAGGGGATCCCCGGAGGGAGGCGGCGGAGGCCCTCGTCTCCATGGCGCGGGGGGATCCCGATGAGGCCCTCGACCGGGCGCGCAGGGCGGCGGAGGCCCGGCCCGACCTCGCCGACGCCGCCTCGATCCACGGACTGGTCTGCCAGGTCCTCGCGGCCCGGGAGCGGCTCCCGGAGGGGCTCGACGCCGCGCGGCGCTGGAACGAGCGGGCCCTCGAGGCCGCGGGGGAAGCGATCTCCCGGGCGCGGCGGAGGCCCGATCTCCTCCTGCAGGGGCGGGATCTCGTGCGGCTCTGGAGGACGGCCTGCACCGTGAAGTACGCCCTGGGGGACGAGGAGGGGGCCGCGGCGGACTACCGCAACGAGGTCCTCCCGCGGAACCCGGGATGCCTGCGCGACCTCGGCGTGGGGGCCCAGTACCAGCAGTGGGCGGGGCGCTTCGAGGAGGCGCTGCGCCTCTACGCCGCGGCCCGCGCCGCCGGGGCCGGCGGGATCCACCTGCACGGCGAGGGCTTCTGCCGCATGCAGCTGGGGCGCCGGATGGCCGAAAGGGGCGACGTCGCCGGCGCCCTCCGGGAACTGGACGCGTCCGTCGCCGCCTTCACCGCGGGACTTTCCGCCCGGCCCGGGGAGGCGGCCTTCCGGACCTACCGTGCGGAGGCGTGGCTGGCCCGGGCGCGGATCCAGAGGGACGACGCCGCCGCGGGATCCCTGGCGAAAGCGGCCGGGGACTTCGCGGCCCTGGAGGCGGCGGGCCCCGTCTCGGACCCGGAGGTTCTCTTCCGCCGATGGGAGCTGCGGCACGCGACAGGGGATGCGGAGGGCGCCCTCGCCGACATCCGCGCCGCCGTCGCCGCGGGCCTCCATGGGACCGCGGCCTACAGGCGCCGGCTCGCCTTCTCCTGCATCGAGAACGCCCGGGAGGCGGGGGAGGCGGCCGGGGCGCTCCTCGACGAGGCCCGCCGCGCCGCCGACGAAGCGGAGCGGTGGAATCCCCGACGGGCGGAACTCTCCTGCATACTGCGGGCGGAGTCCCGCGCGGCTCAGGCCCTGCGTGCGGGAGACCCGGAGGAGGCGACGCGGCTCCGGACCCTGGCCCGCGGGGACTTCGCGAAGGCCATCGCCCTCGCGGCCCTCGACCCCCGCGTCCGGTCCGAGGCCCGACTGCGGCTCGCGGGCCTCGCGCTGGAGGAAGGGGACGCGGAGGCCGCCGTGCGCGAGGCCGGGGAGGCGCTCCGCCTGCGCAAGGAAGCCGAGGGCGCGGACCGGTCGATCCTCTTCGTCAACGACGACTACCTGCGCTCCCCGCTGGCGGCATTCCACGGGCGACTCGCGGAGGCCCTCGCCGCCGCGGGCCGGACGGAGGAGGCGGCTCGGGAAGCCGCCCGGGCGAAGGCGCTGCGGTAGACGCCGCGGCGGAGGCGTGTCGGGTCCGGTACCGCCGCTACCCCTCGCCCAGGGTCTTCACCAGTTGCGCCTCGATGCGGTCGGCGTCGGGCATGTAGGCGTTCTCGCGGGCGAACAGCGGGTACGGGACGTCGAAGGCCGCCACGCGGGCCAGCGGGGCGCGCAGGCTGTAGAAGACGTCCGGCCGCTCGTTGATGCGGGCGAAGATCTCCCCGGCGAAGCCGCCCGTGCGCGGGGCCTCGTGGACCACGACGCAGCGCCCGGTCCGCTTCACCGACTCCATCACCACCTCGGGGTCCATCGGCTTGAGCGTCAGGAGGTCGATGACCTCGATGGACTTCCCCGTCGCCGCGCAGGCCTTCTCCGCGGCCTCCTTCACCTTGCGCACCATGGCGCCCCAGGTGACGACGGTGAGGTCGTCCCCCTGCCGCACCACTTCGGCCTTGCCGATGGGGAACGGCTCCCCGTCCACCGGGACCTCCTCGCGGAAGGCGCGGTAGATCGACTTCGGCTCGAAGAAGATCACCGGCTCCGCGGCGCGGATGGCGGCCTTCAGCAGCCCGTACGCGGTCCGGGGGCCCGAGGGCATCAGCACCACGAGGCCGGGCACCGAGACGTAGGACATCTCCTCCGACTCGCAGTGGTGCTCCAGCGCGCGGATGCCGCCGCCCGAGGGGGCGCGCACCACGACGTGCATCCGCCGCTGGCCGCGGGTGCGGGAGAGGAAGCGGGACATGTGGGGCTGGATCTGCCCGTAGGCGAAGTTCATGAAGCCGGAGAACTGCATCTCGCAGATGGGCACCATCCCGCCGAGGGCGAGGCCGACGCTGGCGCCGACGATGCAGGCCTCGGCCAGCGGCGTGTCCACGACCCGGCCCTTGCCGAAGCGCTCCTGCAGCCCCTTCGTCACGCGGAAGACGCCGCCGTCCACGCCGACGTCCTCGCCGAGGATCATCACGCGGGGGTTGCGCTCCATCTCCTCGGCCATGGCGCGGTTGAGCGCCTCGACCATGGTCAGGCTGTTCGGTCCGCTCACTGGGCGGGCTCCTCGGGCGCCTCTTCCAGGTCCCCCACCGCGGCGGCGCCGCCGGGTTTCCAGGGCGCGCTCGCGCCGACGACGACGTTGCGCCCGCGGAAGGCCTCCTCGGCCTCGTCCCGCTGGGCCTTGAGGTAGGGCGGCATGGTGACGTAGACGTAGTCGAACATCTCCAGCGGGTTCACCTTCGAGGCGCGGTAGTCCTCGGCGGCCTGGACCTCGACCTGCATCTCGGCGTCCACGGCGGCCTCCAGGGCCTCCTGCTTCTTCGCGTCCCACGCCCCGCGGGCCTCGAGGTACTTCCGGCAGCGGTCGATGGGGTCCTTGCGCTCCCAGGACTTCTCCTCCTCCTCGGAGCGGTAGACGCGCGGGTCGTCGGCGGTGGTGTGGACGCCGCGGCGGTAGGTGATCGCCTCGACGAAGGTCGGCCCCCCGCCCTCGCGGGCGCGGCGCATGGCCTCGTCGCAGACCGACCAGACGGCGATGACGTCGTTCCCGTCCACCTGCACGCCCGGCATCCCGTAGGCGGCGGCGCGGTCGGCGATGGGGCGGTCGGCGGTCTGGCTGCGCCGCGGGGTGGAGATGGCCCACTGGTTGTTCTGGCAGAGGAAGACGACGCCGAGGCCGAGCACGCCGGCGAAGTTCATGGACTCGTGGACGATGCCCTCGGACGTCGCGCCGTCGCCGAAGTAGACGATGGCGCCGGCCTTCTCGCCCTGGAGCTTCATCGCCCAGGCGAGGCCGACGGCGTGGGAGGACTGGCCGCCGACGGGGATGGAGACGGGGATGTCGCGGGCCCCCTCGGGGACCATCGCGCCCTCCTCGAGCCCCATCGCGTAGAGGAGCATCCCGCGCATGGAGGCCCCGCGGTAGAGCGCGGCGGCCGCCTCGCGGAAGGAGGGGACGAACCAGTCCTTCGGGGTGCAGGCGGCGATGGAGCCGACCTGGGCCGCCTCCTGCCCGAAGCTCGGGGCGAAGGTGCCCATGCGGCCCTGGCGCTGGAGCTTCATCATGCGGGCGTCGAAGCGCCGCGAGCGGACCATGTGCCGGTAGAGCTCGACGACGCGCGCGTCGGGGAGGGGGGACTTCGGCGCGACGAGCTTCCCGTCCTCGTCCACGAAGCGGACGATGGCGCCCGCGCCGCAGATCTTCGGCTCGGCCGGACTCGCGGCCGGACTCGCGGCCGGCTTCGCCGCCGGCTTCGCGGGTGCGGCGGGTTTCTTCGCCACGCGCGTCCTCCTTCGGTGGAACGGAGTCCCCGCCCAGGTGGGGAAGCGGGCGATTGTGACGGGATCCCCCCCCGCCCTCCAATTTCCGGGGGGGGCGACGGGACGGGAAGAGCGCCGTCTTCGGGACCCCTGTCCAGGCTGGCTGTAGGCGACCGCAATCTCCCGCTCGCAATGT
>CAZWGT010000080.1:0-13059 GCA_964633345.1 uncultured Planctomycetota bacterium
CCCCCACGTCAACGCCACCGACACCAACCCCTGCTGGGCGGGGGACGCGGTCTGGTTCACCTCGGACCGCGGGGGCCTGATGAACGTCTACCGCTGGAAGCCGGGCACGAAGGAGGCCGAGGCGGTCACCGCGTACCGGGAGTTCGGGGCCCGCGACCTTTCCGCCGGCGGCGGGGTCCTCGCCTTCTCCCGGGAGGGGGCGATCCACCTCCTCGACCCGGCGACGAAGGCGGTGACGCGCCTTCGGATCTCCTGTCCCGGGGACGGGCTGGCCGCCACCCCCCGCTGGGTCGAGGCGAAGTCCTCCCTCCGGGACGCCGACCCCGCGCCCAACGGGAAGCGGGCGCTCGTCGAGGCCCGCGGGGAGATCTTCTCCGTCCCGAGGGAGCACGGGGACGTGCGGAACCTGACGAACTCCCCCGGCGCCCACGACCGCTCCCCGGCCTGGTCCCCGGACGGGGAGAGGGTGGCGTGGCTCTCCGACGCGTCCGGCGAGTACCGCCTGATGGTGGGCGACCCCCTCGGCCGCGGGGAGCCGAAGGCCCACGACCTCGGCGGGGCGGGCTTCTACTACGGCCCCCGCTGGAGCCCCGACGGGAAGCACGTCCTCTTCACCGACAAGGGGAACCGCATCGCCTTCGTCACCCTCGAGACGGGGAAGGTCACCGACGTCTCCCGGGCCCAGGGCGACCTCGCCTACTTCGAACCCGGGGCCTCCTGGTCGCCGGATTCGAAGTGGATCGCGTTCGAGCAGCGCCACGCCGGGACCATGTACGACCGCATCGCGCTGTTCGAGATTGCCTCGGGGACGGTCACCACGGTGACCGACGGCTTCGCCTCCGCGTTCTCCCCGGCCTTCTCCCGCGACGGGACGCTGCTGTGGTTCGCCGCCTCGGTGGACGGCGGAGCCGCCCGCTTCGACCTCGACCTCAGCGCCTCCGCCGCCAAGCGCCACGTGGAGAGCCTCTACGCCGTGGTCCTGCAGAAGTCCGGCAGGAACCCGCTGGCGCCGAGGAGCGACGAGGGGAAGGACCCGCCCGAGGAGAAGAAGGGGGAGGGGACCCCCGGGCTCGACCTCGAGGGGATCGACCAGCGGATCCTCTCCATGCCCGGCGCGAGGGGGGACTTCCGGGGGCTCCGCTGCACCGCCGACCGGCTCCTGCTCCTCGAGGACGGCGCCGACGGCGCCACGGCCCTGAAGGCCTACGACCTCTCCAAGCGGACCCTCGAGGTCCTCGAGGCGGGCGTGAGCGACTTCCGGGTCTCCGCCGACGGGAAGAGCGTGCTCTACGCCCGGGGAGGGGAGCGCGGCCCCTCGGACTTCTTCCTCGCCGACGCCTCCGCCAAGGAGGCGAAGCGGCTGGACCTCGACGCGGCGAGGGTGCGCTCCGACCCCGCGAGGGAGTGGCCGCAGATCCTCCGGGAGGTCTGGCGCATCCAGAGGGACTACTTCTACGACGCGAACATGCACGGGGTGGACTGGAACGGGATGTGGGAGCGCTGGAGCCGATTCCTCCCCCACGTGCGCCACCGCGAGGACCTGAACTTCCTCCTCGGCGAGATGATGGGGGAGCTCGCCTGCGGCCACGAGTACCTCTGGGGCGGGCAGAAGGACCCCGCCCCCCCGGGCGTGGCGGGGGGCCTCCTCGGCGCGGACTGGGAGGCGGCCGAGGGGCGCTGGCGCCTGAAGCGCGTCTACCGCGGGCAGAACTGGAACCCCGGCCTCCGCGCCCCGCTCACCGAGCCCGGCGTGGACGCCCGCGAGGGGGACTTCCTCGTCTCCGTGGACGGGCGGCCGGTGACGGCGGCGGACAACCTCGACCGGCTGTTCGAGGGGACCGCCGACCGCCGCGTGGAGGTGGCGTTCTCGGCGAAGGCGGACGGGAGCGCGCCGCGGACCTCGACGGTGGTGCCCGTGGGCGACGAGCACCTCCTGCGCCGGCTGGCGTGGGTCGAGGAGCGCCGCGCCATCGTCGATCGCCTCTCCGGCGGCCGGCTCGCCTACGTCTACATGCCCGACACCGGCGGCGGGGGCCTGGCCTCCTTCGAGCGGGACTTCTACAGCCAGCTCGACCGCCGCGGCCTCGTCCTCGACGAGCGCTACAACGGCGGCGGGAAGGTCGCCGACCACGTGATCGCCGTCCTCTCGCGGAAGGTCCTCTGCTGGTGGGGGACACGGGAGGGCTGGGTCGGGCGCACGCCGTTCGGGACGCTGCAGGGGCCGAAGGTCATGGTCGTCAACGAGAGCGCGGGATCGGGCGGCGACGCGATGCCGTGGATGTTCCGCCGGGCGGGGCTCGGGCCGCTGGTGGGCACGCGCACATGGGGCGGGCTCGTCGGCATCAGCGGCTACCCGCCGCTCCTCGACGGCGGCTACGTCACCGCGGCCTCCTTCGGGATCGTGGACCTCGACGGGCGGTGGATCGTCGAGAACGAGGGCGTGGCGCCCGACCACGAGGTGATCGAGACGCCGGCCAACTGCGCCGGCGGCCGCGACCCGCAGCTCGAGAAGGCCGTCGAACTGGCGCTCGAGGCCATGAAGACCTGGAAGTACGACGAGGTCCCGGCGCTGAAGCCCCCGACCCCGCGGTAGCCGGGGGGAGGATCAGGGACTGTCCCCGGTTTGGCCGTAGGATCCGGCCATGCGCCAGCACATCGAGAAGCTCCCGATCGATACCCCCGGCCGCGGCCTCCACGACATCACCCCGCAGGTCACCGCCTGCGTCTCGAAGTCGGGAGTCCGGCAGGGCCTCTGCGTCGTCTTCGTCCGGCACACCTCCTGCTCGCTGGCGATCCAGGAGAACGCCGACCCGGCCGCCCGCCGGGACATCGAAAGGTTCCTCGAGCGCCTGGCTCCCGAAGGGGACGCCTACGAACACGACGACGAGGGGCCCGACGATTCCCCGTCCCACCTCCGCTCCCTCGTCACGCGGACCTCGGAGACGATTCCCGTCGTGGACGGCGCGCTCGCCCTCGGCACGTGGCAGGGGATCTACCTGTGCGAGCACCGGGTGCGGCCGCACACGCGGGAGGTCCTCGTCCACGTGAGCGGGTCGTGAGAGACGGCAACGGCGGAACCGGGGACTGTCCCCGCCGCCTCGCTCCGCTCGGCGGCAGGGACAGTCCCTGTTCGCCTCTACCCCCCCTGGAGATCCGGGGCCGCACCTCGGCGGTGCGGTTCCCCGTCGCGGCCCTGCTCGCCCCCATGGACGGGGTGACCGACCCCGCCTTCCGCAATCTCGTCCTCGACCTCGGCGACGCGGGGGGCGCGGTGACGGAGTTCGTGCGGATCTCCAGCGGCCCGACCTCGGCGCGGGCGCTGCGGCGCGAACTCGGGCCGCCCCGGCGGGCGGGCCCGCCGGTCGGGATCCAGATCATGACCCCGGGCCCCGAGCACGTGGCCGAGACGGCCCGCAACGCCGAGCGCGCCGGCGCGGCGTGGGTGGACCTCAACTTCGGCTGCCCCGTGAAGCGCGTGTTCGACAAGTGCGCGGGCTCCGCGCTGCTGGCCCACCCGGAGAAGGTCGAGGCCATCGTCGCCGCCGCGGTCTCCGGCACCGGCATCCCCGTCTCCGCCAAGGTCCGCGCGGGGATCGAGGACGATTCCCGCCTCGAGGAGATCCTCTCCGCCGCCGCGGCGGGGGGCGCGGCGATGATCACCCTCCACGCCCGCCTGCGCACCGACTCCTACGCGACGGCGGCCCGCTGGGAGCGCATCGCCCGCGGGGCGGCGCTGCTGGCCCGGGACTTCCCCGCCGTCGCCCTCGTCGGCAACGGGGGGATCGACCGGGCCGCCGACGCCCCCCGCATGCTCCGCGAGACCGGGTGCCGGGGCGTCATGGTCGGCCGCGCGGCGCTGGCCGATCCCTGGATCTTCCGGGAGATCGCCGGCGGCCCGCCCGCCGCCGCCGCCGAGGCCGGGGCCTTCGCCCGCGCCTACCTCGCCACCGCGGCGGGGGGGAAGGCGAAGCAGTTCGTGCGCTGGTACCGGGCCGGGGGGATCTTCGAGGGGCGGGAGGAGATCCGCGACCGCCTGCTCCGGGAGGCCTCCGCCGCGGAGATCGTCGCGTGGTTCTCCGACCTCAGCGATCGGCCCACGGCGCCTTCCGCGGGTCGGCGTGGTCCTGGAGCCACTGCCGGTACTCCCGCAGCGTCGTGAGGCGGGCGCGGCCCGCCGCCTCCGGCCCCGGGCCGCCGGCGGGATCCCTGCCGAGGGCGAGCAGGGCGTCGAGGACGAACCGCCGGCAGGCGACCCACCGGGCGCGGGCGGACGGGTCGAACTTCCGGGCGGGGGGGGCGTAGGGGTTCGCCGCCGTCTCCAGGCCCTCGTAGCGGTTGAGGATCCGCTCCGAGCAGGAGCGGCGGAGCGCCCCCGGCATCCCCGCGAACCGGGGGATCGCCCGCAGGGCCTCGCGGGAGCGGTCGAAGCGCGGGCCGGAGTCGTCGGACGCGAGGTTCTCCTCGCAGAGCCAGCGGAGCGACTCCGGGTCCCCGAGGCGGGCGAGCGCCCCGAACCCCTCGCGCAGGACCTCCGCCGGCAGGTCCCCCGCCAGCGCCCGGCGGAGCGGCGCGGCGACGCGGACGTTCCCGTGGCGGAGCAGGCGCGCGGCGAGGACCCCCTCGGGGCCGTCGAGGGCGCGGAGGAAGGCGTCCTCGGCCCGCCGCGCCCACGCGTCGTCCTGCCCGTCGGCGGGCCGGACCCATGCGCGCCCGACGAAGAGGAGGGTGCGGCGGAGGGAATCCTCAGGGGCGCGGGGGTCCCGCACGAGCCCCTCGAGCCACGGGAGCGCCTCCTCGGCCTCGCGGAGGGGGACGGTCGTGGACGGCGGCGGCGCCCCCTCCTCCGGCCACAGGGGTTCCGCGCGGGGCGGGGTCGGAGGGCCCGGATCCGCGAGGAGGGACTCCGAGGCGCGCGTCAGGGCGAGGACGGCGAAGGCCGCCTCCGCGAGGTCGTCCGCCGGCGGGCCCCCCCCGGACCAGCGCCCGTCGCGCCCTTGGGATTCGAGGAGGACCGCGGCGACGGACTCGTAGGGGGGGAGCCCGTCGAGGTCGGCCGTGCCCGTGAAGGCGAGCGCCTTCTCCGCGTCGTGGAGGAGGCAGGTCCTCCCCGGGGAGCCGCCGGGGAAGCTCCTCTGGATCCACAGGGCGTCCGCCGTCTCCTCGCGGAGGAACCGCCGGCCCCGGGCGAGGGAGTCCGCGATCTCCTCCCCGAGGCGCGGGGGGAGGGGGCCGCGCCGCAGCAGCGCCTCCCTCCCGAGGACGAGGGAGCCCATGGCCTGGGCGGTGCTCGCGAGGTCGCTCACGCCGATTCCCACCGCCCTCCGCCAGCCCCCGTCGGCCCCCTGCAGCCGGTGGAGGGCGGCGAGGTGGCGCGTCCAGACGGCCGCCGGGGCCCGGCCGCCGGCGGATTCCGCGGCGGCCAGGCCGAGGGCCGCGGCGTGGGCGGTCTCGATCTCCGGCAGGGGCTTCCCGGCGGCGACGGTGACGAGGGTCCCGAAACCCACGTCGGGGCGCAGGACGCGCGGGAACCACAGCCCCGAGCCCGCGTCCTGGGACGAGGAGAGCGCCTCGCCGAGGGCGGCGACGACGGCCGGGTCGGCCCGGCGCTCGACGGCCAGGCGGGCGACGAGGGAGGCGGCGTGCACGTGGCCGCGCACCGCCGCCGGGATCCTCCCCGCGGCGGGGGCGAGTCGCTCGAGGGTCCGCGCCGCCGCGGCGCGGGAGGCGGGGGAGCCCTCCGCCTCGAGGGCCAGGGCGCAGAGCGCGTCCACGGGCACCGTGTCCGGGCCGGCGAACCAGGTCCCCTCGCCCGGGGCGAGGAAGGTCCCGTCGGGGCGCTGGCGTGTCCGCAGGAAAGCCGCCCCGCGGGCGGCGGATTCCAGGGCCCGAAGGCGGAGCCCCGTCCCGGCGCCGGCCCGCTGGAGGCGCCGGTCGGTCGCCGCCGGATCCCCGGCGTCCGCCGCCGCGAGGACGGCGAGAGTGAGGCCCGCGCCATGGAGGAGCCGCATGGGCCCATTCTCCGGGAACCCGCCGCGTCGTCCAGCGTTTAGGATGTCCTCCATGAACCTGCGGGCGGCCGTGATCGGGTCGGTCCTCCTCCACGGGGGGGTCCTCGTCGCCATCGGCGGCGGGTCCTTCGGGACGGCCCCCGTCCGCCGCCCCGCGGCGATCGTCCTGGCCGAGATCCCCGTCGAGACCCCCCTCGACCTCGACCTGCCGCCGCTCCCCCTCGAGGCGCCGTCCGAGCCCGTGGTCCTCCCCTCGATGCCGGACCTCCAGGTCCCGGTCCCGACGGAAGGGGACGCCCGGTACCTCGATCCCGACGAGCCCCCGGGCCCGCCGGCGGAGGTGATCGGGATCTCCTCCGTGGACGGGCGGCGGCGCGGGGTGGAGGGGGCCCGGGGCGGCGGGGGCCGGATCCGCGGACCCGCGAACGCCCCCCCGGCCGCGCCTCCCGCCGTCGAACCGGTTCCCGAGCCCCCGGTCCCGCCCCCCGTCTTCCTCCCGCCGTCGCTGGAGCGGGACCGCGCCCCCGTCTACCCGCCGGCCGTCCGCCGCGCCGGGATCGAGGGGACCGTGCGGGTGCGGGTGGAGGTCGAGGCCGACGGGAGCGTGCGCGGGACGACCGTGGCGGTCTCGAGCGGCAACGCCGCCCTCGACGCCGCGGCCCTCGAGGCGGCCGGGGGCTGGGTGTTCCTCCCCGCCACCGAGGACGGCCGGCCCGTGGCCTCCGTCGTCTACCGCTGGGTTTCCTTCCGGCTGACGGACGGCCGCTGAGCGGAACGCTCCCCCGGGGTAGGCCGGCTTCGGGCCGCCCCGAAGCCCCCGAGGGGTATCCTGCCTGCGGTGCCGTGTCGGCGTCCGGCGACGGAGGGGGGAGTCCCATGCGCAGGTTCGCGAGGATCCTGGTGGCGGCGGCGGCGGCGTTCGTCCTCTCCCTCCCGGGCGGGGCGTCCACGGCGGACAACGGGACCTTCCGGTTCCTGACCCAGTCCCTGCCCATCGGCAACAAGGGGAAGCCCTACGTGGCGCGCCTCGTCACCGCCAACGCCGACGCGCCCGTGACCTTCTCCGACGTCGGCCTGGCCGCCGCGGGCCTCGCCGTGGATCCCCAGAGCGGCCTCATCACGGGGCTGGCGGGGAACTCCGGGAACTACGCCGTGACCCTGCAGGCGACGGACGGGATCAACGGCACCATCACGAAGGACGTCAACCTCAGCGTCAACGCGGCCGGAGGTTTCAAGCTGTCCCGCTTCCAGAACACCGCCCTCCCCGACGGGCGCGTGGGCGTGGCCTACACGGACACCCTCACCCTCCTCGACGGTGACGGCCTCGTCCTGACGGGGGTCGTCTTCGAGGCGGCGGAGCTCCCCCCGGGGATCGGACTCAACGGCCTGACCGGGGTCCTGTCGGGGAGCCCGACGTCGGCCGGCACGTTCTACGTCCAGCTCACCGGGCACCAGGCCACGGGCGGAATCCACGTCGTGACCGTCCTCCCCCTGACGGTGCTGCCTCCCTCGTCCCCGGCCGCCTCGGCCGCCTTCGAGTTCACGACCCGGTACCTCAACAACGGGGAGGTCGGCACGGTCTACTACGACCAGTGGGCCACGACCGGGGGGGACGGGACCGTCACCTTCTCCTCCCCCGACCTCGCCGCCCTGGGCCTCGCGGTGTCCACCTCGGGTGAGGTGGGGGGGACCCCGACGGCCGCCGGCACCTTCACCATCCACCTCCTCGCCACGGACGCCAACACGACCGTCCAGACGAACCTGAGCGTCGTGATCGCGCCGTCGAGCGTCTCGAACAAGTACTGGGACTACTCCGGCGTCCCGGCCGCCATCGTGAACCAGCTCTACACGCGGACCCCCGCCATCGCCGTGGCGGCGGTCAACGTCACCTCCCCGGTCTACACGGCCACGGGCCTCCCGGTGGGCCTCACGTACAACGTCTCCACGGGGGAGATCAGCGGGACCCCCACGGACGTCGGCGAGTACCGGGTGACCTTCACCTGCGTGTCGGGGGGCGAGACCCTCACCCTGGTGCAGGACTTCCTCGTCCTCCCGCCCAACGGCGGGGACGCCACCGCCATCACCACCAACTTCTGGGTGGCCAAGCACGTCCTGAAGACCGGGAATCCGGGCGGCGACTCCTGGGCGGGGTCGGCGATCTACAACGCCGACCGGCGGACGGGGAGCGTCTTCGACCCGGTCGCGGACGCGGTCCGCATGGAGATCGGAGGCCACGCGATCGACGTCGGCGCCGGCCTCATGACGGGGACCGTGAAGAAGTTCGCCTTCAAGACCCCCGCGGGCGGATCCCCGGCGGTGAGCGTCCAGCTCTCCCCGGTGAAGCAGACGTACAAGTGGAGCGTGAAGGGGGACACCATCGCCGAGGAGGTGCCCGCGACGCTCCGCCACGCCACCACCATCGGGGGACGCGGCTACCGCCTCGACGAGGTCTTCGACGCGAAGGGGGTCTTCAAGCCGGCCCTCGGCTACCGGCGCACCGCCTTCGTGGCGGCCAAGGGGGCCGTCTCCGCCCTCGGCGCGGGGAAGGACTCCGTGAAGCTGGCCCTCCTCCTCGGGGACCAGAACTTCGCCTACGAGAGCGGCGTCACCCTGCTCCGGGTCCGGCTCCTGGACGGGACGACGGAGCTCCTGTCGAAGGAGTTCACCCTGCTGGCGGAGGGGACCACGGGCACGGACCGGGGGACCGGGGCCACGGTGCACAAGCTGAAGGGCCTGAAGGACCCCGACCCCGCGAACCGGCTGGCGAAGTTCGCCTTCGCCAGCGCCAGCGGGAAGATGACCCTGGCCCTGTCCGACCTGACCCTCACCGGCGTCCCGGCGGGGGAGGCCCACCTGGGCATCGAGCTGACCGTCGGGGACCGGATCTACTACACGGCCGTCACCTTCTTCGAGGGGAAGACGGGGAAGTTCACGACGACGATGCCGGCGAACTGAGGCCCCGGGGCGGGTGGGGGTGGCGTTCCGCGCCGCCTTCGGCGTCGCGGGGCTTCCGGATCGCGATCGTCCGGAACGGATCGGACGATCGCGATCCGGGAGCGATCCACGGCAGGGGGGTGGCAGGGGAATCTTCGTGAACGGGGTGAGGCTCTCGGGCTGTCCGATTGGTGTACCCCGTGTACGGAAACCGTCCTCACGCCCCGCCTCTCATCGCGCCCGGAGGGTCATCGTCCGATCCGTTCCGGACGATGACCCTCCGGGCGCCACCGCGACGCCGAAGGCGTCGCGGAACGACTCCGCGATGGAGTCCCGACGGAGGGTGTTGGCCGCCGTTCCCCGGAGATCCCCGCGCACGGAACCGGGCGGCGTTCGGTTCCGCCGCGCCGGGGGCCCGTGTAGACTCCCCGGTCTTCGCCGCCCCTTCCCCGGAGGAATCCCGCAGTGCTGACCGCCCGCCTCGCCCTCGCCGCCGCCGCCCTCCTCGCCGTGGCCGCCCCGGCGCCCGCGCAGGACCCGCCGAAGCCCGCCGCCGAGGGCGTCCCCGCCGACACGGAGGTGAAGACCATGCCCTCGGGCCTGAAGTACAGCGTCCTCAAGGAGGGCGGGAGCGGGGCGAAGCCGAAGCTCGGCGACCGGGTGAAGGTCCACTACACGGGCTGGCTCACGGACGGCAAGAAGTTCGATTCCTCCCGGGACCGCGGCGCGCCGGCGGAGTTCGTCCTCGGGCAGGTCATCAAGGGCTGGAACCTGGCCCTCGTGGAGATGACGCCGGGGGCGCGCTGGAAGCTCACCATCCCCCCGGACCTCGGCTACGGCGCCGACGGCGCCGGCGGGGTCATCCCGCCGAACGCGACCCTGGTCTTCGACGTGGAGCTCCTGTCCTTCAAGGGGGCGCCCGCCTTCCGCAGGCCCGACCCCGCGGCCGTGGTGAAGACGGCCTCGGGCCTGAAGTACGAGGTCCTCGCCCCCGGCGAGGGGGCGGTCCTGGGGGAGGGGGAGACCTTCGAGCTCGCCTACACGATCTACGACGACAAGGGCACCCCGCTCCAGAGCAGCGAGCTCTCCGGCGAGCCCATCATCGGGAAGAGGGAGGAGATGCAGCTCGCCTTCCTGAAGGAGGCCCCGTCGCTCATGAAGAAGGGGACCGACCTGATGCTCGAGGTCCCGCCGGAGCTGTGCTGGGGGGACCGCGCCATGGGCAACCTCCCCCCGAAGGCCACGACCTTCTGGCGCCTGCGCCTCGTGCGCATCGGGAAGGTCCGCCCCGCCCCCGCCTTCGAGATGCCCCCCGCCGACAGGCTCGAGACCACCCCGTCGGGCCTGAAGATCTGGATCGTCACGCCGGGCGCCGGCGACTCCCCCGCCATGGGGGAGGGCGTCGTGGTGGACTACGCCGGCTGGCTCACCGACGGGACGCTCTTCGACGACTCCTACAAGCGCGGGATGCCCGCCGTCTTCGCCGTCGGGGGCCTCATCCCGGGGTGGAACGAGGCGCTCCAGCGCCTGAAGCCCGGGGCGGTGGCCTGGCTCGTCGTGCCCGCCAACCTCGCCTACGGCCCGAGGGCGCAGGGGAAGATCCCGCCCAACTCCACGCTGGTGTTCCGCATGGAGCTCCACGAGGTCCGGAAGTAGCCGTGCCCGCCGTCCTCCCGTTCACGCCGGAGGTGGCCCGCGCCACGGAGGGGTTCTGGCCGCGGCTGGAGAAGTCGATGCCGCGCTTCGAGTGGGAGATGAAGGCCCCCCTCGTGGCGGCCATCAACGCCCTCAAGCGGGAGCGGAAGGCCGTCATCCTCGGCCACAACTACATGGTCCCGGAGATCTTCCACGGGATCTCCGACTTCACCGGGGACTCCCTCGAGCTCGCCCGGCGGGCCCGGGACTCGAAGGCGGAGATCATCGTCTTCTGCGGCGTCCACTTCATGGCCGAGACGGCCAAGATCCTCAACCCCGGCCGCCTCGTGCTCATCCCCGACCCCATGGCGGGGTGTTCGCTCTCGGAGAGCATCACCGCGGAGGACGTGCGCCTCATGAGGCAGCGGCTTCCGGGCCTCCCGGTCGTCACCTACATCAACACCCCGGCCGCCATCAAGGCGGAGAGCGACGTCTGCTGCACCTCGGCCAACGCGGTCGAGGTCGTGGAGTCCCTCGGCGTCCCCGAGGTGATCTTCCTCCCCGACGAGTACCTGGCGCGGAACGTGGCCCTGAGGACCCGGGTGAAGATCCACGCGTGGAAAGGCCGCTGCATGGTCCACGAGCAGTTCACCGTGGAGCAGATCCGGGCGTACCGCGCCCAGTTCCCCGGGGTCGAGGTGCTCGCCCACCCGGAGTGCTCGCCGGAGGTCTGCGCCGAGTGCGACTTCGTGGGCTCCACGAAGGCGATGATCGACCGGCTCTCGACGCCGAAGTCGGGGCGCGTCATCCTGATCACCGAGTGCTCCATGGCGGACAACGTCCAGGCGGCCCACCCCGGGCTGGAGTTCGTGAAGACCTGCACCCTCTGCCCGCACATGAAGAGGATCACGCTGGAGAAGGTGCTCGCGTCGCTCGAGGAGACGAAGCACGAGGTCGTGGTCCCCGAGGAGACGCGCGTGAAGGCCCTGCGATCCCTCGAGCGGATGCTCGTCGTCGGCCGCCCGTCGGGCGACTAGATGGGGGGGGACTTCGACCCCCGGGCCGCGTGGGCCGGCACCCTGCGCGCGGCCCCCTTCGCCTCCCTCACCGCGGTCCTGCTCCTCGGCGTCGCCGTCCTCCTCGGGTACCGGGGCTCCCTCGACAACGGCCTCGTGCGCTGGGACGACGACATCTACCTCGAGAAGATCCCGCAGCTCCACGGGTGGACCGCGTCGAACCTCGGCTGGATGCTGACCGACCGCTCCTGGTTCTACTGGCACCCCGTCGCCTACATGGACCACGCCTGCGACCTGTCGGTCTTCGGGACCGACTGGCGCATGCACCACCTCATGAGCGCGCTCCTGCACGTCCTCAACGCCGCCCTCGTCCTGGTGCTGGCCTGCGCCTTCCTCGGGCCCCGCCGCGGGGAGGAGCCGCGGGCCCGGCCGGCGGTCCTCGTGGGTGCGGCGTTCCTCGGCGCGCTCCTCTGGGCGGTCCACCCGCTCCGCGTGGAGTCCGTCGCCTGGCTCGCGGAGAAGAAGGACCTCCTGTGCGCGTTCTTCTCCTTCGCCGCGACGGCGGCGTGGCTCCTCCGGTGGCGGGCGGCGACGTGGATCCTCTTCGTCCTCGCGCTCGCCTCCAAGCCGACGGCGGTGGCCCTGCCGGCGGCGTGGCTCGTCCTCGACGTGGGGATCCTCGGGACGGGGATCCGCGGCGCCGTCCGGGAGAAGGTCCCGTTCCTCCTCGCCGGGATGTGCGCGGTGGTGGCCGGGGCCACGGGCCTGAAGGAGGAGGGGCGGGTCTCCTCGCCGCTTGACCTCGGCTTCGACCAGAGGCTGCTCACCCCGCTGTGGGGGTACGCCTCGCCCCTCGTGAAGACCCTCCTCCCCTTCGGGCTCTCGCCGATGGACCCGCAGTTCGACCGGGAGGAGATCCGGCTCCTGACGGGTCGGTGGGGGGGCTCCTTCCTGCTGCTGGCGGCGGGGACCTGGTGGGCGATCCGGAAGGGGGGCGCCTTCGCCGTCGCCTGGTTCGCCTACCTCGCGCTCGCGGCCCCGGTCTCGGGGCTCCGCCAGCTGGCGGGCCTCGCCACGGCGGACCGCTTCTCCTACGTCGCGACGGTCCCCTTCTACCTGCTCGCGGCGGCGGGGATCCTCCGGTGGGGGAGGTGGGCGGCGGCGGCGGCCCTGGCGGCGGCCGCGGGGCTCTTCGCCCTGGCGATCCCGCAGGTCGAGGTCTGGCGCGACCCGGGGACGCTCTGGACGAGGGTGCTCCAGCAGTGGCCCGACCGGGGGCCCGAGCCCCACGACCACCTGGGGGCCTGGCACGCGCGGGAGGGGAGGACGCGGGAGGCGACGGAGGAGTTCCGGGCGTCGCTGCGGATCGTGGAGGGGAATCCCACGGCCCACAACAACCTCGCACGGATGCTCGAGGGGGAGGGGGACCTCGGGGGGGCGGAGCGGCACTACCGGCGGGCGGCGGA
>CAZWGT010000081.1:0-13043 GCA_964633345.1 uncultured Planctomycetota bacterium
GCGGCGGCCTTGTCGGCCGCGGCCTTGGCGTCGGCGGCCTTCTTGTCGGCGGCGGCCTTGTCGGCCGCGGCCTTGGCGTCGGCGGCCTTCTTGGCGTCGGCGACGGCCTTGTCGGCGGCGGCCTTGGCGGTGGCGGCCTCGGCCGCGGCCTTGTCGGCGGCGGCCTTGGAGGCCTTGGCCTTGTCCGCGAGGGCCTTGTCCGCGGGCTTGGCGGCGGCGGCCTTGGCGTCGGCCGCGGCCGTGGCGGCGGCCTTGTCCGAGGCGGCCTTGGCGGCGGCGGCCTTGTCCGTGGCGGCCTTGGTGTCGATCGGCTTGGCCGCCGGGGTGGCCGGCTGGGAAGGCGTACTGGCGCAGCCCGCGCCCCCGAGACTGGCGACCAACAGCGCGCCGGCGAGAAGCCCTGCCTTGCTGGTGCTCATCGAATCGGCCCCCTTCCTGACGACGACGGTTGCATGCCCACGTCGAGCCGCCCCATGCCCACGGGTTCGGCGGTCTGGGGATCCTAGCGATGGCCGGAGGGGGTGCAAGCAGAAACGCGGGTTCGGCCCCCCCCTCGATGACAGACCGATGACCGGCCCCCCGGCCCCGTCCGTTGTTTCGTTCCCCGCCTCCCGGCGGGGCGGTACATTCCCGCGCTCGCCCCCGTCCGGGGACCCCAGGTGCCGGGGTAGCTCAGAGGTCAGAGCAGCGGTTTCATAAGCCGCGGGTCGGTGGTTCAATTCCACCCTCCGGTACCACCGGGCCGGGCCCCGCCCTCCTCGCCGCCCGCCGGATCAGGTAGAGGAAGGTCCCCGCCATCAGGAGGGGGAGCGAGACCAGCAGGATCATGCTCAGGTAGAACCCCTGCACCAGCCCCGGACCGCCGTCCTGCTCCAGGGCGGTCTTGCACATGGCGCACCCCTGGGCGAGGACCGGCACGAGGGCGGCCGCGTCCACCCCTACCCCCCCCCCCGCCCGGATCCCGGGCCGAGGACCAAGTCGGGGAAGAGGCCCAGGACGAAGACCGCCCCCCGGGCCGAGGTCGCCAGGAGGGACAGGACGATGAGCCGCCGCTCGATCCTCACCTGCATGAAGTGGAGCACCACGATGGCGGCCTTCCAGAGGGCCCCGAGGACCAGCACCAGGGCCAGGACCGGCCGGGGCAGGTGCAGGTAGACCACCCCCACCTCGGCCACGGTCAGGACGAGGAGCCAGAGGAAGACCTTCCGCACGGACCACAGGACCCCCGGCGGGGCGGCGGCGTCGCTCATGGGAGGCTCCTAGACCAGGCAGAGGATCGCGAAGAGCACGATCCAGACCACGTCCACGAAGTGCCAGTAGAGGCCCACCCCCTCGACGAGGCCGTCGTTCTCCCGCGTGACGATCCCCCGCCCCGCCTGGCTCCGCGCCACCAGCAGGGTGATCACCCCCGCCAGGACGTGGAGTCCGTGGAAGCCGGTCAGGAGGTAGTAGCAGGAGGCGAAGAGGCTCCCGCCGATGACGAACCCCCCGTGGACGAGGTGGACGTAGTCGGCGATCTTGATGGCGAGGAACAGCGCGCCGAGCCCCGCCGTGGCCAGCAGCATCCGCCGCAGGCGCGGGATGTCCCCGGCCCGCACCGCCTCGTGGCCGAGCACCATGCAGGCGCTGGAGGCGATGAGCACGAAGGTGTTGAAGGCGAGCACCGGGACGGCGAGCACCGTGCCGGGGTCGGGCCACTCCCTGGCACCCAGGCGCAGGACCAGGTAGGAGCCGACCAGGGCGCCGAAGAACATCACCTCGGAGGCGAGGAAGAGCCACATCCCCAGGCGCGGCGTGGGGACGGCGGTGGATTCCCGTTCGACGGCGACGGCGTGGCTCATGGCCGCGCCCCTTCGGCCCCCTGGGGCTGCCAGTCGGTTCCGGCGGCCTCGGCCTCGGGCGAGGAGTACTCGTGGGGCCCGCGCACGACGACGGGGGGGGACTCGAAGTTGTACCAGGGGGGCGGGGAGGCGGTCTGCCACTCCAGGGTGGCCGCGCCCCAGGGGTTCTCCCCCGCCGGGGCGCCCCGGAAGAGCGAGACGAGGAAGTTCCCGACGAAGAGCAGCTGGACGAAGCCGAGGGCCGCGGCGGCGTGGGCCATGGCCAGGTTCCAGCCGAGGATCCCCTGCAGGAAGGAGTACCCCGTCGGGTCGGCGATCCGCCGGGGGTGGCCCGAGAGCCCGACCTTCATCATCGAGAAGAACACCACGTTGAGGAGCAGGAAGGTGAGCCAGAAGTGGACCTTGTTGACGGTCTCGTTCATGCGGCGGCCGAACATCTTGGGGTACCAGTAGGAGAGGCCGGCGAAGGCCCCGAAGAAGACGCTGGCGGCCAGGGTGTAGTGGAAGTGCCCCACCACGAAGTAGGTGTCGTGGATGTAGATGTCGAGGGCCTGGACCGCGTTGTGGAGGCCCGTCAGCCCGCCGATCCCGAAGACGAAGACGATCCCCAGGGTGTAGAGCATCGGCGTCGAGAGGCGGATCGAGCCGTTCCAGATCGTCGCGAGCCAGTTGAAGAAGAAGCACGCCGTCGGCACCGAGATGGTGATGGTCAGCAGCATGAAGGCCTGGCCCAGCAGCGTGCCCATCCCGGTCGTGAACATGTGGTGGCCCCACACGATGCTGCTGACCGTGGTGATGGCGGCCATGGACCAGACGGTCACCCGGTAGCCGAAGGCCGGCTTGCGCGAGAACACGCTCAGCAGGTCGGCGACGATCCCCCACACCGGCAGGATGAGGATGTAGACCTCCGGGTGGCCGAACCCCCAGAAGAGGTGCTGGAAGAGGAGGGGCTGCCCGCCCCCGGCGGCGGCCGTGGGGCCCGCCATGAGGAAGTTCGTCCCGAAGACCCGGTCGGCGAGGACGAGGAAGAGGCCGACCGCGACCACGGGGACCCAGAGGATGGAGAGGATCGAGGAGTAGAAGAAGCCCCAGACCGTCAGCGGCAGGCGCATCAGGGTCAGGCCCTTCGCCCGCATGTTGAGGGTCGTGGCCACGAAGTTGATGGCCCCCATCATGGTGGAGGTCCCGGCGGCGGCGATCCCCACGATCCACAGGGACTGCCCGATCCCCAGGGTGAAGCGTGGATTGGAGGCCAGGGGGGCGTAGGAGGTCCACCCCGCGGAGGCGGCCCCCTCGGGCACGAAGAAGGAGGCGGTCATGAGGACGCCTCCCAGGAAGATCGTCCAGAAGGAGAGCATGTTGAGGGTCGGGAAGGCCATGTCCTCGGCCCCGAGCTGGAGCGGCAGGACGAAGTTCCCGAAGGCCCCGAACAGGATCGGGGTGATGGCGAAGAACACCATCAGGCTCCCGTGCATCGTGAAGAGCATCGAGTACTGCTCGGGGGTGATCGCCCCCCCGCCCGCGCCGAAGAACAGGCCCCCGACGAGGGGGATCGGCCGGAAGGGGTAGGCGATCTGCCAGCGGATGATCATCGCCATCAGCCCCGCGACGAGGAGCCACGCGAGGCCGAACCAGAGGTACTGCTTCCCGATGGTCTTGTGGTCCGTCGAGAAGACCCGCTTCCGCCAGAACCCCGTCGGCTCGGCGTGGTGGATGTGCGCGGGGACGCTCACTTGGCCGCCTCCTTCGGGCCGCGCCGGTCGTACTGCTCCCAGAACTCCTCGGCCTCCGTGGAGGCCCCGTACTCCTCGATCTCCTTCTCCAGGCCCGCCGCCCACGCCGCGAACTCCGCGGGGGACTTCACCAGGAGCCTCCCCTTCATCTTGTAGTGGCCCATGCCGCAGAGCTCCGCGCAGGCGATGTCCCACTCCCCCCGCGCCCCGGGCCCGGGGTGGATGGCGGTGGTCGTCGTCATCCCCGGCACCGCGTCCTGCTTGGTCCGCCAGTTGGGGAGGAAGAAGGAGTGGATCACGTCGATGGAGCGCAGGCGCACGACCGTGACCCGGTCGTCGGGGACCACGAGGACGGGGGAGCGGAGGTCGTCCTCCGTGCCGAACCTCCCGTCCTTCCCCGGGTAGCGGAACAGCCACTCGAACTGCTTGGCGAGGCACTGCACCTCGAGGGCGCGCCCCCCGGCGACGGCCCCGGCCAGGGCCGGGCGGTCGCCGTACATCTCCTCGTAGACCCCGTGGTCCTTGACGGCGAGGACGACGTCGAGGCCGACGAAGACGCCGATCGCGAACACCGCGGTGACGATCCGCGCCCGCGGGCTCTCGCCGTGGTCGTAGGCCGCCTTGCGTCCCGGGCGGGCCCGGAAGGCCACCACGCTCCACGCGAGGATGGCGACCACCGCCGCGAAGGCGATGGCGCCGAGGATCGTGGCCAGCCAGAAGAGCTCGTCCACCCCCTTCGCGTTGGAGGCGGCGTCGAAGGGGAACGCCCCGCCGGGGGGCGCCTCGCCGAGGAGGATGATGGGTGTCATGGAGGGCGACATTCAAGGGTGACGCCCGTCACACGTCACGAAGGAATCGGGGGCGACCGTGACGGGCGTCACGTTTCCGGGAAAACGGGACGCGCGGCTTGACGCCGGATCAGATCCCCAGGAGGCCGGCGACCTCCGCGGCCACCTCGCCCGGCGTCCGCCCGTCGGAATCCACCGTGTGCGAGGCGAGCTCCGCGTAGACCGGCTCGCGGATCTTCAGGAGGTCGTCGATCTCCTCCTCCGGGGGCCGGCCGCGCAGGGACGGCCTCCCGCTCCCGCGGATCCGCTCGACGAGGGTCTCCCGGCGGGCCCGGATCCACACGACGACGGCCCCCTCGGGCCTCCCCTGGAGGTGCTGGGCGGCCCCGCCTCCGAGGGAGACGATGGACCCCGAGGCCTTCAGGGCCGCGGCGACCGCGTCCTTCTCCATGAGCCGGAACGCGGATTCCCCGAAGCGCTGGAAGATCTCCGCCACCTTCTTGCCCGCGCGCTGCTCCACCATGCGGTCGGTGTCGAAGAGGGGCCGCTCCGTCGCCCCGGCCAGGGCCTCCCCGACCGCCGTCTTGCCCGCGCCCCTCATGCCCACGAGCAGGACCCTCGTCTCCAGCTTCCCGAGGGCCCCCTCGACGACCCGCCGCATGGCGTCCACGTCGGGCTTCGGGACGCCGAAGAGCCGGATCTGGTCGGTCCCCTGGGCGACGAGCATCTCGGCGCCGGTAATCGTCTTCCCGTCGTGGGCGGCGAGGAAGGCGGTGCGCCGGGGGTTGTACACCGCGTCGAAGCGGACCTTCGCCTTGAGGCCGGGGCAGAGGATGGCGGCCGGGTCGCGGCCCGTCGCGGGCCACTGGCCGAGGGGGGTGGCGTTGAACAGGAGGTCCACCTCCACCTCGCCGGGCCGCCCGGGGGTGGCCCCCGTCGTGGCCGCCGCGGCGGCGGTCTTGTCGTGGTTGCGGCCGAGGAGGTGGACGCGGCACTTCTCCTCGGCCAGCGCGGCCGCCACGGCGCGGGCGGTCCCCCCGGTCCCCAGCACGAGGGCCAGCTTCCCCGCGAGGGAGCCCAGCGACTCGCGGGAGAGGCGGCGGGCCGCGGGTCCGTCGGTGTTGGCGGCGACGAAGCCGTTCCCCTGGCGGAAGAGGGTGTTGGCCGCGATGGCGTGGGCCGCGACGGCCTCGGTCAGGGAGGCCATCCAGAGGGGGACCGCCTTGTGGGGGGCCGTGAAGGCCAGGCCCGTCGCCCCCAGCTCGACGAGGAGGCGCGCGGTCTTCTCGGCGTCGGCGCAGGGAACCGGGACGTAGAGGGACTCCTTCCCCGCGGCGCGGAAGGCGGCGTTCATCTGGGCCGGGGAGGGGCTGTGGCGGATGGACCGCCCGAGGAGGGCGAAGAAGGCGTTCCCCTTCCGGAACCTGCGGAGGGCGTAGACCTCCTCCAGTTCCGCGAGGATCGGCAGCCCCGGCAGGGTCTCGCGGCAGCGGCGGGACGCGGCGTAGACGAAGGCCCCCCCGAAGATCGGCTGGAGGAGCCTCGAGACGGCGCCGGCCGCACCCGAGGCCAGGGCCGCCAGGGGGCGCGCCCCGGCGGGCCTCTCCTTCAGGAGCTTGAGGAGCAGGAGGGCCTGGGGCGCGTCGGTGGCGTGGACGACGAGCTTGAGGACGTCCCCGGCCTCCGCCTCCAGGCGGGCGAGGGCGTCCTTCGGGGACGTCGGGTCCCCCGCCGGGAGGTGGAGGGATCGGATCACCGCGGCCGCCCCGCGGTCCTTCGGCGCCTCGACGCCGCACTCGACGTCGAGGAAGGCCGCCCCCGCCCGCCCCGCCGCGGCCAGGAGCGCCAGGCGGTCCGCCTCGCTCCCGGCCCACCGTCCCCCCTCGTCCCGGCGGCGGGCCGTGGCGATGATCGGGCGGCCCGCCCCCGCGAACAGGGCCGGGGGGCTGGCGTCCCCCTCGAGGTGGTCGAGGCGCATCTCGATCACGTCGCAGAGCGCCTCGGCGGCCGACGCCTCCGCCCTCGCCAGCGCCGGGGTGCGCTCGGCCACGATGCCGACGACCCGGGTCGGGGGGGACTCGCCGCTCACGGGGTCACGCGACCGCCGCCCATGCGCCGGGCCCCCAGCCGCGCAGCAGCGCGGCGACGTCGGGGCGCCTCGGCTCGTCGGGGGAGAGGACGACGAAGCACGCCGACCCGCTCCCGGTCATCCGCGCGGGGCCGAGGCCGAGGCCCTCGAGGCGGACGAGGGTCTCGGCGACGGGGGGGCAGACCTCCCGGGCGGGGGCGGACAGGCGGTTGAAGCAGGCCTTTCCGAGGGCCGCGGCGTCCCCCGACATCAGGGCGGCCACCGCGGGCCGGACCTCCCTGCGGGCCTTGCCCTCCGGCGGCACGCACCGGGCGTAGACGTCCGCGGTCGCGGCCGGGACCCCGGGCCACGCGACGAGGAAGGTCCGCGGGATGCTCCCCGCCAGGGGCTCGAGGACCTCCCCCCGGCCGCGGGCGACGGCGGCGGCGGGCTTCTCGAGGAAGAACGGGACGTCGCTGCCCAGGTCGAGGGCGATCTCCTGCAGGCGCTTCCACGGCAGGCGCAGGTCGAGGAGGCGGTGGAGGGAGCGCAGGAGGCCCGCGGCGTCGCTCGACCCTCCGCCGAGCCCGGCGCCGGGGGGGATGCGCTTGTGGAGGTGGAGGGAGAGGCCGAACTCCGCCTTCCCCTCCTCGAGGAGCGCCCGCGCGGCGCGGTGGACGAGGTTCCCCTCGCCGTGGGGGACGTTCCACGCGGCCGGGGCGTCCACGACGAGGGCGAGGACGCCCCTCGGCGCGATGCGGATGTCGAGGCGGTCGACGAGGCCGGCGAGGGGGACCATGAGGGTCTCGACGTCGTGGTAGCCGTCGGGCCTCCTCCCGAGGACCTCGAGGAAGAGGTTGAGCTTCGCCGGGCAGCGGACGGTGAAGGCGCCGGGCCCCGGGGAGGCCTCCGTCAACAGCCGTCCTCCCGCTTCGCGGCCGCGGCGGCCTTCCCCGCCGGGACCCGGCGGTTGCGCCCGTCCACGAAGGCGATCTTCGGCTTGTGGGACTTCGCCTCGGTCTCGTTGAAGAAGCCGTAGGCGATGACGATGACGAGGTCGCCCTTCTGGACGAGGCGCGCGGCGGCCCCGTTGGCGCAGACGACGCCGGAGCCGCGCTTGCCCTCGATGACGTAGGTCTCGAAGCGGCCGCCGGTGTGGATGTTCACGACGTGGACCTTCTCCCCCTCGAGGAGGTCGGCCGCCTCCATGAGGTCGCGGTCGAGGGTCAGGGAGCCGACGTAGTCGAGGTGGGCGTCGGTCACGGTGGCGCGGTGGATCTTCGACTTCATCAACTCGCGGAGCATGGCGGCGTCCTCGGGGAGGTGCTGGTGGGCCACAGCCTATCGCCCCCGCCGGAGGGCGCCGAAGCGAAAGGGGGAGGGGGAGCCGGAGTTCCCCTCGCACGGTGGAAGGCGCTGCGGCCTGACAGCGACGGCGTCCGAATCCACGAGTCGGCATCGCGGGGCCGATGAGATGTGCCGATGGCAATCGCGAACGAGCCCTCGCCCCGGAGTTGCTGCTACCACTTCCCCGGCAGGTGGGTACGCCAATACTCCACTGCGACGGCGGCCGATTCATGACGAACTGCCCCGAACTGACGGCACAGCAGCCGGTCCATGACCTTCCACACGGGCCATGGCCCGAAGTGGCCGATGGTTGTCCCCGTCTTGCCCAGGCTGACCACCCCGGTCCATCGCTCGTCCAGAAGATACGGGACCAGCAACCATGGATCCGCGGCAGCCACATCTGCCAGGCGGTTGACGCTGATGTCCACCACATGACTGTCTGCGTCATTCAGGCCCTCGACGGCCGACTTCACGGACGCTTCGCTGAGGAGACCGTGCGCTCCGCCCTCATCCGATCCCGCAGGCGAGCCTACGCATCCACCAAGGAGGATCACCCCCAGAAACAGGGCAACGGCAACCCCATGGGCGGATCGTCGCGGGGGCATGTCGGGTTCCACACTCCGCCTCCTACTCCAGCAGCACGTTGTCCAGCAACCGCACCGCCCCGACCTTCCCCGCGACGAGGATCGCGCAGCGGACCGCGTCCCCGGAGATCGGCTGGAGGGACTCGGGGTCCACCGCCACGAGGTAGTCGACGACCACGCCCGGCTCCTTCGCCAGCACCGCCTTCGCCTCGCCGAGCACCGCCGCCGCGTCCCGCTCGCCGTCCTCCCAGGATTTCCGCGCCGCGTCCAGCGCGCGCGACAGGGCGAGCCCGGCCTTGCGGTCCTCCGGCGACAGGAACCGGTTCCGCGAGGACATCGCCAGCCCGTCCGGATCCCGGATGATCGGCATCACCACCACGTGGCACCACACCCCGAGATCCCGCACCATCCGCCGCACGATCGCCGCCTGCTGGAAATCCTTCTGCCCGAAATACGCCCGATCGGGAAGCGACAGCGCAATCAATTTCAGCACCACCGTCGTCACGCCCGCGAAATGCCCCGGCCGCACCGCCCCCTCGAGAATTCCCGACAGCCCCCCCACCTCCACCTTCGTGCAGAAACCCTTCGGATACATCTCGTCCGCCGACGGCGCGAACACCGCGTCCACCCCGTTCTCCGCGCAGACCGCCAGATCCTCCTCGAGGGCCTTGGGGTAGCGATCGAGATCGGAGGGATCGTCGAACTGCTTCGGGTTCACGAAGATCGACGCCACCACCCGGTCCGTCTCCCGGTAGGCCGCGCGCATCAGCGAGGCGTGCCCCTCGTGGAGCGCCCCCATCGTCGGCACCAGCCCCACCGTGAACCGGTTGCTCCGCGACGTCTTCACCCAGGCCCGGAGATCCTCCAGGTTCGTCAGCAGCCGCGGGTTCCCGCGCCCCAGCCGCTCCGGCAGCCGGCGCAGCAGCTCGGCGATGGTCTTCTTCAGCACCGGGTGGACGAGATCGCCGGCGATCTCCGCCGCCGGCTCCAGCACGAACCGCCGCCCCGTCAGGCGCGGGTGGGGCACGATGAGCCCCGGCTCCTGCACCACGAGGTCCTCGTAGAGCAGGATGTCGAGGTCCACCTCGCGGGGCCCCCACCGCACCCCGCCCTGCCGCCGGCCGACGCGCGTCTCCACCGACTTCAGCAGCGCCAGCAGGTCCCGGGGGGGCAGTTCCGTCTCGAGGAGCGCCGCCCCGTTGAGGTAGCGCCCCTGGGGAGGGCCGCCCACGGGGTCGGTCTCGCGGAGCGCGCTCGCGCGGACCACCGACGCCGCCCCCTGCTCCTGCAGGAGATCGAGGGCGGTGCGGATGTGCTCCTCCCGCGGCTCGAGGTTGCTCCCGATCCCCACGAGGACCCGGCTCACCGGACGTCCTCCCCGGCGCCGACCGGGATCTCCCGCCGCGCCCGCCGCCGCCGGACGAGCCCCATGAGCGGCCCCGAGAGCGTGTAGATCACCAGGACCCCCGCGATCACCGCCTCCACCTTCCAGGCGAGGGAGAGCGTGAAGACCAGGAGCGCCAGCACGAGGTAGGTGACGGGCTTGCGCCCCTTGAGGAAGCGGTTGGTCGCGTGGGCGTAGGGGAGCTTCGACACCATGAGGAGACCGAGGCCCAGAGTCAGCCACGGCAGCGCGCGCAGCACCGCGTTCTCCGGCCGCCACTCGTGGTCCCCGATGAGGATCGCCACCGAGGCGATCACCCCCGCCGCGCCCGGGGTCGGCAGGCCCTCGAACCACAGGCTCGCCTCCTCCGGGTCCCCCGCGTGGGAGGAGTAGCGCGCCAGGCGCAGCGCGGCCATCAGGGCGAAGAAGACGGAGAACCAGAGGCTGAGGCGCCGGTCCTCCATCCCCCCCGCCCCCTCGGCGATGCACTTGGCGAGGAAGGCCGGGGCGGCGCCGAAGGTGACGACGTCGGCGAGGCTGTCCAGCACGTTCCCCATGGCGCTGGTGCCCCCCGACATCCTCGCCACGGAGCCGTCGAGGGCGTCGAAGACCATCCCGAGGAAGATCATCCAGCCGGCGAACTGGAGGAGGTCGAACATCGCGGCGCTGCCCGCCGTCTCCCGCATGGCGTCCGCGGCCTTGGCGATGGCGAGGAAGCCGCAGAAGAGGTTCCCCAGGGTGAGCATGGACGGCAGGACGTGCGGCCGCACGATGCGGCGGCGCGGGCGTCCGGCGTCCATCATCGCAGGGCCTCCACCTCGCCGAGGATCGTCGAGCCCCCCCGGACGAACTGGCCGATCGACACGCGGCAGCGGAACCCCGAGCCCTCCGGCACCCAGAGCTCCGTCCGGGAACCGAACTTGATCATACCGAAGCGCTCCCCCCGGGCCAGCGCCCGGCCCGGCTCCGCGGGGCAGACGATGCGCCGCGCGGCAACGCCGACCACCTGCCGGACGAGGATCCGGAGCGGAGGCTTCCCGGCCGGGGCCTCGCACTCGATCCCCAGCGCGCAGGACTCGTTCTCCTCGACGGCGCGGCGGTCGTAGGCGGCGAGGAACTTCCCGCAGCGGTACTCCCGGTGGCGGACCACGCCCTTCGCCGGGCTGCGGTTCACGTGGACGTCGAGGGGGGAGAGGAAGATGCCGACCCGGATCGCCCGGCCCCCGAGGAAGGAGGGCTCGTCCACCGTCTCGATGTCGGCGACGTGGCCGTCGGCGGGCGAGACGAGGATCCCCGGATCCCCGGGGATCGCCCGCTCCGGGTCGCGGAAGAACCAGGCCACGAGCGCCGCCCCCGTGAAGGGGAGGAGGGAGGTCCAGCACCAGGGATCGGGGAGCGCGGCGACGAGGCCCGCCCCGAGGAGGGCGCAGCCCCCGCCGTAGATCGTCAGCTCCTTCCGTCCCCACCGGGCGAACATGGGCGGCGATTGTGCCCCGCCCCCCCCGGGCGGTGAAGCCGGGAACGAGGGTTCCGGTAGATTGGGCCCTTCGCCGTGCCGATGAACAACGACAGGAGCGGAGATTCCATGGCCAAGGTCCGCGCGCGCGGGACGTCCGGGATCCGGGAGGTGACGGCCCGGGAGATCCTCGATTCCCGGGGCAACCCGACGATCGAGGTGGAGGTCGCGCTGGCCGGCGGCGCCCGCGGGACGTTCAAGGTCCCCTCCGGCGCCTCCACGGGGAGCCACGAGGCGGTCGAACTCCGCGACGGCGGGACGCGCTACGGGGGCAAGGGGGTGCGGAAGGCGGTGAAGAACGCCCTCGCCCTCGGCCGGAAGGTGCGCGGCATGGACGCGGGGGACGCGGCGGCCCTCGACGCGCGCCTGCTGGCCCTCGACGGGACGGCGCAGAAGTCCCGCATGGGCGCCAACGCCGTCCTCGGCGTCTCCCTCGCGGCGGCCCGCGCCGCGGCGGCCGCGCGCGGCCTTCCCCTCTACCGCCACCTCGGCGGTTCCGCCGCGGTCACCCTCCCCGTCCCCCTCATGAACGTGGTCAACGGCGGCGCCCACGCGGACTCCAACGTGGACGTGCAGGAGTTCATGCTGGTCCCCCACGGCTTCCCGCGCTTCTCCGAGGCGCTCCGCGCCGGGGCCGAGGTGTTCCACGCGCTCCGGAAGATCCTGAAGGCGGAGAAGCTCGCCACCGGCGTCGGCGACGAGGGGGGCTTCGCCCCCGACCTCGCGAGGAACGAGGACGCGCTGGCACTCCTCGTGAAGGCGATCGAGGCGGCCGGCTACGCGCCCGGCCGGCAGGTGGCGCTCGCCCTCGACGTGGCGGCGACGGAGCTGCTCGTGGACGGGCGGTACCGCTTCGGCCCCGCCTCCCTCTCCGGCGGGGACCTCCTGAAGGTGTACGAGGAGTGGTGCGCGAAGTACCCCATCGTCTCCATCGAGGACCCCTTCGCCGAGGACGACCACGGGGGGTTCGCCGCGATCACGGAGCGGCTGGGCGGGAGGATCCAGATCGTCGGCGACGACCTCTACGTGACGAACCCGGCCCGGGTGCGGGAGGGGATCGCGAAGAGGACCGCCAACGCCGTCCTCGTGAAGGTGAACCAGGTGGGCACGCTCACCGAGACGGCGGAGACGGTGCGCCTGGCGCGGGAGGCGGGCTGGGGCGTGGTCATCAGCCACCGCTCGGGGGAGACGGAGGACACGACCATCGCCGACCTGGCCGTGGCGTGGAACGCCGGGCAGATCAAGACGGGCTCGCTCAGCCGCTCGGAGCGGATCGCCAAGTACAACCGGCTGCTGCGCATCGAGGAGGAACTGGGTCCGCGGGCCCGGTACTCGAGGAGGTTCCGTGGACGATAGCGAGGGCGTACCCGTCCCGCCCCCGTCCCACGTCCCGGCCCCCGTGCCGGAGCGGGACACCGCGTTCCTCGTCAGCGCGGGCATCGCCCTCGTGGCGATGTTCGTCCTGGCGCGGAACCTCCTGCCGGCGAAGCAGGATCTCGCGGACACGAACCGCCGGATCGAGTCCCTCAAGGCGGAGCGGGACGCCCTGGCGAAGGAGCGGGAACTCCTGGAGATGAAGGAGAAGGCGCTGAAGTCCGACCCCGCCTTCATCGAGCGCACCCTCCGCGGCCAGACGGGCATGTCCAAGCCGGGGGAGTTCATCGTCAAGTAGAGCCTGGGACGGCCCCCGGTTCTTCCTGCCTGGGGGCTGTCCCCGGTTCTCGACGGGGACTGCCCCCGGTTCTTCCTGCCTGGGGGCTGTCCCCGGTTCTCGACGGGGAC
>CAZWGT010000082.1:0-12987 GCA_964633345.1 uncultured Planctomycetota bacterium
CGGCTGCGCCGCCGGCAACGCGCGGCCGGCGCTGCGGATCCTGATGGAGAAGGGGCCGAGGCCCGACCACGCCTTCACGGTGTTCGCCGGGCAGGACCGCGAGGCCACGGACAAGGCCCGCGCCTACTTCACCGGCCAGCCGCCGTCCTCCCCCTGCTTCGTGCTCCTGAAGGACGGGGCCGTCGTGGGGATGCTCCACCGCCACGACATCGAGGGACGCATGGCGCCCGAGATCGCCGCGGACCTCGAGGAGGCCGTGCGGGCCCACGCCGCCGCCCGCTGAGTCAGCGCGTCCGCCGCACGATCGCCACGGCCAGGATCCGGGCGGTCTCCATGTCCGGGGCGAGGCCCCCCGCCGCGCGCGCCGTCACCGACACCCGGGAGCGCTCCCCCCCGGGCTCCCCGGACACCGCGACCGTCACGTCCGAGGTCCCGATGCGGGCCCGGACGCCCCCGAGGGCGGGATCGGCGGAGTCGATCGTCCCGCGGAGGCCGATCTCCTCCCGCGAGGCGGCGTAGGCCGCGGCGCCGTTGACCTCCACGCGGACCTCGACGGCGTCCTCCCCCGTGGCGTGGACGATCCCGGTGCCGACGGCGGCCCCCTCGACGAAGGCGCAGCCGGGGGGCAGGAGCAGGGCGGCGGCCAGGGCGATGGACCTCATGTCCCGGAGCCCGGCGCTACTTCCGGATGACGAAGAGGGAGACGCACAGGGCGAAGGTCAGGAGCCCGAGCATCCAGAACCCGGCGCGGTAGAGGGCCGCGTGGGCCCTCGGGTCGGGCCCCCCCTTCGCCAGGGCCTTGAGGGGCTTCATGACCAGGAGGTGGTCCACCACGAGGATGAGGACGGCCATGGTGAGCTTCACGTGGAACCAGGGCTGCTTGAGGTACCCGACCCCCTGGGGGTCCTTGATGAGCAGGTACAGCCCGGCGCCGACGAGGAGGAGGCCCGCGGGGAGGGTGAGGGTGAGGTAGGCCCGGCGCCCCATGGCCGCGGCGGCGGCGCGCACCTTCTCGTCGGCGGTGATGAGCATCCCGAGGAGGCGCGCGGCGGTGAAGGAGCCCCCGAGGAAGACCAGGGCGCCGAGGACGTGGAGCATCTTGAACCATCCCGCGGCGGCGGCTTCCGCGGCGATGTCGGCGGCCTTCTGCTGGATGGCGGGGTCCATGGAGACATCCTGCCCGGGACGGGGTCGCGGCGGGAGGAATGCGTTAGGATTTCCCCTCCCCACCAACGGGAGGAGGAGGCCATGGCGGCGAAGCGCAGGGGCGGCGGACGGCTGGCGATCCTGGTCGGCACGAAGAAGGGGGCCTTCGTCCTGCGCACCGACGGGGCGCGCCGGAAGTGGAGGCTCGACGGCCCCCACTTCCTCGGCTCCACGGTCCACCACTTCGTCCTCGACCCCCGCGACCGGAGGACGATGCTCGTCGCCGCCCGGACCGGCCACCTGGGTCCCACCGTCTTCCGCTCCGTGGACGGCGGCCGGACGTGGAAGGAGGCCGCCTCGCCGCCGAAGTTCCCGCCGCCGGCGGCCACCCGCGCACCGTCGATCACACCTTCTGGCTCACCCCCGGCCACGCCTCCGAGCCGGGCACCTGGTACGCGGGTTCCTCGCCCCCGGGTCTCTTCCGCTCGAGGGACGGCGGCGCGAACTGGGAGTCCGTGGCGGGCTTCAACGACGACGCGATGTGGTGGAAGTGGACCCGCGAGGGCCAGGACGGCACTCCCGACGGGTCGAAGTGCCACTCCGTCCTCGTGGATCCCCGGGACCCCGCGCACCTCTACTTCGGGCTCTCCAGCGGCGGGGTGTTCGAGAGCGCCGACGCCGGGGCCTCCTGGCGCTGCCTGAACAAGGGGGTCGCGGCCGACTTCATGCCGGAGAAGGACCCCGAGTACGGCCACGATCCCCACTGCGTCGTCCAGCACCCGCTGCGTCCCGACCGCCTCTACCAGCAGAACCACTGCGGCTTCTACCGCATCGACCGCCCCTCGGACCGCTGGGAGCGCGTGGGGAACAACATGCCGAAGGCGGTCGGCGACGTCGGCTTCCCGGTCGTCGCCCACCCGCGCGATCCCGACACCGTCTGGATCGTCCCCATGGACGGGACCAGCGTCTGGCCCCGCACGAGCGTCGGCGGGAAGCCGGCGGTGTTCGTCTCGAGGAACGGCGGGGCGAAGTGGAGGCGCCTCGACAAGGGGTTCCCGCGATCGCAGGCGTGGTGGACCGTGAAGCGGCAGGCCTTCGCCGGGGATTCCCGCGATCCCGTGGGCCTCTACCTCGGGACGACCAACGGGGAGATCTGGGCCAGCCGGGACGAGGGGGCGTCGTGGGCCTGCATCGCGCGCCACCTGCCCCACGTCTTCTCCGTGGAGGCGGCGGACCTCCCTTGAGGGTGCGGCTCCCGAGCCCGCTGGACTCCTACACGGGCGGCCTCCGGGACGTGGACCTCCCCGGCGCCGACCTGGGGGCCGTCCTCGACGCCCTCGACGCGCGATGGCCGGGGGTGAAGTTCCGCATCGTGGACGAGCGGGGCCGGCTCCGCCGCCACATCAACCTCTTCGTCAACACCGACCTCGTGACCGACCTGGGCCGGCCCCTCGCCCCGACGGACGAGGTGATGATCGTCGCGGCGTTGTCGGGAGGATGACGACGGGCCTCGCGAACCACGAAGGCCCGTAGGGGCGACCCTCCGGGTCGCCCGGCCTCTCTCGTGACGGGGCGGCGGCGGCCGTCAACGGTAGGGGCCACCCTCCGGGTCGCCCCTACCGCGACGCCGCCTCGTCGGCGGCCGGCGTGCCGGGGAACTCCTTCGCCGTCCGCGCGAACGCCTCCCCGGCCTCCTTCGCCTTGCCGTCGCGGGCCAGCCGATCCCCCTCCCGGAGGGAGAGCCAGGCCCGGTGCTCCTTCTCGGCGGCGGCCCAGTCCCCGGCGAGCTTGGGGTCGGCCTTGGCCTTCTCGACGAGCGCCTTCGCCTTCTCCGCCGAGGGGAGTCCGGGGAAGTCCCGGAGGATCCCGAACAGCGTGTCGAGGCCCATCTTCGGGTCCTCGCCCTCGAGGTCGGCCGTGCCGACCTCGAGGAGCCCGGCTGCCTCCTCCCGGTCGATCCGGTCGAGGTACTCCTGCACCGACTCGCGCATCGCCGACTTCGCCGCCGCCCCGTCCCGGACCTTCCGGAGGAGATCCACCCCCGCGCCGGAGTCCTTCCCCTCGGTCCGCAGGCGCAGGGCCCGGCCGAAGTCCGCCCACTGCTCGCGGGCCTTCTCCTTCGGCAGGCCGCCGCGGAACGACTCCATCGCCTTGCGGGCGTGGTCGAGGTAGGTGGACTTCACCTGGGCCGTCCGGTCGTCGAGGCGGGTACCGGCGATCTCGCGGCCGGTCGGGTCGGCGAAGATCACGATGGGCACCTGGATCCCCGCGCTGAAGTAGCGGCTCACGGCCTTGCCGTAGGCGTCCGCGGTGAGCCTGGGGTGGGCGAAGACGGCCACGAACTCCCCGACGACCTTCCGGCCCTCGTCGTCCGCGTAGACGGCGGCATCCAGCCGCCGGCACTTGCTTCAGTCGTCGTTGGCGAAGGAGACGAGGACGGGTACCCCGCGATCGGCGGCCGTCGCGAGGGCCTTGTCCCAGTCGTTCACCCAGTCGATCCCCCTGGGGATCTCGTTCGAGAGCGGCGGCGCCGCGAGAACCGCGGCGAGCAGGAGCGCGTACCTGGCCATGGCGAGTCCCTCCGGGCCTATTTCGCCGCCGGGTAGGCGGCCTCGAGTTCCAGTTCCTTCCCGTCGCGGAGCACCTTCACCTTGACCTTCTCCCCGGCCTTCGCCGAGCGGAGCAGGGCGGGGAGGGCGGCGCCGTCGGCGACCTCCCGTCCCCCGAAGGCGAGGATGCGGTCGCCGGGCTTCACGCCCGCCGCCTCGGCCACGCTCCCGGCCGCCACCTCCTGCACGAGGGCGCCCGCCTTCCCGTCCCCCTCGGCGTCGAAGGCGACCCCGAAGACGGGCGCCCGCCGGCCGCCGAACGGGACGGACAGCTCCAGGGTCTCCTCCCCGCGCACCACCTTCGCGACCAGGGTGTCGCCGGCCCGGGCGTAGCCGAGGGCCGCGCGGAGCCCGGCCGCGTCCTTCACCTCGCGCCCGCCGAAGGCGACCACGCGGTCCCCCTGCTTCATGCCCGCCTTCTCGGCGGGGGAGGCCGAGGACACGGTGTCCACCACCGCCCCCTTCCCCTCCGGCGCGTCGGAGAGGGTCACGCCCAGGACGACGCGGTTCCCGCGGTTGAGGGGCTGGGGCGTGACCGTCTTGAACTCCGGGCGCCCCTCGGCCTCGTCGAGGCGGCGGACGGTGCGGGCGGTCCACTCGCCGATCTTCGCCGCCCCCTCCGCGTTGAGGAGCCACCAGTCGTCGGCGGGGCGGTGGTACTCGTCGTGGAGCCCCGTGAAGAAGAAGACCGTGGGCACCTTCGCCCGGAAGAAGGAGAAGCCGTCGCTGTTGGTGAGCCCCTCGTTGGTGTGGCGGTACTCCAGGCCGAGCCCCTCGGCGGAGCGGTCCACCGCGTCCCGGAGGGTCGAGCCCGACTCCGCGGCGACGACGTCCAGCGACCCGGGCCGGTAGCGCCCGACCATGTCCAGGTTCACCATGGCGACGATGCTCTCCATCGGAACCGGGGCCTCCTTCACCCACGCCATGGAGCCGAGGAGGCCCTTCTCCTCCCCGGAGAAGGCGAGGAAGAGGAGGCTGCGGCGCGTCCGCGCCTTCCCGAGGGCGAAGGACTCGGCGACCTCCAGCATGGCCGCCGTCCCCGAGGCGTTGTCGTCGGCCCCGTTGTGGACCTGCCCCCAGAGGCGCGGGTTGAGCCCGCCGCCCTGGCCGAGCCCCACGTGGTCGTAGTGCGCGCCGACGACGATCCACTCCTCCCTGAGCCTGGGGTCGGTCCCGCGGAGGACCCCGCAGACGTTGTCCGCGACCACCTTCCGCGCCGAGACCCTGAGGCGCGCGCGGACCCCGTCGGTCTTCACCGCCACGGGGGCGTCGGCGTCGTCGATGGACTTCTGGACCTTCAGGAGGTCGAGCCCCGTGCCGGCGAGGACCTCCTCCGCGAAGGCGCGGCTGGCCATCAGGACCGGGATCGGAGCGGGACCGCCTCCGCCCGGGGCGTCGAGGGAGTCCCGGGCGTGGTGGGCCGGGTCGTTCACGACGACGAGGGCGGCGGCGCCGGCGGCCTTCGCCGCGTTCATCTTGGCGAAGAAGGAGGCGTGGGGCGACGCCCGGTCCCCGTTCCAGCGCGACTTCGGGTCCTTCTCCCGCGGTTCGTGGCGGAGGACGACGACGATCCTCCCCTTGCAGTCGAGGCCCGCGAAGTCGTCGTACTTCTGGTCCGGCGCGGAGATCCCGTACCCGGCGAACACCACGGGGGCGTCCACGGGGTCCTTCGCGGCCCCCATCAGAAGGACCCAGTCCGTCCCGATGGAGAACGCCCGGGGATTCCCGCCCTCCCGGGAGACCTCGAGGGAGCACTCCGCCGGGATCGTCTCCGATCCGAAGTCCCACGCCTTCCGGTACCCGGGCGCCCATGCCGGGGCCTCGAGCCCCATGGCCTTCATCCGCCCCGCGATCCAGTCCGCGGCGGCGCGCCCGCCGTCGGAGGCCGTGTCCCGCCCGGCCCGGGCGTCGTCGGAGAGCCAGGCCGCCCCCCAGAGCCACTCCGCCGGCGTGATGGCGGCCTCGTGGGCCGGCTCGGGCGGGAGGGGGCGCTCCGCGCCGTCGCCGGCGCGGGCGGCGAAGGCGGCGGCCAGCAGGAGGGCGGCGGCCGGGACGGTGCACCTCATGGTCTCTCCTATGGCGCGGCCGGGGGGGTCTTCCCCCGGGACCGCCACCAGCCGATCATCCCGGGCAGGACCGACAGGAACACGACGAGGACGATGATCTTCTCGATGTGCCGGTCGATGTCCGGGACGACGGCCCCCAGAAGGTACCCGGTCAGGGTCATGGAGAGAACCCACAGGATCCCGCCGAGGACGTTGAACTGCGCGAACCTCCGGTACCCCATCCCCGCCATGCCCGCGGCGACCGGGACGAAGGTCCGGAAGATGGGCATGAACCGGGCGATGACGATGGTCTTGCCCCCGTGCTTCTCGTAGTAGTCGTGGGCGGCCTTCAGGTGCTCGGGGCGGAAGAACCGGGAGCGGGGCCGGTGGAACAGGAGGGGGCCGCTCCTCCTCCCGATCTGGTACGAGAGGGCGTCGCCGACGATGGCCGCGGGGATGAGGAGGAGGTTCAGCCAGAGGAGGCTGAGCTCCCCCTTGGCCGCGTAGAGGCCCGCGACGACGAGGAGGGAGTCTCCCGGGAGGAAGAAGACCATGGCCCCGGTCTCGAGGAACACCACGAGGACCATGGCCGGGTACCCGCCCCAGCGGATCAGGTCGCCCGGGTCGCGGAGCGTCCGGACGATCCACTCGAGGGGTTCCACGGCGGGACTCTAATCGATCGCCCGGGTCCCGGGCTTCCCCTCCTCGACCATCAGCTCGACCTCCTCCGCCCCGCGGAAGCGGTTGACGGAGGGGCGGTAGGCGAGGCAGAACCGGCCGCCGCCCTCCTCGAGGATCGCGTCGAGGAGCGCCGCGCCGCCGAACCACACGGCGCGGCGCGTCTCCGGGGCGCCCCCCCTGCCGCGCACGTGGAAGGCGAGATGGTCCCCGGACTTCCCCATCGCGCGGGGCCGGCCGACGACCTGCAGGTCCTCCGCGGCCAGCAGCGGCGCGGGGTTCCCGTTGCCGTGGGGGCCGAGGCGGGCGAGGGCCCCGACGAGGGACCCGTCGAGCGCGGAGGGATCGACCATGGCGTCGATCTCGACGACGGGGAGGCGGTCCCCCTCGGGGAGGTTCGCCTCCGCGTGGCGGGCGAACGCGGCCGTGAACTCCCCGACCCGCTCGCGGACGATCTCCAGTCCCGCCGCCGCGGCGTGCCCCCCGTGGGTCACGAGGTGGGCCCCGCAGGCGGCCAGCGCCCGCTGGAGGTGGAAGCCGTTGACGGTCCGGGCCGAGCCCCGCCCGGTGGCTCCGCTGAGGGCGACGATCACGGCCGGTCGGTGGAACTCCTCGGCGATCCGCGCCGCCACGATCCCCACCACGCCGACGTGCCACCCGTCCCCCGCGAGCACGATCCCCGCCGGCGGGCGGCCCTCCGCATCGAGGGGGACGAGGGCCCGCGCCTCGGCGGTGATCCGCTGCTCGATCTCCTTGCGGGAGCGGTTCTCCCCCTCCAGCTCCGCCGCCAGCGCCTTCGCACGGGCCTCGTCCTCCGTGATCAGGAGCTCGAGGGCCCGCCCGGGGTCGCCCAGCCTGCCGGCGGCGTTCAGGCGGGGGGCGAGGCGGAAGCCGACGTCCTCGACGTCGGGGTCGCGATCCCCGATCCGGGCGGCCTCGAGCAGGGCCCGGATGCCGGGGGACGGGCTCCTCCGGAGGAGGGCCAGACCGTAGACCACCAGCACGCGGTTCTCGTCCACGAGGGGCACGACGTCGGCCACCGTCGCCAGGGCCACGAGGGCCATGGACTCCGTCAGTCGTGTGCGGAGGTCCGGGGTGACCCGGCGGCTCCCCGAGAGCTTCCGCGCCACGGCCCATCCGAGCTTGAACGCCACGCCCGTCCCGCAGAGGAAGGGGAAGGGGTAGGGGACCCCGCCGGGGCCCGTCATCAGGGGGTTCACGAGGGCCAGCGCCGGGGGGAAGGCCCCCTCGGCGGGGATGTGGTGGTCGGTCACGACGACGTCGATCCCGAGGTCCCGGGCGAGGGCGATCTCCGCGACGGCGCTCGACCCGTGGTCCACGGTGCAGATGACCTTCACCCCCTCGGCGTGGAGCCTCCGGACGGCGGCCGCGCTGAAGCCGTAACCCTCCTTCCTCCGGTCCGGGAGGTAGGGGATCACGTCGGCCCCCGCGGACCGGAAGAGGGAGACGAGCAGGGCCGTCCCGCAGACCCCGTCCACGTCGTAGTCCCCGTAGACGGCGATCCGCTCCCGCCCCTTCACCGCGGCCGCGAGGCGGGCGGCGGCGGCCTCCATCCCGGGGAGGAGGTCCGGCTCGTGGAGGTGGTTCACCTCGGGGCGGAGGAACCGCCGGGCCGCCTCCGGGGCCGTGATCCCGCGCCGCGCGAGGAGGAGCGCCGCGAGGGGGTGCAGGTCGAGGGCCGCGGCGAGCGCCTCCGCCTCGGCGCGGGGAGCCGGCGGGAGGGTCCATCGGGCGCGGGGGATCACCGGGGCACTCTACGGCCCCCGTGCGACAGGTCGGGTAGCGTATGGGGAGAATGGCCGACATCCTCCGACTGACCCTCGGCACCGCCGGCCACATCGACCACGGGAAGACCTCCCTCGTCCGTGCCCTGGTCGGCGGCGAGACCGACACCGACCGCCTGAAGGAGGAGAGGGCCCGCGGGCTCACCATCGAGATCGGCTACGCCGAGTGGAGGCTCGCCGACGGCACCGAGGTGGGGATCGTGGACGTCCCGGGCCACGAGAAGTTCGTGAGGAACATGGTGGCCGGCGCGACGGGGATGGACTGCGTGCTGCTGGTGGTGGCCGCCGACGACGGGGCGATGCCCCAGACCCGGGAGCACCTCCAGATCATCTCCCTCCTCGGGATGCGGGTGGGCGCCGTGGCGGTCACGAAGATCGACCTCGTGGACCCGGAGATGCGGGAGCTCGTGGTGGAGGACGTCCGCGCCCTCCTCGCGGGGACCTTCCTCGAGGGGGCGCCGCTCTTCCCCGTGAGCAGCACCACGGGCGAGGGCCTGGCGGAGCTGCGGGCGGGGCTGGAGGCCGTGCTCCGGTCCCTTCCGCCGCGGGACGCGACGGGGCCCTTCCGCATGCCGGTCCAGCGGGTCTTCACGGTCCGGGGCCACGGGACCGTCGCCACCGGGATCCCGATCACGGGGACCGTGCGCCGCGAGGACCGCCTCGAACTGCTTCCGGAGGGGAGGCCGTGCCGCGTCCGGGGGGTGCAGGTCTACCACCGCGACGCCCCCTCGGCCGGGGCCGGCCACCGGACGGCGCTCAACCTCGCCGACATCGACTACCACACCGTGGGGCGCGGCGACGTGCTCGCGGAGCCGGGCATCTTCCGCCCCGCGACGCTCTTCGACGTGCGCTTCCGCTGCACCGCCGCGGAGCGGGGCGTGGTCCCCCACCGCCTCCCCGTGAAGATGCTCGTCGGCACCGCCGAGGAGGAGGGGCGCCTCCTGCTCCTCGAGGGGGACGAGGTCCGCCCCGGCGAGGAGGTCTTCGCCCAGGTCCGCCTGGAGGCCCCCGTGGTCGCCGCCCCGGGCGACCGCTTCATCCTCCGGATGCCCTCCCCCTCGGCCACCGTGGGCGGAGGCGTCCTCCTCGGCGAGGCGGCGCGGCGCCGCCACCGCCGGCGGCCCGCGACCCTGGAGGCCCTCCGCGAGCGGGAGGCGGCCCTCGGCGATCCCTCGGCGGCGGTCCGGGCGGCGCTCCGCGCCGCGGGGGCGGCGGGGGCGGACGAGAAGGGCCTCGCCGCCGTCGTGAAGCGGCGGCCCGCCGAGGTGCGCACCCTCCTCGAGGGGCTGGCGGCCTCGGGCGCCGCGCAGGCCCTCCCCGGCGGCGCGTGGATCCTGGGAGACGCCCTCGAGGAGGTCCGGGCCGCCGTGCGCCGGGCCCTGGACGAGTTCCACCGGGCCCACCGCCTCCGCGACGCCATGCGCCTGGCCGAGCTCCGCGGCGCCGTGAAGGCGCCGGAGGCGGTCGTGGACGCCGTCGTCCGCTCCCTGGCGGCGTCGGGGGAGGCGGAGGCCATCCCCGGCGGCCGGGTGCGACTCTCCGGGCGGGGGGCGTCGCTGTCCGCGGCGGAGAGTGGCCACCTCGCGAGGATCGAGGCGCTGCTCCGCGAAGGGGGATTCGCGACGCCGCGGGAGGACGAGATCCCCGCGGCCGTCGGGGCGCCCGCCGAGACGGTGCAGGCCCTGGTGGGACTCCTCGTCGAGCGGGGCGCCGCGCTCCGGTTCAAGGAGGGGGTCGTCCTCCACGGGAAGACGGTGGAGGAGGGGAAGAGGAAGGTCGCGGAGAGGATCCGCTCCGCCGGGTCCATCGCGCCCGCCGACCTGAAGGACCTCCTCGGGGCCACGCGGAAGTACGGGATCCCGTTCCTGGAGCACCTCGACTCCACGGGCTTCACGGTGCGCGTGGGGGACCGGCGGGAGCTCAGGAAGTAGGCTTCGCCGCCCGGGGCTCCCTCGGCGCGAGGCCTCCCCGGCGCAGGGCCCCGTCGTAGTCGTGGAGGACGAAGGCGAGTTCCGCGCCCAGCAGGAACGCCACCCACGAGAGGTAGAGCCACAGGAGGAACACCGGGAGGACCCCCATCCCCGAGAGCACCGTCTTGAGGACGAAGGCCCGCTTCACGTAGAGGGCGAACCCGATCTTCAGGATCTCCCAGAGGACCGACGAGGCGGCCGCTCCGGCGACGGCGGCCCGCCAGGTCGTGCGCCGGCCCGCGCAGAAGCGGTAGATCACGAGCACGCCGATCCACCCGGGGATCGCCGGCAGCAGGTAGGTCGCGGCGGCGGTGAACGTCCCTCCCGGGAGGAGCCCGCGGCCGGCCAGCGTCTCCACGAAGCCGGACAGGAGGAGGGAGCCCGCGACGAGGAAGGGGGCCAGGACGACCGCCGCCCAGAAGGCGACCATCCGCCGCATCCTCGAGGCGAAGTCGCGCACCCCCCAGATCTGCTCGAAGGTCCTCTGGAGGGTGCCGAGGAGCTTCCATCCCGTCAGGACCAGCAGGACGACGCCCAGGGTCCCGAATTCCCTGCGGGAGGTCTCGACGGCGTCCAGGGTGGTCTCCACGGTCAGCTGGAAGCTCCGGGCCGTGTCGGGGACGAAGTTCCCGAGGAGCCACAGCCGGACGTGCTGGAGGGTCTCCGGCCCCATCCCCACGGCCCCGAAGGCCGCCAGGGCGAGGAGCAGGAGGGGGAGGAGGGAAAGGAGGGTGGCGAAGGCCAGGGCGGCGGCCCGGTCCCCGGCGTGATCCTCCCGGTAGCGGCGCCCCGTGAGGACCACGACCTGCAGGGCCCGGAGGAGGCGGCCGGGGATCCCCGGGGACGGCGGGAGCAGGAGGAACCACTCCTCCCACGAGACGGCGAAGGCCAGGGCCCTGCGCAGGCGCGACGGGAGCGGGACTCCCGAAGGCGGGCCGTGGGGGGGCTCGGGCACGGTTCCGAAGGTAGCCCAACGGGGGTGGGCGGGGGAGGAGGTTGCGGGCGGGCGCCCCTCAGCAGAAGGTCATGTCGGACTTCTTCGTCTCCATCCCGCCGCCGTCCTTGTCCTTCTTCAGGGAGTCCTGGAGCTTCTTCCGCAGGTCCCGGATCTCCTCCTGGGCGGCATCCGTGGGGTCCTCCTTCTGGCCGAGGATGTTGATGAGGCGCTGGAGCGCCGTGCGGCACGAGGGATTGAGGGCGAGCGCCCTGCGGAACCAGGCCTCCGACTCCTTCATCTCCCGGCGCAGGAAGGCCGCCTCGCCGCGCAGCGCGCAGTACTCCGGGTCGGGCTCCCCCCCGATGCGGCTGAGGTAGATCTCCCCCTCCCGGACCGCGGCCTCGGTGTCGGGCTCCTTCCCCGGGTCGGGATACCTGAGGAGGATGAAGGCGATCTTCAGGCGCGGGCGGGGGTCCTTCCGGTTCAGGTCGGCGGACTTCCTGTACCAGGAGAGCGCCTCGGGGTACTTCTGCTGGATCGCCTGGACGAGCCCCATGTTGTACGGGTGGACGGCGTTGTCGGGGTCGGTGGCGACGAGTTCCGCCAGGACCTTCTCCGCCTCCTCGAAGTACTCGAAGCTCTGGTAGGCCGCCGCCTTGTGCGTGAGGATGGAGGTCCTCAGCCGCCGATCCCGGGGGGCGAGGGGGTCCTGCAGGGCCTCGGTCGCGAGCGCCTCCGCCGCCTTGAAGTCCTTCAGGGCGAGGTCCTCCCGGTTCAGCGGCGCCTGGAGGAAGGCGCGCCCCCGGGCCAGGAGCCCGAAGATCCGCAGCTGGTACGTCTGCCACGGCCGGAGCCCCCGGTACTCCTCCAGCTTCGCGAAACCGAGGGTGATCTGCCTCTCCGCGGCCGCGTACTCCCCGATCCCCTCCCGCACGATCCCGTCCACGATCCAGAGCCCCGGGTTGCCGGCGAAGCTGCCCGGGGGTTGGGACTCGATCCGGGACGCGCGGTCCAGGCTCTCCAGGGCGTCGCGGACGCGGGCATCCCTCCCGGCGGCGTCGGCGGGAGGGTCCATGCGGGCCAGGGCGAAGGCCAGTCCGAACAGGGCGGTGAAGCGCCGATCCCCGTCGATCCCCTCGGGCATCCCCTCCAGCGCCGCCTTGTAGTCCGTCGCCGCCAGCTGCACCTGGCGGGGATCGAGGGAGAGCCCGTGCCGGACGAGGTTCTGCTCCGCCCGGAGGAGCAGGGTATCCAGGGCCTCGATCGAGAGGGGGGCCGGCTTCCCCTTGCCGTCCCTTCCCGCGCCGTCCTGGGCGGGAAGCCCCTGCGCGGTAGCCGGCGCCGGGGTCGGCGGGCGCGGCGGGGCGGGCGCCGGATCCTGGGCGACGCAGGCCAAAAGGAACACGGCGAGGGCGATGGGCCGGCCGGTCGGGAACGGGTGCGGATGCACGTTCCCCATCTTACAGGCCGGCGCGCGGGACCCGTACGGCCCCGACGATCGGGGAGATCGACCACCGGTGGGAAGCGGGCCCCCGTCCGTCCCCGCCGACCGTGCAGACGTGGCCGTGGACGTTGGCCTCTCCAGCGGGATGGAAGGCGAGGCGCGTCCCCGGAACCATCACGGCTACGACGGACCGTGGGATCGCCGACCGATGGGAAGCGAGTCCCCTCGGCCCCCGCCGACCATGATGACGTGGCCGTTGACGTCCCTCGGTCGGGAGACCTGAGGCCCGGGCGTTCGGGGCTCAGGTCTCCCGACCCCCGCCGCGGAGCGGCGGTACGGCCCCCCCCCGGGGT
>CAZWGT010000083.1:0-12858 GCA_964633345.1 uncultured Planctomycetota bacterium
GCCCCCGGCCGGGGGCGCCCCCGCCGCCGCGGCCGCCGCCGCGGAGCAGGCCGCGGCCCTCAGGGACGCCGCCGCCGCCATGGAGAGGGCCGAGACGAGGGCCCGTTCCGGGGACGCCTCCGGCGGGGCCCCCGACGCGCGGGAGGCCGCGAACCGCCTCGCCGCCGCCGCCGGCCGGGAGGGCGGGGCCGCCGCCGCCGCCCGGAAGAGGGCGGAGGAGGAGATGAAGCGCCTCGCCGAGCGGCAGAAGGAGCAGGCCGAGCGGCTGAAGAGGCTGGCGGAGCGGATGAAGCAGACGCCCGACCGGCCCGGGATGCCGGGTGCCTCGGAATCGGTCGGGCGGGCCGCGGCGTCCGCCGAGGGGGCCGCCGGCGAGACCGGGGGGGATTCCGCCGACAAGGGGGCGGGCAAGCGCGCCGAGACGGAGAAGGACCTCGCGAAGGCCCGGGACGAGCTCGAGGACCCCCGCGTCCGCAAGCGCCTGCGGGAGACCCTGCAGGACCCGCTCCGGGATCAGAAGGACCTCGCCGCGAAGACGAGGGAGTTCGCCGGGGGCTCCTCCCCGTCCGGGGGCGGGGACTCCGGCGGCGAGTCCGGCTCCGACCCGGCGCGCGAGGCCGCGGGGGCCATGGAGCGGGCGTCCGGCTCCATGGAGGAGGGGGACGCCGCCGCCGCCGAGGAGGAGCAGAAGGAGGCGGAGCGGAAGCTCCGGGAGATCCTGGACGAGCTCGAGGAGGAGGAGCGCCGCTACGAGGCCATCCACCAGGAGGAGCTGCTCTTCCGGATCGGCCGGGAGCTGGCGGCCCTCGTCGAGGGGCAGTCCGCCGTCAACACCGCGGTGAAGAACCTCGACGCCGACCGGGAGGCCGCCGAGGGGAGCCTCTCGCGCGTGAACCGGGCGATCCTCCGTGACCAGCAGGCGAAGGAGGCCGACCTCGCGGCCAAGTCGGAGTCCGTGGCCGCCGCCATCGAGAAGGAGGGGAGCGACGTCTACGGCTTCGTCCTGCGATCGATCACCGAGGACATGAACCGGCTGGCCGGGTACTTCCAGGACCTCGAGACCGGCGAGCGGGCGCAGGTGCTCGGCCAGGAGATCGCCCGCCGGCTGAAGAAGATGGCCGACGCGCTGAAGTTCGACCGGGAGATGATGAAGAAGCTCGCCGAGGAGCGGGCGAAGAACCCCGACGGCGCGGGCGGGGGCCAGGGCGAGGGGCAGGGGGAGCAGAAGCGGTCCCTCGTGCCGCCGGACGCGGAGCTGCGCCTCCTCCGGGACCTGCAGACGGAGCTCAACGCCGGGATCGAGGAGCTGGCCGCGGAGGTGAAGGCCGACCCCGTCGTCGACGAGGGCCGCCGCGCGGAGGCCGAGCGCCTCGCCCGCCGGCAGGCCCGCCTGCGCGACATCTGGAGGAAGCTGGCGGAGAAGTTCCACCTCGAGGACGAGCCGCCCGCGGAGGACGGGGGCGGAGGGGACGACGGGGGCGGTTAGAATCCCCTCCATGGTCCGCCCCCCCGTGGCCCTCCTCCTGGCCGCAGGCCTCGCCCTGCCGGCCCCCCTCCCCGCCGCCCCCGGGGACCGGGAGGGGAAGAGCGGCCCCGCCCCCGAGTCGGCAGGCGCCCCGGAGGACCGGATCACGCCGGAGCACCAGAAGGCCATCGATCGCGGGCTGGAGTGGCTCGGGAAGCGCCAGAACACCGACGGTTCGTTCGAGGCGGGCGCCGGGGTGCAGGGCCAGACGGCGGTGACCTCGCTCGCGACCCTCGCCTTCCTCGGGGCCGGCCACGGGCTGCGCCACGGGCCCTGGCGCGGGACCGTGCGCCGGGCGGTCCGCTGGCTCCTCGACGCCCAGGCCAACTCCTCCTTCAAGGGGTACGTCTCCTTCCGCGGGGACGACCTGTCGAAGATGCACGGCCACGGCTTCGCGACCCTGGCGCTGGCGGAGGCCTACGGCACCGCCGCGAGCCCCGACGAGAAGGAGACCCGGGACCCGGAGGAGCAGGAGCTGCGCAGCCTCTCCCGGGACCTGCGGAAGGGGATCCAGGCGGCCGTGGACTGCATCGAGTCCTCCCAGGCCATCCAGGGGGGCTGGTACTACGCGCCCAGCGCCACGGGCTCGGGGGACCACGAGGGCTCGGTGACCGTCTGCCAGGTGCAGGCCCTGCTGGCCGCGAGCAACCGGGGCTTCGTCGTGAGCCTGGGGCGAATCAAGAAGGCGCGGGAGTACATGAAGCGCAGCCAGGCCTCGAGCGGCGGCTTCAAGTACCAGCTCTCCACCATCGAGACCCCCGGGAGCCGGGGAAACGAGACCTTCGCCCTGACGGCGGCCGGGATCACCTCCCTCGTGGGGCTGGCGGAGTACGACCGGCGGGAGGCCCTGGACCGCGCCTTCGCCTACCTCGACCGCCTGCGGCCGCCCCCCCTCTCGGGGCAGACGGGGTATCCCTTCTACGGGGCCTTCTACGGGGTCCAGGCCTACCACTGGAAGGGGGGGGACCGCTGGCGGAACTACTGGCTCCCCCTCCGGTCCCGGATCCTCCAGGACCAGAAGGAGTCCGGCGCCTGGGAAGGCCAGGACACCCCGGCGTCCATCGGCGACGTCTACCCCACCGCGTTCTGCCTGCTGATGCTCGAGGTGCCCGTGGGGTACCTGTCGATCTACGCGAAGTGACGGGCGGGGTCGGCCCGTCGGCGGGACTCTCGTAGGGGCGACCCTCCGGGTCGCCCGGCCGTTCACCCCATCGGGGTGACGCGGGCCAACACGAACCGCAGGTACCGCCCCTCCGGCGTCGCCACCGACCAGGGGTGGTCGGGCCCCTGGCCCCCGCGGTGGAGGACCTGCACCCGCCGCTTCGCCAGCCGGGCCGCGTCGCGGATCGTCTCCTCGAAGGGCTCGTCCCCGACGGCCCCGCTGCAGGAGGAGGCCGCGAGGATCCCGCCGTCCTCGAGCATCTCCATCGCCCGGAGGTGGAGTTCCCGGTGGGCCTTGAGGGCCCCCTCGACGTCGTGCTTCTTCTCGGCCATGCGGGGGGGATCGACGGAGATCGCCCCGAACCTCTCCCCCGCCCCCGACATGCGGCGCATGGCGAGGAAGCCGTCCTCCTCGACGTCGGCCACCCGATCCTTCACGGCGTTGCGCGCAGCGTTGCGGCGGAGGCCCTCGAGGGCCGCCTTCGATCCGTCCACGCAGACCGCCGACGCCGCGCCGCCGTTCACGAGCGCGTGGAGGGCGAAACCCCCGGTCCCCGAGAACGCGTCGAGCACGCGCCGCCCGCGGCAGAGCGCGGCGAACCGGGCGCGGTCCTCCCGCTGGTCGGCGAAATGGCCGGTCTTGGCCCCGGCGCGGAGGTCCACGCCGAAGCCGACGCCGCGCTCGCGGATCCACACGGTCTCCGGCGGCTCCGCCCCGCGGAGCGCGCGGTCCCCGTCGGCCAGGCCCTCGGCCTTGGCGTGGCGCGCCCCGCCGCGGAGCCAGATCCCCTTCGGCTCCACCGTCCCCCGGATCGCGTCGGCCAGGGGCTCGAGGAGGCGCTCCATCCCGAGGACGGAGATCTGGACGACGACCCATCCGGCGTAGATGTCGGCGATCACGCCGGGCAGGCCGTCCCCCTCGGCGTGGATCAGGCGGAAGGCGTCGGTCTCGGCGGGGACGCCGGCGTCCTGCCGGAGGGCCCACGCCGAGCCCACGCGCGCCGCCACGACGGCGGCGGGATCCGTCGCGGCCTCGTCCATGGTGAGGACGCGGACGCGCAGGAGGGAGCGGGAGTTCCAGAACCCGCGGGCCACGAAGCGGCGGGCGTCGTCGCGGACGTCCACGATCTGGCCGTCGGCGGGCCTGCCCTCGACAGACGCGATGGACGCGGCGTAGATCCAGGGGTGGCCCGCCCACACGGGCTTGGCCCGCCCGCGGACGAGGTGGACGGTCGCCACGGTCAGACCGGCAGCCCGCGGCCGGCGCGGAGCGCCTCGTGGGCGGAGCCGGAGCGGAACCCCTCGAGGTCGAGGGCGACGAAGGCGTAGCCGGCGGCCTTGACCCCCTCGACGATGGCGCGGCGCGTGGCCGGCTCCATGGCGCGGGCCAGGTCCTCGGCGGGCAGTTCCACGCGGGCGACGACGTCGTGGTGGCGGACGCGGTGGACGCGGAATCCGAGGGACTCGAGGACCGCCTCGGCGGCGCGCACGCTGGCCAGCCGCTCGACCGTCACCGCGGTGCCGAAGGGGATCCGCGAGGAGAGGCAGGGCTCGGCGGGCTTGTCCCACGTGGGGAGGCCGAGGGCCCAGGAGAGGGCCCGGACGGAGGGCTTGCCGAGGCCGGCCTCGCGGAGCGGGGAGCGCACGCCGTGCTCCCGCGCCGCCCGGGCGCCGGGGCGCTCCTCCACGTTGTCGTCGGCGTTGAGGCCGTCCACGACGGCGGCGAGGCCGAGGGCGCGGGCCCTCTCCCCCACCCGCCCGTACAGCTCGTTCTTGCAGTGCCAGCAGCGGTTCGTGTCGTTGGCGAGGTAGCCGGGGTCGCGGAGTTCCTCGGTGTCGACGATCTCGTGGGGGACTTCGAGGGACTTCGCGAGCAACGCCGCCCTCTCGAGTTCCGCGGGCTTCAGGGATTCGGAGCGGCCGGTGACGGCGACGACCCTCCCCGCCGGCAGGAACTCCCGGCAGGCGCGCAGCACCAGCGCGCTGTCCGCCCCGCCCGAGAACGCCACCGCCGCGCTCCCGAGGGGTTCGACGGCGGCGCGGATCGCCTCCCAGTCGCGGGCGAGAGCGGGATCGTCGAGGGGGACCATGGGAACGGCGAGGGTACCGCCCGGGGATCAAGTCCCGAAGGTTCGGTCCCCCGCATCCCCGAGGCCGGGGACGATGTAGGACCGCTCGTCGAGTCCCTCGTCCACCGCCGCGCACCAGAGTTCGATCTCGTTGTAGGACTCCCGCACGGCCCGCACCCCCTCGGGGGCGGCGACGACGCAGAGGACGCGGGACTCCCCGATGCCGGCGTCCTCGAGGATCTCGAGCGTGCGGACGAGGGTGCCGCCCGTGGCGAGCATGGGGTCGAGGACGAAGGCCAGGGACCCCGACGCCGCCGCGGGGAGGTTCTCGTAGTAGGCCTCCGCCTCCGCCGTCGATTCGTCCCGCTTCACCCCGACCACCGCCACGCGCACCCCGGGCACGAGCGGGAGGATCCCGTCGAGGAGGCCGAGGCCCGCGCGGAGCACGGGGACGAGGGTCAGCACGTCGGCGCGCAGCCGCCGCGCCGGCGCCTCCCCCATCGGCGTGCGCACCACCGCGGGGTCGGCGGGGAGATCGCGGGAGGCCTCGACGAACAGCAGCGCCCCGGCCCGCGCCATGGCGGCGCGGAAGAGCGCCGGCGGGGTCGTCGCGTCGCGCAGCGTCGCCAGGGCGTCGGCCAGGAGCGGGTGCTCGACGATGTGGACGCCCATGGAGGAGAGTCTACCGGGCCCACCCCCCGACGGAACCGCGTAGGATCTCCCCCGTGAAGGAACTCCTCCTCGTCCTGGCCCTCCTCGCCCCCGCCGGCAACGACGCCGAGTTCCAGCGGAAGTGGCGATCCTCCGCCCCCGAGGACAAGGCCGCCGCCTTCCGCCACCTCGACGCGGCCCGCGCCGAGGCCCTCCCCCTCCTCCACGACGGGTTCCGCTTCCCCCACTGGCTCGTGCGCGGGGCCGCCGCCGAGTCCGCCGCGACCATCCCCGAGGGGGCGCTCCGCGCCCAGTGCCGCCTCGACCTCCTGACCCACGAGGACGGGATGGTCCGCGGGGGCCTCGCCTACGCCCTGGCCCTGGCGCCCGTCCCCGGCGACGGCGAGGCCCTGGCCGCCGCCCTGGAGGATCGCAGCGCCGCCGTGCGCCGCGACGCCGCGCGGGGACTGCGGGCCCTGCCGTCCCGCGGGGCGCTCCGGGCCCTCGTCGCGGCGCTCGCCCGCGAGACCGACCTCCGCGTGAAGGTCTTCCTCCTCGACACCCTGCGCGCCCTGACCGGCGCGGACGAGGGGCCGGAGCCGAAGGCGTGGGCCGCGTGGTGGGAGCGGAGGAAGGACGACCCCGACACCGGCCCCCCCGCCGACGTCGCGCCGGAGAAGCGGGAGTTCGCGGGCGTCGGTCTCGAGGTCCTCTCCACGCCGTCGCGCCCCTCCACCGACGGGTCCCGCCGCCCCGCGCTCTTCGTGCTCGCCCCCTTCGGCTGGACCCACGGCTACTTCCGGCCGTGGCTGGACTCCCTGCGCGAGACGTTCGAGGTGCACTACATCCGGCTTCCGTCCGTGCGGGAGCTGACGGGGCTCTCCGGCTACGGGGACCGGATCCCCCCCTACCCCGTCGAGCGCCTGGCGAAGGCCTTCGAGGCCCTGCGCCGGGACCGCAGGGTCGAGCGGGTCGTGCTCCTGGCCGAGGGGCCCGCCACCTGGATCGCCGAGACCTACGCGATGCGCCACCCCGACCGCACGGCGGGCCTGATCCTGCTCAACGGGTGGCTCGACGCCGAGTCCTACGGGTCCGCCCTCGTGCGGATGGCGGAGTCGGGAAGCGCGGACGAGAGGGCCGTCGCGCGGAGCCTCCTCGGCCTCGACCCCTCCTCCCGCGACGAGCGGGAGGACCGCTGGATGGCCCGCACCGCCCTCACCCACCGCCTCATGGACCGCTCCGACCTGATCGGCCACCTCCTGTGGACCCGGACCCTCGACGCCCAGGGATTCGCCTCCGTGCCCCCGCTGCGGTTCGACCGCCACGCCCGGATCGAGACGCCCGCCCTCTTCGTCTTCCCCGGCGGATCCCCCCTCTCCGGCCACCCCGAGGGCCAGCGCGTGCGGGAGGCGTTCCCGAAGGGGCTCGTCGCCACGCTCGACGACACGCGGGGGCTCCCGTGGGTGGACCGGCCCGACGAGCTGTTCCGCGTGGTGAAGGGATTCGTCGATCGGCACGGTCTCGCCCGATAATGGAGGAGTCATGAGAACCGCCCTCCGGCTCCCGTTGCTGGCCGCCGCCGCCGTGCTCGCCCTCCCCGGCCCCCCCCTCGCGGCCCAGAGCACGCCCCAGCCCGGCGGCAAGGACGCGCCGAAGGACGGGCCGAGGAAGGACCGGCTCTCCCTCGACGCGGTCCTCAAGGGGACCGTCGTCTCCCTCCACGGGAACACGGCCGAGGTCCACTACGACCTGGCCGATCCCGCCCAGCTCGAGGACTTCTCCGACTACCGCGCCTTCCACATGGAGGGGACCTGGAAGCGGGAGTGGTACGACCGCTCGATCCGCCTCGCCGGGACCGGGGCGGTGATCTGGAAGCCCATCCTGCGGAAGAAGGCGGAGATGGAGTTCGAGGTCCGCATGAAGACCCCCCGCGACTTCGGGGCCTACTTCGCCGAGGACCGGGTCAGCGAGGAGCTGACCGTCTACTCCATCTACGACCAGTACTTCCAGAACAAGGACCACCGCGGGCAGGCCAAGACCCACATGATCTGCCGCATGACCGCCCACGCCCCGGACGCCGGAGGGGACTACGCCTTCCGCTACATCACCCGGTCCACGAGCCCGAACGTCGGGACCCTCAAGCCCATCAAGGTCCGCCTCGGCCGCGACGGCACGGACGAGTTCTTCGAGATCGACAGCTCCAAGATGAACGGCGGCGACGCGAACTGGCCGGTCATGCGCGGCCTCAGGCCGGGCTTCTACGTCATCGACTCCGAGGCCAACGTCTCCTCCATCACGATCCGCGGGGAGATCGACCCGAAGTGGGCGGAATCGGTGAACGTGGACCTCTCCCTCCCCGTCAAGGCGAAGGCCCTCCCCAAGGGCGCGGAGCGGGAGCCCTCGGAGGCCGACATGGCGGCGCGCCAGCGCATCGAGGCGGTGCGCCTGGGCGCCGACGGACCGGGGACGCTGATCCCCGTCCTGGGGAACGGGGCCCTCCTCGATTCCGTCCGCGAGGAGGCGGCGAAGGCGATGGAGGAGACGAACGACCTCCGCGTCGTACCCCGCCTCGTGGCGAGCCTCGAGTCCCCCGAGGCCTCCACCCGGAGACTCGCCTTCCGGGTGGTCCAGAAGCTCACGGGCAAGTCCTTCTCCTTCTCCCCCGACGGGGCCGAGGAGGGGAGGCGCAAGGCCGTGCGCAGCCTCCTCGACTACATCGAGAAGAACCCCGCCAAGTTCCGCTAGGCGCTACCAAACGCCGTGGGACCGGGTATCATCCTTGGACCCCCTCCCGAGGAGGCGCGCCATGCGCTGGAAGAAGACCCTTCTCATGCTGGGACTCGCCATGCTCGCCGGCGGCGGCGCCCTCTCCGAGAGCGCCCAGGCCCGCGGCGGAGGCGGCGGAGGCGGGCGCGGGGGCGGCGGGCGCGGCGGGGCCGGGCGCGGCAAGGGGAAGCGGGGCAGCGACGGCCAGCCCATGGACCGCCCCCAGCTCCTCGAGTCGGCCGAGGCCGAGATGCAGAAGGCCGACCGCGAGCGGAGGTTCCAGTCCGGGCGCAAGGCCACCTTCGACGACGTCCAGAAGACCAAGCGCAACGAGGTCCTCGATCGCCACCGCCGCATGGGCGAGGACTCCCGCAGGCAGCAGGATTCCCGCAACGAGGTGTCGCGTTGATCCGTCGCACCGGCGCCGGGATCCTCCTCGCCGGACTGCTCGGGGCGGGGCTCCTCGCCCCCCCGGCCCGCGCCTCCTCCGTCCCCGCCGACCGGGCCAAGATCGCCGCCGTCCGGGAACACCTGCGCAAGGGGGACCGGGCCAGGGCCCTCGAGGCCGCCCGGGCCGCCCTCACCGACGCCCCCGACGACGTCGAGTGCAACATCCTCTACCAGGACGCGGCCCGGGGCCAGCTCCCCGCGAACATGATCCTCGGGGAGTACAAGTCCCGCTGGGAGCAGAAGAAGGGCGCGGACGCGGCCTGCCTCTACGCCCGGCTCCTCCCCCCCGCGGAGGGGGAGAAGGTCCTCGCCGAGGCCCTCAAGGCCGACCCGAAGGGCTACTGGGCCCACGTGGGCCTGGCCGAGGTCCTGGCCCGGATCGGCAAGGCCCCCCAGGCCGAGGCCTCCGCGCTGGCCGCCCTCGAGCTGCGCCCCGGGGACGCGGCCGCCGCGACAAGGGCCGGGGACCAGTGCTGCGCCGCCCGCCGCTACGCCGCCGCCGAGGCCTGCTACCGCCGGGCCCTCGACGCCTCCTCCGGGGACGCCAACGCCCGCCTCGGCCTCGGCCTGGCGATCCTCCGCCAGGGGCGGGCCGACGAGGCCTCGGCCGCCCTCAAGGACCTCCGGGCCGCCGCCAAGCCCGACCCGCGGGTCCTCCTCCTCGACGCCGCCATCGCCGCCGAGAAGGGCTCCGCCGTCGAGGCCGAGAAGCTCCTCCTCCAGGTCACCGCCCTCAACCCCGGGGACTTCGACGCCGGCCTGCAGCTGGCGCTGCTGCGCCTGAAGAAGGCCGACGCCATCCCGCGCCCGCCGGGCAAGGGCGTGGACAAGCGGAGCGTGGCCGGCGACGTCGCCCTCCTCGAGAAGGCGGCCGCCGCCTTCCCCGAGCGGGCCGAGTTCCGCTACGCCCTCGGCTTCGCCCACGAGATCACCGGGGACGTCGAGGGGGCCATCGAGGACTACCGCGAGGCCTCCCGGCTCGACCCCCTCGACGGCGACGTCGTCACCGCCATCGGGGCGATCCTCGTCTCCAAGGGCCAGATGGAGGAGGCCGGGCGCGAGTTCATGAACGCCCTGGACCGCAACCCCGAGGACGCCGGCGCCATGTTCCAGCTCGGCTTCGTGCTGGAGCAGCAGGGCAAGCCCAAGGAGGCGGCGGCCGTCTACCAGAAGCTCGTCAAGCTCCAGCCCGCCGACGCGCGCGCGTGGAACGCCCTCGGCTGCTCGCTCAACGCCCTCAACCGGCCGAAGGAGGCCGTCGCCCCCTTCCAGAAGGCGGTGGAACTGGCCCCGAACTCCGGCCGCTACCACCGGGACCTCGGCGAGGCGCAGTACGAGACCAAGGCCTGGTCGGCCGCCGAGGCCTCCCTGGCCCGGGCCGCGGAGTACGATCCCAAGGACGACACGGCCTGGACGGGCCTCGCGCGGGCCAGGACGCAGCTGAAGAAGTACGCCCCTGCGGCCGAGGCCTACGAGAAGGCGGCGGAGCTCCGGCCGAAGGACGCCGACCTCCAGATCCTCCTCGGCGCCTACTACCAGGAGTTCCTGAAGGACCCGGAGAAGGCGATCCAGCACTACAACAAGTACCTCCAGCTCGGCGGCGACGCCGCCGACGTCGAGGAGTGGATGAACGAGGCGCAGGCCGAGATCGACCGCAAGAAGAAATGACGCGGCACCCCCCGGCCCTCCTCCTGATCGGCCTCGCCCTCCTCCCGGCGCCCCCCGCCCGATCCGCCGACGACGCCGCCGCGCTCCGCGGCCAGGTCCTCGACCCGGTCTTCCTGGAGAAGTCGCGGGTCCGATCGGCCCAGTCCCTCGTGAAGCTCGACGCCGAGATGCTCGGCTCCGCCCTCCTCGAGCTCGGGGAGAAGCAGAAGAACCCCGCCAACCTCCCCTTCCTCGTGGCCTACACGGTCCAGGAGGAGGCCCGCCACCTGCGCTTCCTGGCCACCTGGGCCGCGTGGATGTCCGACCCGGAGAAGGCCGCGGCCGCCTACCTGGGGCGGACGGGGGCCGAGGACGAGAAGGAGGCCTGCCGCGCCATCGAGGCGGCCGGCTTCATCGGCGCGGCGACGAAGGACCGGGAGACCTGGCCGAAGCTCGTGGAGGTCGCCAAGGGTCCCCGCGTCCAGGCCGGCATCGAGGCGGCCCGCGCGCTCAACCGCACCATGGACCGGCGCGCGCAGAAGGACATCGTCGAGGCTGCCTGCAACGCGGCGGACAACCACGTGCGCAAGCACCTCGTGTGGGCGGTGCTGGACTTCGAGGGCGGGGAGAAGCCCGTCGCCCGGATCTTCGAATCCCTGAAGGCGAAGACCGGGGACACGGGGAAGAACGCCGCGGAGTGCGCGCAGATCGTCCTCGACAAGCAGGCCAACCCCTTCGCCTGGCGGCCCGAGGCGCTCAAGGAGGCGCCGTCCTGGTGGAAGTCCGGGCGCCCGAAGGGCCTGAAGCCCGAGTACGCGATCAAGGACGAGGACACGCGGAAGAAGATCGACGGCTGGCTCGCGGAGATGAGGAAGGAGGCCCCGGCCTGGGAGAACTACGTGCGCTCGGTGCTCCACCGCATCGCCTACCGGGCCGACAAGGACTACGAGGTCTTCAACCTCAAGAAGCTGACGATGAACATCGAGACGTCCGTGATCATCCGCTGCGAGACCCCCTGGCAGGGGGAGTACGTGCTGGCCCAGGCGGCGGGGATCGCCTTCTGCTCGCAGTTCGGGGAGCCCTCCCGCGACCACCGCGGCTGGGAGCCCTCCTACGTGGACCTCCACTCCTTCATGAAGAGCACGAAGCGATCCCCCGGGAAGCTCGGGGACTTCGTGGAGGAGTCCCTCGCGAAGAAGGCGTGGCCGTAGAGCGGAAGTTTACCAGCCCGGACCCGGCCGACCGGCCCCGCCCAGCAGCCGGGGAGGCGACCGCCGGTCCACGTCCGGACCGGGGCGGCTTGAGGCCCGCCCGGACGGGGCCCACGCCTCCCGGCTGATGAACGTCAACGACACGGCGTTCCCCCTCCCCTCGCGAGAGAACCGATCGGGTCAGCCGCTTCCCCTCCGCTTCCCTTCCCGTCCCGTCGGCACAGGTCTAGGATCCCCCGCTCACCCCTCCGGAGACCTCCATGCCCAAGGACACGCCCCTCCTCCACTACGCCGCCAGCGAGACCGACGCCGACATGTACTACGCCACGGGGTTCCTCGCCCCCGACGCCTTCGCGTGGTTCCGCGCCCGGGGCCGGGACTACCTGATGGCCAACGACCTGGAGATCGGCCGCGCGCGCGAGGAGTCGGAGGCGGACGTGGTGATCTCGCTCACGGACACGCGGAAGCGGGCGGTGAATGCCGGCATCCCGAAGCCCGGCATGGCGGACATCCTCGCGACGGCCCTGAAGCGCCACCGGGTCCGGCGGGCCTGCGTGCCCGACCAGTTCCCCGTGGGGATGGCCGACGCGCTTCGAAAGCGCGGCATCCGCATCGACTCCCGGCCCGCGCCGTTCCTGCCGGAGCGCGTGATCAAGACGACGGCCGAGGTGCGGGCGCTCCGGGAGTGCCAGGAGGCGACGGAGCGCGCGGTGGCCAGGGCCTTCGCGCGGCTGAAGCGGGCCCGCATCCGGGGGAACCGGATCGTGGAGGGGAGCCGCATCCTCACCGCCGAGGACATCAAGCGGACCATCGACGTGGCGCTGATGGAGGACTCCTGCATCGCGAAGAACACGATCGTGGCCTGCGGGGACCAGGCGGTGGATCCGCACAACCGCGGGTCGGGGCCCCTGCGGCCGCACCTGCCCATCGTGTTCGACGTGTTCCCCCGCTCGGCGCGGACCGGCTACTACAGCGACATGAGCCGGACGGTGGTGAAGGGGAAGGCGACGGAGGCGGCGCGGAAGCAGTACGCCGCGGTGCTCGAGGCGCAGGAGATGGGGATCTCGATGGTGCGCGCCGGCGTGAACGGGAAGGACATCCACACGGCCATCCAGAAGCGCTTCGAGGCGCAGGGGTACCGGACGGGCCCGAAGAACGGGAAGATGCAGGGCTACTTCCACGGGACCGGCCACGGGGTGGGCCTCGACATCCACGAGGCGCCGCGGGTCGGCGGGGTGGACGACGTCCTCCCCGAGGGCTCCGTCGTCACCGTGGAGCCGGGCCTCTACTACCCCGGCGTCGGCGGCGTCCGCATCGAGGACATGGTCCTCGTGCAGAAGACCGGGTGCCGCAACCTCACGGTGTTCCCGAAGTCGCT
>CAZWGT010000084.1:0-12836 GCA_964633345.1 uncultured Planctomycetota bacterium
ACCGAAGTCGAGTTCGCCTCCGTCATCCTCAAGTAGTACCGGGCAGGCCGCAAATCTGGGCAGTCGGTAGCACTGGGCAGAACTCGAACTTCCACCTCCGCATCCCGGGATTCGTCCCGAGGAGGCACAGATGCGCGCAAAGAACCTGACGCTCGCCGCCGTCGCCGGCGGCGCTGCCGTGCTCGTCGTCGCCGTCGTCTGCCTGACCGGCGGGAGGGCCGACGCGGCCTCCCGCGGCTCGTCTTCCCGCAAGGGGGCGGCACCGCAGTCCCGGACCGCCGCGCCGCGGGCGCGGGCGGCCTACGCCGCGAGGGCGGGCGGGGACCGGACGGATGGGCGGGCGCTCCCCGATCGGGGCGCCGCCGCCGACGGGGCCGTTCTCGCGAAGGCCAGGGACCTGCTCGGCCGGCTCCAGGCCGCCGTCGGGCCCACCACCGAGCTTCCCGCCGACCTCCGGCGGGACCTCATGGACTTCCTGGACGGCGGGGAGGAGAACCGCACCGCGCTGTTCTCCCTCGCCTGGGACCCGTCCAGCTCCCGGATGCTCCTCGGACACCTGAAGGTCTTCCTCATGGGCATCCGGGACGAGGAGTCCCGCCGCGTCCTCCTCGCCGCTTTCGAGGCCTTCGACCCCCACGCCGCCGAGCGGGCCGCCGTCGCCGCGCGGGCCAAGGACCCCGCCCTCTTCGTGGCGTCGCTGCGCGCCGCGGGGACGGCGAAGGAGAGGGTGGACCTCATGCGCAAGATCCCCCGCGAGTCCTGGTCCGAGCCGACCATCGCCGCGTGGCTCCTGGAGTCCGCGTCCCGGGACCCCGACGAGGACGTGAGGGGCAACGCCTACATGCTCCTGGCCCTGGGCGGGAACGCCGGGTCCCTGCCCGTGATCGCCGCCGCCGCGGGGGACCCCGCCCGCAGCGTCAAGGAGCGCCAGAGGGCCGCCTTCGCCCTCGCGGAACTCCCCGTCAAGCCCTCCGTGGACGAGATGCTCCGCCTCTACGAGACCTCCCCCGACGAGGTCCGCCGCAACCTCCTCGCCGCCGTCGCCGGGACCCCCGCCGACCGCCGCATCGACGACCTCCTCCTCGAGGCGCTCGCCGCCGGGGAGACGACCGACAAGACCCGCAAGGCCGCCGCGTCGGCCATCCAGTCCCGCCTCGAGAGGCTGCCCGCCGCCGACGCGCGGGACCTCGGGGCCCGCACCGCGGAGATCGTCAAGGCCCTCGACTCCGAGAAGGCCGTCCTCGCCCTCAACTCCCTCGGCGGGGCCGTCTGCGTGAACGAGCCGCTGAAGGAGGCCGTGAAGGAGCTGGAGCGCACCGCGCCGGCCGGCGGGGCGATCCAGGTCGCGCTCGTCAACATCCCCGCGCTGCGCTTCGCGCTGGGGCGGAACTAGCGGAAAAAGGGGCGGCGCCTCCCGGGTCAGCGCGCGACCGGGGGGGCCGCACCCATCCGCCCGTCCAGCACCTCCGCGACCCGGTCCGGGACCCCCGTCGTGGCCACGCGGGCCCGCAGGGCCGACACCTCCCGCAGGCACGCCTCGCGCGCCGGACCGTCCCGCAGCCGCTCCTCCAGCTCCGAGGCGACCGCCCCCGCGTCCCGGTCCGGGTCGGCGTGCTCCGGGTAGACCACCTTCCCCGCGAGCAGGTTCGCCAGGCCGAACCAGGGAATCGTCAGCAGGACCGGCATGAACGCCCGCCCCACGGGGGAGACCCGGTAGACGATGACCGCGGGCACCCCGGCGTGGACGCACTCCATCGTGACGGTCCCCGAGACGCAGGCGGCGGCCCGGGCGCACGCCAGCAGCGTCCGCGCCTGCCCGTCGAGGACCTCGACCGCCAGGCCGGATGCCCTGACGAGCGCGTCAATCCGCGGCCGCAGGCGCGGACCGGCGCAGGCGATGACCGGCCTCACCTCGGGCATCCGCTCCAGCAGGAGCCCGACCGCGCGGAGCAGCGGCCCGAGGTTCTTCTCGATCTCCTGCCGACGGCTCCCCGGGAGCACCGCCAGCACCGGCCGCCCCCCCTCGCGGAGGCCCGCCGCCGTCGCCGCGTCGATCCCCTCCCCGTCCATGTCCTCGAAGAGCGGGTAGCCGACGTGGCGCACCCCGATGCCGCGGCCCGCGTAGAAGGCCCGCTCGAAGGGGAGGATGACGCAGAGGTCGGTGGCGGCGCGGGCGATGCGCCCCGCCCTCCACGGGGCCCACGCCCAGATCTGGGGCACCACGTACCAGACCACCGGGATCCCGCGGCGGCGGGCCGCCTGGGCCGCGCGCACGTTGAACCCCGGGTAGTCCACGAGGAGCACCGCGTCGGGCCGATCCTCGTCGAGGATCCGGAGGTAGAGCCGGTAGAGGGAGAGGATGCGCGGCGCCGCCTTCACCACCGCGAAGAACCCCATCACCGCGTCGGACGCGAGGTCGTGGTCGAGGCGGACCCCGGCGGCGGCCATGTGGCGCCCCCCGAAACCGCGCACCGCGGCTCCCGGCCTCCGGCGCGCGAGCGCTTCCACGGCGCCCGCGGCGATCCGGTCCCCCGAGGGCTCCCCCGCCACGACGAGCAGGCGCCCGCCGCGCCTGCCGGCCGGGGCCGCGGCGGGGGGCGGCGGCGGGTCCCAGCGGCCGAGGGCCTCCTCCACCCTCCGCCTCTCCGCGCGGGCGGTGAACAGGGAGCGCCCGAGGGAGAGGAGGAAGGGGACCGCGGAGACGAGGGCGGCCCCGAGGGTGCCGGCGGTCTCGAAGGCGCGGGCGGTCCTGCCCAAGGCCTACCCGGGGGCGTCCAGGGGGCGCACGAGGGGGAAGAAGACCACGTCGCGGAGGTTGTCCACCCCCGTGAAGAGCGCCAGCACCCGGTCGATGCCCATGCCGAAGCCGGAGATCGGGGGCATGCCGTGCTCCATGGCCAGGAGGTAGTCCTCGTCCATCTCCATGGCCTCCTCGTCCCCGCCCGCCTTCGCCCGGGCCTGGTCGAGGAGCCGCTGCCGCTGGTCGTCGGGGTCCACGAGCTCCGAGTAGGCGTTGACGATCTCCCACCCGGCGACGACGAGCTGGTAGCGGTCGGCGGTCCCGGGGTCTGCGTCGCTGCGGCGCGCGAGGGGGGAGCCCTCGATGGGGTGGCCCACGAGGAACACCGGGCCGTCGAGGTGCGGGCGGCAGGTCTTCTTGTAGAGCCCGTCCACGAGGCTCCCCCATCCCATCTTCGCGTCGTCCTCGAGGACGATCCCCCGCCCCCGGATGGCGGCGCGGAGGTCTCCGGCCTCCGGATGCTCCCGGATCCGGATCCCCGAGTGCTCCTCGATGAGGTCGGTCATCCTCACGCGCGGCCACGGGCGGGAGAGGTCGACCTCCCTGCCGCGGACCTTCAGCGGCCCCGCGCCGAACAGCCGCCCGAGCACCTCCCGGAGGAGGGACTCGGTGTAGCGCATGTTGTCCTCGAAGTTCCAGTAGGCCGCGTACCACTCCAGCATCGTGAAGTCCTGCAGGTGGGACGGGTCCATCCCCTCGTTGCGGAAGCAGCGGGCGAACTCGTAGACCCGCTCGTACCCCCCGACGACGAGGCGCTTGAGGTAGGTCTCCGGGGCGATGCGCAGGTAGACGTCGATGTCGAGCGCCCGGTGGCGGGTGACGAAGGGCCGCGCCAGCGCGCCGGAGGGCTTGCCCATGAGGATCGGGGTCTCGACCTCCTCGAAGCCGTTCTCCTCGAGGTGGCGGCGCGTCTCCCGGATGAAGGCGGAGCGCAGGCGGAACCGGTCGAGGGTCCCCTCGTTGCCGAGGAGGTCGAGGTAGCGCTGGCGGTAGCAGGCCTCCCGGTCCGAGAGCCCGTGCCACTTCTCCGGCAGGGGCCGCAGCGCCTTGCCGAGGAAGACGACCTCCTCCACGTCCACGGTCGCCTCGCCGGTGCGGGTGCGGAAGAGAGGGCCCCTGAGGCCCAGGTGGTCCCCGAGATCGAGGTTGTCGAGGAGGAGCCTGAACCGCTCCGGCCCGAGGCGGTCGCGGCGGAGGGCGAACTGGATCCGCCCCCGGTGGTCCTGGATCTGGCCGAAGGCGAGCTTCCCCATCGGGCGGGAGAGCATGAGCCGGCCGGCGACGGAGACCTTCTCCGCGGTGGCGGCGCCGGGCTCCGCGAGCGCCGGCTCGAGCCGCTCGAAGAGCGCCCGCGCGGCCGCGGTGTCGTGGCTCTTCTCGAAGCGCTCGGGACGGACCGCCACCCCGGCGGCCCGGAGGGCCTCCATCTTCCGCCGCCGGACGTCCACGAGTTCGTCGCTCAAGGGGGCCCCTTCTCGCCGGGGTCCCCCGGCGAATCCCGGTACGATACACGGGTGATCCCCGAGGAGGCGTACCGTTTCGGCGAGGCGGCGGTGCGGCGCGGGTGGTGCTCGCTCGCGCAGGTCGTCGAGGTCCTCAACGCCGTGCGCACCGCGGCCGCGCGGGGGGAGGTCCCGCCCCGGATCGAGGACCTCCTCGTGGCCCGCTCCATCCTCTCCGAGGAGCGCTCCGCCGCCCTCCTGGGCGAGCTGCGCCTGCGCTCCACGGGGGAGATGATCGCGGGGTTCCACATCCTCGGGCGCCTCGGATCCGGGGGGATGGGCACCGTCTACCGCGCCCGGCAGGTCTCGATGGACCGGATCGTGGCCCTGAAGGTCTTCCCCGTGGCCGAGGTCGAGGAGCGGGACGAGGGCGAGCGCTTCGTCCGCGAGGCGCGTTCCGTGGCGCGGCTCGTGCATCCCAACATCGTCCGCGGCTTCGAGGCCGGAGAGCACGGGGGCGTGCGCTACATCGCCATGGAGCTGCTGGAGGGGGCGACCACGCACCAGCTGCTGCGCGAGCTCGGCCCCTTCCCCGAGCGCCGCGCCCTCGAGGTCGTCCGGGCCGTCGCCGCGGCCCTGGACCACGCGTGGAAGCACGGGGTCATCCACCGGGACGTGAAGCCGTCGAACGTGTTCCACTGCACCGCCGAGAAGCGGATCGTGCTCTTCGACTTCGGCCTGGCCAAGCGGGTGCACGACGATCCGTTCGCCTCCAACCGGGTCGTGGCCCTGGGCACCCCCCACTACGCCTCGCCGGAGCAGGTCCGCCGCGCGCCCGACCTCGACGTGCGCACCGACCTCTACTCCCTCGGCTGCACCTGGTACCACCTGCTCACGGGGCGTCCCCCCTACCCCGGGGCCTCCTCGGCGGAGATCGCGGCCCGGCACCTGAAGGACCCCTTCCCCGACCCCGGCCTCGTGAAGGGGAGCACCGAGACGATGGAGGCGACCCACGGGATCCTGCGCAAGCTCTGCGCCAAGCGGCGCGAGGACCGCTACCCCGACCCGGCCGCCCTCCTCCAGGACCTCGACGACCTCGACCGCGCCTTCGGGCGGAACAGCGAGACGAGCGCCACCCGCATCGCCCGCTCCCTCGTGGAGCGGCTGATGCGCCCCCCCGCGGCCGCCCCGGCGGAGGAGGCGGCGCCCGGGGGCGTCGGGGAGCTCCTGGCGAAGGTCGAGGAGCTCCAGGAGGAGAACGCGCGCCTGTTCTGCGACCGGGACCTGCTGCGGCACGAATCGGCCAAGGACGAGAAGACCATCGAGCACCTGGAGGCGGAGAACGCCCGCCTGGCCTGCTCCCGCGACCTGCTCCACACCGAGGTCACGGCGCTGCGCGCCGCCATGGACGGGCTGCGGCTGCGCCGCGAGGCCCAGCGCCGAGCGCGGTCCGCCGCCGGGCCCGGGAATTCCGGCGAGGCCCCTCCGGCCCCGGCGTAGATCAGTCGCCCATGGCCAAGACCAGGCGCGACTCCCGATGGCTCTCCGGGGAGCGGATCCTCCCCTCCCCCATCCGCCGCGGCGCGTCCGTGGTGGACCTCGTCGAGAACTCCTTCTGCGCCTACAACGGGGCGCGCCTGCGCGAGGCCTGCCGGCTCTTCGTCCACCGCATGCTGGAGGACGACGTGACGGTGGGGATGTCGGTGACCGGGGCGCTCACGCCCGCGGGCCTCGGGATGTCCTGCCTCATCCCGCTCGCCGAGGCGGGCTTCGTGGACTGGGTGATCTCCACGGGCGCCAACCTCTACCACGACGCGCACCACGGGATGGGGATGGCGCTGCACGCGGGATCCGCCGGGGTGGACGACCGCCTCCTGCGGAAGGACGGGATCATCCGCATCTACGACATCTTCTTCCACTACGACGTGCTGCTCGGCACCGACGCCTTCTTCCGCGCGATGATCGCCGCGCCGGAGTTCCAGCGGTCCATGAGCACCGCGGAGTTCCACCACAAGGCCGGGCGCTACCTCGCCGAGCGGGAGCGGATCCTCGGCATCGGGAAGAAGTCCTTCCTCGCCGCGGCACACCGCCTGGATCTGCCGGTCTACACCTCCTCCCCCGGGGACTCCTCCATCGGGATGAACGTGGCCGCCATGGCCCTGGAGGGGAACGGCCTGCGGTACGACGTGAACGCCGACGTGAACGAGACCGCCTCCATCGTGCTGGACGCCAAGCGCCGCGGGGGGAAGAGCGCGGTCCTCATCGTGGGCGGCGGGTCGCCGAAGAACTTCCTCCTGCAGACGGAGCCGCAGATCCAGGAGGTGCTGGGCATCGACGAGAAGGGCCACGACTACTTCCTGCAGATGACCGACGCGCGGCCCGACACGGGCGGCCTCTCCGGGGCGACCCCGTCGGAGGCGGTGTCCTGGGGCAAGATCGACCCGGACATGCTGCCGGACACGGTGGTGGTCTACGTGGACGCGACGGTGGCGCTGCCGATCCTGACCGCCTACGCGCTCTCGGCGCGGAAGCCCCGCAAGCCCCGGCGCCTCTTCGCCCGTCGCGCGGCGATGCTGGCGCGGCTGGAGTCGGAGGCCGCGAAGGTCCGCGCCCGGCGGAACAAGACGGGCTCCGCGGCCACGAAGTCGACGGGCGCCGCAAAGTCCCGCCACCACCACTAGGCCGACTCACTAGTAAAGACTTCTTGACTTACGGTGGCTGCTAGTTAGGATCTCCTGACCAACGAGGATCACCGTCAGGAGGAGCCGACCGGCCATGGCACGCGTCACCGGGACCTACGCGACGACGGAGACCGCCGGGGAGAAGGTCCGGGCCTTCGTGCCCCATCCCCTGCCTCCGAAGGCCCCCGCGCTCCGGGTGGAAGGGAGGATCGCGGAACTCCACGCCGGGGCGATCGCCGCCGTCGGCCGCCTGGAGATCGCCGGGGCCATGGTCCCGAGCGCGCCGTGGTTCCTGTACGGCTTCGTCCGGAAGGAGGCCGTGATCTCCTCGCAGATCGAGGGGACGCAGGCCTCGCTGGACGACGTCGTGGCTTTCGAGGCCACGAGCCGGTCGGAGCGTCCCGCCGACGTGGAGGAGGTCTGCCACTACGTCGATGCGCTGGCCTTCGCCCGGGCGGAGATCGCCCGGCCGAAGGGCCTCCCCCTCAGCACCCGCCTCCTCTGCGAGTCCCACCGGCGCCTCATGCGCGGCGTCCGCGGCACGGAGAAGAGGCCGGGGACCCTCCGCACGTCCCAGAACTGGATCGGGGGCACCCGTCCGGGGAACGCCCGCTTCGTGCCGCCCCCGCCCGCGGCGGTGCCCGGGGCCCTCGGGGAGCTCGAGCGCTGGATCCACGCGGAGGACGCCCTCCCGCCGCTCGTCCGCGCGGGCCTCGCCCACGTGCAGTTCGAGACCATCCACCCCTTCCTCGACGGGAACGGGCGCATCGGGAGGCTCCTCATCGCGCTTCTCGTCGAGCACTGGGGGCTGCTCCCCTCCCCGCTCCTCTACGTGAGCCTGTCCTTCAAGCGCCACCGGGAGGAGTACTACCGTCGCCTCTCCGCGGTCCGCACCGACGGGGACTGGGAGGGGTGGACGGAGTTCTTCCTCGAGTGCGTCCGCGAGGCGGCCGACGACGGGGTGGATGCGGCGCGGCGGCTCCACGGGGTCCTCGGGCGGGACCGGCTCGCGGTCGCCGGCCACGAAGCGGCGACCGTCTCCTCGATCCGCCTGTTCGATCTGCTGCCCGAACATCCCATGGTCACCCTGCCGCGGACGATGGAACTCCTCGGCGCCTCGAAGCCGACCGCGGGGGACGCCATCGACGCGCTCCTGCGCGCGGGCGTCCTCGAGGAGACCACGGGCCGGAAGCGGGACCGCGTCTACGCCTACAGGGCCTACCTGGACGTCCTCGGGGAGGACACCGCGGTCACGGGGTGAAGGTCGTCGCCGGAGACGAGGCCCGGGCCCCCCCTGCCGCCTACCGCACCTCCTCGATGCTCAGGAGGTTCGTGCCCGCCCCCTCGCCCAGCGGCCGGCCGCAGAGGACGAGGACGCGGTCCCCCTTCGCGACGAGGGCCCTCTCCTTGAGGACCGACAGGGCCGCCTCCAGCGCGCGGTCCACGGGGGTCCCCGCGGCCTGGAAGGGGATCTCGACGGGGAGGACGCCGTAGGCGAGCGCCAGCCGCCGCGCCACGGCGGCGTGGTAGACGGCGGCGTAGACGGGGATCCGGGGGCGGAAGCGGGCCACCATCCGGGCCGTCCCGCCCGACATCGTCAGGGCCACGATCGCCTTCGCGCCGAGCACGGGCGCCGACAGCGCCGCCAGGTAGGAGGCGTGGTCGGTCACCGCCGCCGAGGGGCCGTGCCACGCGCGCTCCCCCCGCACCACCTCGTAGAAGCGGGCCTGGATCGACTCCCCCTCCACCGCCTGCGGGTCCTCCCAGACCTCCGCCGTCTCGATGATCTCCCGGAGCACCTCCACGGCGCGCACCGGGAAGATCCCCGTCGACGTCTCGCCCGAGAGCATCAGGGCGTCGGCGTGGTCGAGGACCGCGTTGAACACGTCGCTCGCCTCCGGGCGGCGCGGCTCGTAGAAACGCTCCATCGAGTCGAGCATCTGCGTCGCCACGATGGCGGGCTTCCCGGCCCGTGCCGCGGCGCGGAGGATCTCCTTCTGCAGGCGCGGCACCTCGCGCGCCTCGCACTGGAGGCCGAGGTCCCCGCGCGCCACCATCACCCCGTCCGCCTCGCGCACGATGGCCGGCGCGTCCTCCGCCGCCTCGCGGGTCTCGATCTTGGCGATCACGGGAAGCCTGAGGATCGTGGACCGCGCCTCGTCCCGGGGGACGAGGTCCAGGAGCCTCCGGTACTCCGCCAGGAGCGCCGGGTCGTCGCGCAGGCGCAGGGCCGCGTCCTCGGCGATGCCGGCGTCCTCCGGCGATTCCCCCTCCCCCGCCTCGGCCAGGAGCCCCTGCACGAAGTCCCGCAGCGCCCGGATGTCCTCGGGCCCGCGCACGAAGGACAGGGCGACGAAGTGCACGGAGCCCGCGAGGAAGCGGGGGACGAGCCAGCGGGCGAGGTCGTGGCGGTCCTTCGACGTGAGCACCGAGTCCACCGTCACCCGGACCCCGCGGAAGGTGATCCCCTTGCGGTCGAAGATCGTCCCGCCGACGACGACCTCCCCCTCGAGGACCCCGTCCCCGCCCACCGAGAGCACCCGGAGCAGCGTCTCCCCGTCGCCCACGTGGAGGAGGAGGCCCTCGGCCCCGCGCCCGGCCAGGCCGGAGCGCACGTCCTCCGCCAGCGCGGGCCCCCCGTCCACGAAGGGGGCCGGGGCGCCCGGGGCGAGGCCGATGCGGACCGTCATGCCCTTCTCGAGGCGCCAGCCCTCCCGCCTCTGCTCCTTCGGCAGGACCAGGCGGAGCTTCACGCCCTGCAGGTCGGCCATGACCGCGACGCGGCGGGCGCCCCCGGAGGGGGCGGGGGACCCGTTCACCCGGGCCACGGCGGCGAGCCACCCGTCCTCCCGGCTCCAGCCGGCCCCGTCGGCGAAGTCCCGGTTGTGGGAGAGGTTCAGGCGGGCGACCGACATCCCCCCCGCCGCCAGGCGCTCCGTGAAGTCCGGGGCGTTCTGGGGGATGGCGGGATCCGAGGGATCCCGCGATCCCAGGGTGCAGACGATCTTGGTCCGGGGGAGCGCGCCCATGGGAGGGAGGATAACCGCCCGCTCCGCCTATCGGGTCGGGTACTCCCGTCGATCCGTCGTGCCCCCGGGGGGTCGTTCCGCCGCTTCGCGGCGGGGGTCGGGGGGCTCGCTTCCCGTCGGTGGACGATCACCCCGATCGACGTGGCCGTCGCCTTCGAACGGTCGGGAACTTCGAGGCCCGGTCCCTCGGGCCTCGACGTTCCCGACCCCCGCCGCGGAGCGGCGGAAGGAAGCCCGCGGGGGTGGACGGTGGAGCCGACCCGGCATGCAGGGGATAACCGGGCTTTCTCTCCCGCCATCGCCTCCGTCCGCTACACTTCCCCGGCCGTGGAACCAGGGGGGGGGCGCGCCCCATGAAGGTCCGGGTCTTGGGCGCGAGCGGGGGTTGCGCTCCCGGCTGCTTCCCGACGAGCTTCCTCGTGGACGGACGGCTGGCCGTGGACGCCGGCGCCGTGGCCACCCAGCTCTCCCTCGAGGAGCAGTTCCGGGTCACCGACGTCCTCATCACCCACAGCCACCTCGACCACGTGCGGGACCTCCCGCTCATGCTCATCAACGGGGACCGCACGAAGAGCCCGCTCCGCATCCTCTCCACGGCGGAGACCCTCGACGCGGTGAAGAAGCACCTCTTCAACAAGGAGATGTGGTTCGAGGCCTTCGTCATCCCCATCCCCCTCATCACAGACCACCCCCTCGAGACGGGCCGGCCGGTCGACGTGGCGGGCTACCGGGTCACCGGCTTCCCCCTCCACCACACCGTCCCCTCGACGGGCTGGCTCGTGGACGACGGCCGGTCGGCGGTCTTCTTCGCCGGGGACACCGACGAGGAGTCCTGCCTGGGCGCCGTGGTGAAGGCCGCGGAGGGGAGGCTCCGGGCGGTCTTCCTCGAGGCCTCCTTCCCCGACGAGGACGCCGCCTTCGCGAAGATGACCGGGCACCTCACCCCCGCGGGGCACCGCAGGGCCGCCTCGGCCGTCCCGGCGGGGGTGCCGGTGTTCGTCTCCCACGTGAAGCCGGGGTTCGAGGATCGGATCGGCGCCCAGGTGAAGTCGGGGGGGAATCCCGCGATCCGGATCGTGCGGAGCGGGGAATCGCTGGAGTTCTAGTGGCCCCCTTCGGGAAGGTCACCCCCGCCGTCCTCGGGGCGCTGCGCGCCGCCTGCGGCCCGGAGTGGGTGATCACCGACGCCGCGGATCGCGAACCCTACGGGAGCGACGAGACCGAGGACCTCTGGTTCGACCCCGAGGTGGTGGTCCGCCCGCGCACGGCGGAGGAGGTCTCCCGGGTGATGCGGGCGGCCTCCGCCCACCGGGTCCCGGTCACGCCGCGGGCGGCCGGCACCGGCCTCTCCGGAGGCGCGCTTCCCGTGCGCGGGGGGATCGTCCTCTCCCTCGACCGGATGAACGCGATCCTCGAGATCGACCGGGAGAACCTCGTCGCGGTCGTGGAGCCCGGGGTCATCACCCAGGTCCTGCAGGAGGCGGTCGAGAAGGTCGGCCTCTACTACCCCCCCGACCCCGCCTCGCGCGGCTCCTGCACCCTCGGCGGGAACGTGGCGGAGAACGCCGGCGGCCCCCACGCCGCCAAGTACGGGGTGACGAAGGACTTCGTCCTCGGCCTGGAGGCGGTGCTCCCGAACGGGGAGATCGTGCGGCCCGGCGGGAAGCTGCTGAAGAACCGCACCGGCTACTCCCTCGTCCAGGTCCTCGTGGGGAGCGAGGGGACGCTGGCCGTCGTGACGAGGATCTGGCTGAAGCTGATCCCGCTCCCGACGGTGAAGCGCTGCATGCTGGTCCCCTTCCCGACGCTCGAATCGGCGGCCGCGGGCGTCTCGAGGATCTACGGGGCCGGCCTGTGGCCCGCGGCGCTCGAGTTCATGGAGCGGGACGCCATCCGGCTGGCGTCGTCCCACCTCCGCATCCCCGTCCCCGGCGGGGACGCCGAGGCGCTGCTCCTCGTGGAGTTCGACGGGAACCGGGAGGACGCCGTGGACGCGGACCTCGCCCGCGCGGGCGAGGTCTGCCTCGACGCGGGGGCGATCGACTGCCTCCTCCCCGAGTCCCCCTCGAAGCAGGCCGACCTCTGGAAGGTGCGCCGCGCCATCGGCGAGGCGGTGAAGAAGTCCTCCGTCTACAAGGAGGAGGACACGGTGGTTCCCCGCGCGGCCCTGCCGGCCCTCGTGCGGGGGGTGAAGGAGATCTGCGGCCGCGCCGGCCTCCGCGTCGTCTGCTACGGCCACGCCGGGGACGGCAACCTCCACTGCAACCTGCTCCGGATGGACATGGACGAGACGTCCTGGAACGACCGCGTCCCCGCCGTGATCGAGGAGATGTTCCGGCTCACCGTCTCCCTCGGGGGGCAGATCTCGGGCGAGCACGGCATCGGCTGGGTCCAGCGGCGCTACCTCCCCATCGGATGCCCGCCGGCGGAGATCGAGGTCATGCGGGCGCTCAAGCGCGCCTTCGACCCCGAGGGGATCCTCAACCCGGACAAGATGCTGCCGTAGGGGCGCCCCAACGGAGGCCGGGCGACCCGGAGGGTCGCCCCTACGAGGCGACGGGTCGTGGAGGGGCGACCCGCTGGGTCGCCCGGCCCAAGCCGTCCCCGTCGCCTACGGGGTCTTCAGCGTGAACGCCGTCCCCCCCCCGACCACCAGTTCGCTCCCCGACACCCCCGCCGCCGCGTCGGACAGGAGCCACAGGACCGCGTCGGCGACCATCGAGGGGACGAGCATGCCCTTCAGCGGCTCCTTCGGGGGAGGGGCGTCCCAGGGGCCGTTCCAGGTGCCCACGGCGCCGGGGGAGACGGCGTTCACGCGGACCCCGAGGGGGCGGAGCGCCTCCGCCGAGGCCCGCGTGAGCCCCAGAAGCCCCGCCTTCGAGGC
>CAZWGT010000085.1:0-417 GCA_964633345.1 uncultured Planctomycetota bacterium
CCTGCTCACGGCGAAGGCCGGGGCCTACCTCGTGTCTCCGTTCGTCGGCCGCCTTGACGACTGCTCCGAGGACGGGATGGCCCTCATCCACGACATCGTCACCATCTACCGCAACTACGGCTACAAGACGGAGGTCCTCGTCGCGTCGGTGCGCCACCCGATGCACATCGTCGAGGCGGCCAAGATCGGCGCCGACTGCGTCACCTGCCCGGGGAAGATCATCGAGCAGCTGATGAACCACCCGCTCACGGACAAGGGCCTCGCGGCGTTCCTGAAGGACTGGGAGAACCGGAAGAAGGGGTAGGCCAGGGACTGTCCCTCGGCCCGGGCGAAGCCCGGGTCGAGGGGCTGTCCCCGGTTCGGCCCCTCCCCCGCGTCGCCGGAACCGGGGACAGCCCCCGCGGGCTCGCTCCGCTC
>CAZWGT010000085.1:427-10949 GCA_964633345.1 uncultured Planctomycetota bacterium
GGGCCGCCCCTTGGTTCCTTGGTTGTCTGTGGATACCGCCTGGGGCTTTCACCACACACAACCGAGGAACCGAGGAGCGTCCCCTACCGCGCCGGCGTCATCTCCTCGACGTAGAAGACCCCGTCGAGGACCGTCGGCCACGCCGCCTCGATGTCGCGGGAGTAGGACATCGGCGCCATGCGCAACGCCTTCGCGAAGGGTCCCTCCCGCCGCAGGTCCACGAAGAGGAACGGCTCCGCGTAGCGGTACAGGGTGTCCTCGACGCTCCCGTCCTTCGGCGGCTTGAGATCGGCCTTCCACGTGAAGGACCCCGCCTTCCCGCCGTGGGCCGCGAAGCCCACCGTGTAGACGCCCTTGCCGAAGGCCTCGAACACGCCCTGCCCCATGTTCCGGCAGCCCTCGTAGTGCTTCGCGTTCCCCTCCATCTTCACGCCGGCCAGGCCGCGGGCGAGGTGGAAGGTCGCGCCCCAGGCGACGATCTTCTTCCCGGGGTGGCGGACCTCGGCCAGCCAGCGGAGGTTCTCCGCCATCGCCGCGTCGCGGAGGTTGGTGGAGCCGTGGGGGCCCAGGGACCTGTCCGACTTCGACCGCTCGAACGCCTCCCGCGCCTTCCAGTTGTCGAGGCAGCGGGCGAGGAACGGGTCCTCCGTCCCCTTGCGGATCCGTTCGAGGGCGGCCAGGCCCGCCGCGAGGTCCTTCTCGGGCGGGGCGTACTTGTCCCCCTGCTCCTCCATGAGCGCGTCGAGGCGCCTCACCGGGGCGAGGTCCTCCTTCGAGGCGGAGACCTCGTCCCACATCCTCCCCGCGAGGGAGCCGGAGGCGCGGCAGTCGAAGCCCGCCAGGAGGAGGGGCTTCCCCGCCATGTACCGGAACAGCGGCTTCACCTGGGACACGCGCCAGATCCCGAAGACGGAGGCGGCCATCGCCCCGTCGGCGTCCCCCTTGCGGAGGAGTTCGTTGGCGCGGTCGCACTCGTAGAGCCCCGACTCGAAGGCGAGCACCTCGAAGCCCATCTCCTCGTGGAGGAAGCGCACGAGCCGCGCCTTCGCGGCGAAGCAGGCCCCGTCCCCGTGGGTGTTCTCGCCGAGCTGGACGATGCGGACGTCCTTCAGGATCTCCTTCAGCGGCGCGAGGTCGGCGAGCGGCCCCTCGAAGTCGAGGGACTTCACCTTCACCGCGTTCCCGTCGAGCCACGTCCGCGTGGCCGCGTCGAGGGGCTTGCGCTTCTCGGTCTTCGTCCCCACCGCCTCCCGGGCGGCGCCGGCGTCGCCGAGGACCTTCACGTCGTCGAGCCACGCCTCCCCGCCCATGAACATGCAGAAGCGCAGTTCGGCCCGCACGGCGTTCCTCGGGATCTCGAACTCCCGGTCCACGTCCTTCCACTTCGGGTTCCCGGTGAACTTGAAGACGTCGCAGTCCTCGATGAGGGAGTTCCCCTGCGCGTCGAAGGCGAAGAACTTGAGCCAGGTGTTCTTGAGCCCCTGCCCCTTCACCTTCGCGGAGACCGTCACCTTCTTCCCGGCCGGCAGCCGCTTCACCTCCGCGGTGAGCCGGTCGTTGGAGAGGCCGGGGGCGTCCGGCTTGACGACGTGGGCCGAGCACTTCCCCTCGGCCCGCTCCTTCCCGTCGATGTCCACCTTCAGGTCGCCGCTCTCGTTCTCGACCTTCCAGCCCTCGAGTCCGCTCTCGAAGCCGCCGTTGGAGAGGAGGTTCCCGGGGGCGGGGGGGGCCGCGAGGAGGAGAAGGGCGGCGAGCGCGGGGGCCTTCACGACCCGGAGTCTACCCCCGGGGGTGGAACTTCCGGTGCACCGAGCGCAGGCGGGCCGCGTCGGTGTGGGTGTAGATCTGCGTCGTCTGGACGCTGGCGTGGCCGAGCATCTCCTGCACGGCGCGGAGGTCGGCCCCCCCCTCGAGAAGATGGGTCGCGAAGGAGTGGCGCAGCGTGTGGGTCGAGGCCTCCGCCGCGATGCCGGCCCCGCGGAGGTGGCGCCGCACCACGCGCCAGACGTCCTCGCGGAGCATGGGCCGTCCCGCCTTCGTCAGGAAGAGATGGGGGAGTTCCTCCCCGCGGGCCACCTTCGGCCGGCCGTGGGCGATCCACGCCTCCACGGCCGCGCGGGCCCGGTCGCCGAAGGGCACGAGGCGCTCCTTGCTCCCCTTGCCGAGCACGCGGAGCACCCCGAGGTCGAAGGAGACCCGGTCCGTGCGGAGCCCCGCGATCTCGCTCGCCCTGAGGCCGCAGCCGTAGAGCACCTCGAGGATGGCGCGGTCCCGCCGGCCGAGGACCGTGTGCCCGTTCGGCCGGGCCAGCAGGCTCTCGACGTCCTCGCGGTTCAGCACCGCCGGCAGCCGGCTCCAGGCGCGCGGCGCGTCCACCGCCGCCGTCGGGTCGGAAGGCGCGCGGCCCTCGGCGACGAGGAAGGCGTAGAACGTGCGCAGCGCCGCGAGCGAGCGCGCCAGGGAGCGGGGGGAGAGGCCCCGCCCGCGCTCCGCGGCGATGTGGGAGAGCACGTCCTCCCGGTCGGCCGTGGCGGCGGTCTTCCCCCGGCGATCCAGGCCGGCCAGCCACGCCGCCACGTCCCGCCCGTAGGCGTCGACGGAGTTCTCCGCCAGCCCGGCCTCCGCGCGGAGATAGGCCGTGAAGTCGCGGAGGGACGAGGAGGGGGAGGCGGGGATCACCCCCCTTCCATCGGCGGGCCCGCCCCGATCCTGAGGCCGCCGGGCGTAACTCGTTGTCGATCATCGCGTTGGGATGACTGCAATTGCGTGACAGTGGGGGGCTCGATGGATAGAATTCCGCCCCTTCCCCCAAGGAGCCTTCCGTGAGCCCGAGCACTTCGCCCCGAAAAGCCAGGAAGCCCGCTCCGAAGAAGACCCCCCGGCGCGCGGCGAAGCCCGCTCCCGGCAAGGCCGAGAAGAAGGCGCCCCATCGCGCCGCGCCGGTCCCGGTCGAGAAGCCGCGTCCGAAGCCCAAGAGCCCCTTCAACAAGCGGGAGCTCGAGCAGTTCCGCCAGGCCCTCCACACGCTCCGCTCCGGCCGCATCGGGGACAAGGAGTCCAGGGAGCAGGAGGCGCTGCGGGCCCAGGGCCAGGACGTCTCCGTGGACCACATGGCCGACTTCGGCACCGACAACTACGAGCAGGAGTTCACCCTCGGCATCGTCGAGCAGGACGTCGAGACCCTCCGCGACATCCACGACGCCCTGGCCCGGATCAAGGACGGCTCCTTCGGGCTGTGCGAGGAGTGCCTCAAGCCCGTGGCGCGCGCCCGCCTCAGGGCGCTGCCCTACGCGCGCCTCTGCGTGGACTGCAAGATGAAGGAGGAGTAGGCGGGCTCCGATTATCATCCGTCGCCCGTGAACGAGATGGCCCGTCGCCTCCCCCTCACCGCCGTCGGCATCGCCGCGGCGCTGCTGGACCTCGTCACGAAGTGGTGGATCTTCCGCTCCTACCCCTTGCTCTCCGACAACCCCGTCCTCGGGGACCTCCTGTCCATCCACCCCGTCTTCAACCAGGCGGGACCGTGGTCCTGGGGGCGCGGGCTGGACTTCCTGCGCTGGGTCCTTCCCCTGGTCTCCCTCGTGGCGGTCGCGGTCATCGGGCGGATCTGGTGGCAGACCGATCCCCGGGATCGCGTGAAGTCGCTCGGCCTCGTCCTCATCCTCGGCGGCGCGGCGGGAAACCTCTGGGACCGGGCGATCCAGGCCTTCGACGCCGACTTCGGGGTGCGGGACTTCATCCTCGTCAAGGGGGTGTGGTTCGGCGGCGACTTCCCCGCCTTCAACCTGGCCGACGCCTGGATCACCGTGGGCGTCGTCCTCGTCGGGTGGCGGCTGCTCTTCGAGCCGAAGGCCGGCACGGCGGACTCGCCGGAGGCGCGCGCATGAAGCCCCGCATGGACGTGGAACTCGGCCCGCTCCGCCTGCGCAACCCCGTGCTCACCGCCTCGGGCACCGCGGGCAGCGGCCTGGAACTGGCCCCCTTCGCCGATCTCTCCCGAATCGGGGGGGTGGTGGGGAAGACCGTCACCCGCGAGCCCCGGATCGGCAACCCGCCGCCGAGGACCCACGAGACCGCCGCGGGGATGCTCAACTCCATCGGCCTGCAGAACCCCGGCATCGACCGCTTCGTCGACGACGTCCTGCCGAAGGTGGCGGCGGCGGGCTACGTCTTCATCGCCAACGTGGCGGGGGACTCCGAGGAGGACTTCGCCGCCCTCGCGGAGCGGATCGACGCCGCCTCCCGGGTCCACCCCGTGGCCGGGATCGAGGCCAACCTCTCCTGCCCCAACGTGGCGGGGGGTCTCGACTTCTCCATCGACCCGCGCCTGGCGGCGAAGGTCGTGGCGGGGATGCGGAGGGCGACGGGCCTGCCCCTCATCGCCAAGCTCTCCCCGAACGTGACCGACGTGCGGCCCCTGGCGCGGGCCTGCGAGGAGGCGGGGGCCGATGCCGTCTCCCTCGTGAACACCTATCTCGGCGCGGCCGTGGACTGGAGGAGGCGCCGGCCCGTCTTCGGGCGCGTCATGGCGGGCCTCTCCGGGCCGGCCATCAAGCCGCTGGCCCTCTTCCAGGTCTGGCGCGCCTCCTCGGCGGTCCGGATCCCGGTCGTGGGGATCGGCGGGATCGAGACCCCCGAGGACGTCCTGCAGTTCCTCTGCGCCGGGGCCCGCGCGGTCCAGGTGGGCACAGCCCTCTTCCGCTCCCCGACGGCGGCGAACGACCTCCTCGACGGGGTGGAGAGGCTCCTCGCGGAGCAGGGGATCGCCGACGTGAACGACCTGGTCGGCACCCTCGAGCCCCGGGCGGACCGCGGCCCGTGAACCTGAAGGACTTCACCGGCGTGATGCTCCGGGAGGCCGTCGCCATCTACATGGAGGAGGCCTACGGCGGGCGTCCGCCGCGGCGCCGGCTCCCCGACCTCCACGGGGTCCGGACCTCCGAGGACGTCCTCTCCGTCATGGAGGACGAGGCCCGCCGCCAGGAGGGGGCGCTGCGCGCCCGGCGCTGGGTGATGCGCCTGGGGAACTCGCGCTACCCCAACATGAAGCTCGTCCTCGAGGAGTACCTGCTGGCGGGGGAGTTCGTCCTCGCCGTGGACACCCACGACGACGCCGTCGTCCTTCCCGGGGACCCCGACGAGCCGGCCTGGAAGGAGATCCGCCACTGGAACCTCGCCCTCAAGCGGAGGATCGAGGCCCGCTGGAAGAACGCGGGGCTGCCGACCTACGCGGCCCTGCGCGAGGTGCTCCGCCGCTCGGCCCCGCCGCGCCGGGGCCCCTCCCGCGGGACGGTGCTCGTCGTGGACGACGAGGCCGACATCGCCGACACCGTGGAGGCGGTCCTGCAGGCGGAGGGGTACCGCGTGCGCAAGGCCGGCGACGGGGCCGAGGCCCTCGAGGTGCTCCGGACCCTGCGGCCCGACCTCATCCTCATGGACTACGACATGCCCCGGATGAAGGGGACGGAGGTCTGCGCCCGCATCCGCCGGGGGCGGAGGGACCGGGGGATCCCCATCCTCCTGGCCACGGCGGCCATGGTGGACCTCTCGGCCCTGGCCGACGCCGACGGCTTCCTCGTCAAGCCCTACCAGCGCGACGTCCTCGTCTCCTTCCTGTCCCACCTCGTGCCGGGGCCCGCCATTCGTCGGCGGGAGCGCCGCGCCCCGCTAACCTCGTCGGATCGGGCCGCGGCCGCGGACGAGGAATAAGAGAACAGGAGTCGATCAGTGGACTGGACGTGGTTCACCAAGGGGTTCCAGACGGTCTTCGGATCCCACAACGAGCGCCGCCTCAAGGAGATCGCCCCGCTGGTCGGGCGGATCAACGCGTTCTCGGCCCCCTTCGAGGCCCTGACCGACGAGGCCCTCCGCGCCAAGACCGCCGAGTTCCGCCGCCGCCTGTCCGGGGGGGAGCCCCTCGACGCCCTCCTCCCCGAGGCCTTCGCCTCCGTCCGGGAGGCCGCGCGGCGCACCATCGGCATGCGCCCCTTCGACGTCCAGATGCTCGGCGGGGTCGTGCTGCACCGCGGGTGCATCTCGGAGATGGCCACCGGCGAGGGCAAGACGCTCGTGGCCGTGGCCCCCGCCTACCTCAACGCGCTCGAGGGCAAGGGCGTCCACGTCGTCACCGTCAACGACTACCTGGCCCGGCGCGACCGGGACTGGATGGCCCCCGTCTACGGGGCCCTCGGGATGCGGGTCGGCGCCATCCACGCGGACATGGACACCGGGCCCAAGCTCGCCGCCTACCGCATGGACGTGACCTACGGGACGAACTCGGAGTTCGGCTTCGACTACCTCCGCGACAACATGCGCAGCCGCAAGGACCAGCAGTGCCTGGCGCACTTCCACTTCGCCATCGTGGACGAGGTGGACAACATCCTCGTGGACGAGGCGCGCACCCCGCTCATCATCTCGGGCCCCGCCGAGGAGAGCACGGAGAAGTACCGCATCGCCGACCAGGTCGTGCGGCGCCTCAAGGCGGGGACCGACTTCGAGGTCAACGAGAAGGACCACCACGCCTTCCTCACCGAGGAGGGCATCGAGAAGTCGGAGCGGGCCATCGGCGTGGAGTCCTTCTACACGCCCGGGAACATGGAGTGGCCCCACCACCTCGAGCAGGCGCTGAAGGCCCACCACCTCTACAAGCGGGACGGGGAGTACGTCGTCCAGCCCGGCGAGGACGGCAAGCCCGAGGTCATCATCGTGGACGAGTTCACCGGCCGCCTCATGGCCGGGCGCCGCTGGAGCGACGGCCTCCACCAGGCCGTCGAGGCCAAGGAGGGGATCGAGCCGAGGCGCGAGAACCAGACCCTGGCCACGATCACCTACCAGAACTTCTTCCGGCTCTACCGGAAGCTGGCCGGCATGACCGGCACGGCCCGCACCGAGGCCGCGGAGTTCCACAAGATCTACAACCTCGACGTGATCTCGGTGCCCACGAACCGCCCGATGATCCGCACCGAGGAGGACGACCGCATCTACCGCACCGCGAAGGAGAAGTACGCCGCCCTCGTGGAGCACATCCTCGAGGTCCACCGCACCGGGCAGCCGGTCCTCGTCGGGACGACGAGCATCCAGAAGAACGAGCAGGTCTCCGACCTCCTGCAGAAGCGGGGCGTCCCCCACGAGGTCCTCAACGCCAAGAACCACGAGCGCGAGGCCGCCATCATCGCCCGCGCGGGCCAGCCCGGCGCCGTGACCATCGCCACGAACATGGCCGGCCGCGGCACGGACATCCTCCTCGGCCCCGGCGTGGCGGACATGGGGGGGCTGCGCGTGGTGGGCACCGAGCGCCACGAGGCGCGCCGCATCGACAACCAGCTCCGCGGCCGCGCCGGCCGCCAGGGCGACCCCGGGTCCTCGGTCTTCTACCTCTCCCTCGAGGACGACCTGATGCGCATCTTCGCCAAGGACTGGGTCTCCACCGCGCTGCAGAAGCTCGGCATGGAGGAGGGGGAGGAGATCCGCTCGCCGCTGGTCTCCCGCATGATCGCCAAGGTCCAGCGGAAGATGGAGGCGCACCACTTCGAGATCCGCAAGCACGTGCTCGAGTACGACCTCGTCATGGACCACCAGCGCAAGGTGATCTACGGCCTGCGCCAGGCCATCATCGACGGGCGGGACACGAAGGCCACGGTCCTCGACATGGTGGAGCGCGTGGTCCACGGGATGGCGGAGTTCCACCTCAAGCCCGAGGTCGGGCCCCCGGACCCCGCCGCCCTCGCCGACGTCTACGCGCGGAAGTTCGACATCCCCGCCGACCCCGCGGAGTTCAAGGGGAAGGACCCCTTCGACGCCGCCCTGCCCCTCATCGAGCGGGCGAAGGCCCGCTACCAGGAGCGGGAGGCGATGTTCGGCACCGACCGCATGCGGTCCATCGATCGCTACCTCCTCCTCTCGTCCATCGACGAGAAGTGGAAGGACCACCTCTACGCCATGGACGCGCTGCGCAGCGGGATCGGACTGAAGGCCTACGCCCAGGAGGACCCCAAGACCATCTACCGGATCGAGGGGATGCGCTATTTCGAGACCATGCTCGGCGCCATCCGGGACGACATCACCGAGTTCGCCTTCAAGATCCAGCTCCCCGAGGAGCCCCCGCCGCCGCCGGAGACGCCTCCGGGGGAGCCTCCCCCGGCGACCCCGACCGCCCCCGCGTCGCCTCCTCCTCCCCGCCCGGTCATGGATCTCCCCGTCTCCAACGCCTTCAAGATCGCCTCGGGGGACGAGCTGATCGGACCCGCGACGAAGGCCATGGCGGACGCCGCCGAGGCCAACGCCCACGCCGAGGCGCGCCGCCAGGCGCCGCGGCCCGCGGTGCGCCGCGAGGAGAAGATCGGGCGCAACGACCTCTGCCCCTGCGGCAGCGGGAAGAAGTACAAGAAGTGCCACGGGAGGGGCTGACCTGGCGGGCCCCGCGACCGATCCCGGGGCGCCCCACGCCCGCACCGCCCGCGGCCCGCTGCGGCTCGTCCAGATCCTCTACGACCTGCTCTACCTCCTGACCTTCGTCCTGCTCCTCCCCTTCTTCCTCGTGAAGATCGCCACGAGCCGCCGCTGGCGCGCGGGGCTCTCCCAGCGCCTGGGCGCCGTCCCCCCGCGCGCCGGGGATCGCCCCTGCATCTGGGTGCACGGGGTCTCGGTGGGGGAGGTGCTGGCCGCGCGCACCCTCGTGGCGGCGATGCGGGAATCGCTCCCCGGCTGGGAGGTCGTCGTCTCGACGACGACCCGCAGCGGGCAGGAGGTCGCCCGGCGCACCTTCCCCGACCTGCACCTCTTCTACTACCCCATCGACCTCTCCTTCGTCACGCGGAAGGTCCTCGACCGCATCCGGCCCGACGTCGTGGTGCTCCTGGAACTCGAGATCTGGCCGAACTTCCTGCTCACCACGAGCCGCCGGGGGATCCCGGTGTTCCTCGTGAACGGCCGCATCACGACCCGCTCCGTGAAGGGGTACCGCCGGCTGCAGAAGCTCATCCCCGAGCCCCTCGACCGGATCGAGCTCTACGGGGTCCAGACGGAGGCCTACCGGGAGCGCTTCCTCGCCCTCGGCGTGCCCCCGGGGCGCGTTTTCGTGACGGGAAACCTGAAGTTCGATACGGTAGTGACGGAAGGCGTGGCCGGGCTGAGGAAGTCCCTGTCCGACTCCCTCGGCATCGGCGCCGACGAGTGGGTCCTGCTCGCCGGGAGCACCCACGACGGCGAGGAGGAGATGGTCCTCCGGGCGTTCCGGGCCGTCGCGGAGAGGGACCCGAAGGCCCGCCTCGTCCTCGTGCCGCGGCGGCTGGAGCGCCTCGCCTCGGTGGAGGCCTCCGTCGCGTCGGCCGGTTTCCGCCCGGTCCGGCGGACGAAGGCCGGGGCGTCCGCCGGGGCGAAGCCGGTGATCGTCGTGGACACGATGGGCGAGCTCGGCTCCCTGTACGCGGTCGCGGACGTGGTCTTCGTCGGGGGGAGCCTCGTTCCCCACGGCGGGCAGAACATGCTGGAACCCGCGGGCTTCGGGAAGCCGGTGCTCACGGGCCCGCACCACTGGAACTTCGAGGAGGTCGTGGACGCGCTCGGGGCCGCGGGCGGCCTCGAGGTCGTGAAGGACGCGGCGAGCCTGGAGGCGGCCGTCCTCCGGCTCCACGCGGACCGCGGCGCCGCGGCGCGCCGCGGCGAGGCCGCCCGGGGGGCCGTTCTCCGGGGCAAGGGGGCGACGCTGCGCACGCTGGACCTGCTCCGCGCGAGGCTCGACTCGAGGGCCACGGCGGGCGGGAAGGCCGCGCGGCGCGCCTGAGGAGGATCCATGTCGGGCCGATCCCTGTTCACTTCGGAGTGCGTGACTCCGGGCCACCCGGACAAGGTCTGCGACCAGGTCTCCGACGCGGTCCTCGACGCCGTCCTCGCCGCCGACCCGGTCGGGCGCGTGGCCTGCGAGACCCTGGCCACCACGAACCTCGTGGTCCTGGCGGGGGAGATCACGACCACGGCCCGGCCCGACTACGAGGCGCTGGCCCGGGAGACCATCCGGAACATCGGGTACCACGACCCGCGGCTGGACTTCGACGCCGACCACGCCGAGGTGAAGGTCTTCATCCACGCCCAGTCCCCGGACATCGCCATGGGGGTGGACGAGGACCCCGAGAAGGCCAAGGAGATCGGGGCCGGGGACCAGGGGATGATGTTCGGGTACGCCTGCGACGAGACCGACGCCCTGATGCCCGCCCCGGCCTGGTGGTCGCGCCGCCTCGTCAACCGCCTCGTCGAGGCGCGGACCACCGGGGAGATCCCCTGGCTCCGCCCCGACGGGAAGACCCAGGTCTCCGTGGAGTACCGCGGCGGCCGCCCGGCCCGGGTGGACACCGTGGTCGTCTCCACCCAGCACGCCGAGGACGTCTCCCTCGAGCAGGTCCGGCGCGAGGTCCGCGAGGCGATCGTCGCCCCCGTCTTCCCCCGCGGGATGCTCGATTCCGCCACCCGCTACCTCATCAACCCCACGGGCCGCTTCGTCATCGGCGGCCCGAAGGGCGACTCGGGC
>CAZWGT010000085.1:10959-12782 GCA_964633345.1 uncultured Planctomycetota bacterium
ACCCCCCCGGCCCGCTCCGTCCGGGGCGGGCCCCCCGGGTACCCCGGCCTCCCGGGCCGTACGATCAGCGTGCACCCCCCCGGCGGAATGGGCCGCCACGGCGGGGGCGCCTTCTCGGGGAAGGACCCGACCAAGGTGGACCGCTCCGCCGCGCTGGCGGCGCGCTGGGTGGCGAAGAACGTCGTGGCCGCGGGCCTGGCGTCGCGCTGCGAGGTGCAGCTCGCCTACGCCATCGGCGTCTCGAAGCCGGTGTCGATCCGCGTCGAGACCTTCGGCACGGCGCGGTTCCCGGAGGAGGCCATCGAGAGGGCCGTCCACGCCACGTTCGACCTCTCCCCGCGCGGGATGATCGAGGCGCTGCACCTGCGCCGCCCCATCTACCGGGGGCTGGCGCGGGACGGCCACTTCGGACTGACCGGGAGCGGCCGCACCTGGGAGGAGACGGGCCGGGTCGAGGAGCTGATGCGGAAGGTCTCCGGGAAGCCCGCGAGGAAGCCCGCGAGGAAGGCGCCGAAGAAGAAGCCGGCGAAGAAGGCCGTGAAGAAGCGTTCGAAGTCCCGCCGCTAACACCCCCCGAAAGGAGACGCACCCATGGCGAAGAAGTCCGATCTCGCGCACCCCGAACTGGCCGACGCGGGCCGGAGCCGCATCGAATGGGCCGACCGGGACATGCCGGTCCTCCGCGCCATCCGCGAGCGGTTCACGAGGGAGAAGCCGCTGAAGGGGATGCGCCTCGGGGCGTGCATGCACGTCACGACGGAGACCGCCAACCTCATGAGGGCGCTGAAGGCCGGCGGGGCGGAGGTGGCGCTCTGCGCGAGCAACCCGCTCTCGACCCAGGACGACGCGGCGGCGGCCATCGCGAGGCACTACGGGATCTCCGTCTTCGCCCGTCGCGGCGAGGACACGAGGACCTTCTACCGCCACCTGAACCAGGTGCTGGACACCCGCCCGGGCATCACCTTCGACGACGGCGCCGACCTCGTGAGCCTCGTCCACAAGAAGCGCCGGGACCTCATCCCGGGCCTCGTCGCCAGCCTCGAGGAGACGACCACCGGCGTCATCCGTCTCCGCGCCATGGCCAAGGACGGGGCGCTCCGCATCCCGGTCATCGCGGTCAACGACGCCGACACCAAGCACCTCTTCGACAACCGCTACGGGACCGGGCAGTCCACGATGGACGGCATCGTCCGCGCGACCAACGCGCTGATCGCCGGCCGCACCGTCGTCGTCGCCGGCTACGGCTGGTGCGGCCGCGGCGTCGCCATGCGGGCCCGCGGCCTCGGCGCGAACGTGATCGTCACCGAGGTGGACCCGATCAAGGCCATCGAGGCCCTCATGGACGGCTACCGCGTGATGCCGATGGGGGAGGCGGCGCGGGTGGGGGACATCTTCTGCACCGTGACGGGGGACATCCACGTGCTGCGCGCCGAGCACTTCCGCGTGATGAAGGAGGGGGCCATCGTCTGCAACTCCGGCCACTTCGACGTGGAGATCGACCTCGTCGCCCTGAAGAAGCTCTCGAAGAGGGTCCGCGCTGACATCAAGCCGCTCGTGGACTCCTACACGCTCCGCAACGGGCGGACGTTCTACGTGCTCGGGCAGGGGCGCCTCGTCAACCTCGCCTGCGCCGAGGGCCATCCGGCCAGCGTCATGGACATGTCCTTCGCGGTCCAGGCCCTGGCGGCGGAGTGGGCGGCCACGCGGAAGAGGAAGCTCGCCGTCCAGGTCCACGAGGTCCCCAAGGAGCTCGACGCCCGGGTCGCCAAGGTCAAGCTGGAGACGATGGGGGTGACGATCGACCGCCTGACCCCGGAGCAGGT
>CAZWGT010000086.1:0-12649 GCA_964633345.1 uncultured Planctomycetota bacterium
CCCGCGGCCCGCCGCCGTGCCGCCGCCGCGCGCCGCCCCCCCCGCCCCCGCCGGGGGCGGAGGACCTGGTGCGCGCCGCGGAAGCCCACCCCCTCGGTCTGCCGTTCCTCGCGGACGCGCCGCTGGAGACCGTGGCGGTGACCTTCCGGGCGAGCCCCTTCGCCGTCCTGGAGGCGCGCGCGCTGCTGGCGAAGCGGGGCATCGGACGCGGAACGGAGTGACGGGCGTCGGTCGAAGGAGGAGAGGCATGGAGGTCGGAATCGCCGGATACGGGGCCTGCGTCCCGCGCCACAGGATCCGCCTGGAGGAGATCGCCAAGGTCTGGGGCGCGGACGCGCCCGCCTTCAAGCGGGGCCTGAAGCTCCGCGAGAAGTCCGTGCCCGCCCCCGACCAGGACACCATCACGATGTCCGTCGAGGCGGCGCGCCACGCGGTGAAGAGGGCCGGGATCGACCCGGCCCGCATCGGGGCGATGTACGTCGGCTCCGAGTCCCACCCCTACGCGGTGAAGCCCAGCGGCACCACGGTGGCCGAGGCGCTGGGCGCCACGCCCGACTGCCACTGCGCGGATCTCGAGTTCGCCTGCAAGGCGGGCAGCGAGGGGATGTACCTCGCCATGGCGCTGGTCCGCGCGGGCGAGATGGACTGGGCCATGGGCATCGGCGCGGACACCTCCCAGGGGGCGCCGGGCGACGCGCTGGAGTACTCCGCCTCGGCGGGCGCCGGGGCGTTCCTCTTCGGCCGCGAGAGGCTCGTGGCGGTCTGCGAGACCACCTGCGCCTACATGACCGACACCCCGGACTTCTGGCGGCGCGAGCACCAGTTCTATCCCCGCCACGCCGGCCGCTTCACCGGGGAGCCCGCCTACTTCAAGCACGTCCTCTCCTGCAGCCGGATGCTGCTGGAGAAGTCGAGGTCGAAGGCCGCCGACTTCCGCTGGTGCGTCTTCCACCAGCCCAACGGGAAGTTCCCCGAGCGGGCGGCCCTGGAGATGGGCTTCACGAAGGAGCAGTACACCCAGGGCCTGCTCTCGCCGACCCTGGGCAACACCTACTCCGGCTCCTCCCCCATGGGCCTGACCGCCGTCCTCGACGTGGCGAGGCCCGGGGACCGGATCTTCATGGTGTCCTACGGCTCCGGGTCCGGGAGCGACGGCTTCGTCTGGCGGGCGACGGACCGCCTGCCGGAGGTCCAGGGGATGGCCCCGAAGACCCGGGATCAGCTCGAGCACGATCCCATCTACGTCGACTACGGCACCTACGCCAAGTTCCGCGGGAAGATCCGCAAGCCGGCCGAGTAGGCCCGGGGAGGAAGGACATGCGCGACGTGGCCGTCGTGGGCGTGGGCATGAACCGCTGGGGCGAGCTGTGGGAGAAGTCCCTCCGGACGATCTGGACCGAGGCGGCGCTCGACGCCGTCGCCGACGCGGGCGTGAAGCAGGTGGACGCCCTCTACGTGGGCTGCATGAGCGGCGGCCTCTTCAACGGGCAGGAGCACCTCGGAGCCCTGCTGGCCGACCAGCTGGGCATGGGGCCCATCCCCGGCACGCGGGTGGAGTCCGCCTGCGCCTCGGGGGGCCTCGCCTTCCGGCAGGCCTGGATGGCGGTGGCCTCGGGGGCCCACGACGTCGTGCTCGCCTCCGGGGTCGAGAAGATGACCGACGTGGACGGGGGCGAGGCGACCTACGCGCTCTCCACCGCGGCCGACCAGGAGTACGAGGGCTTCCACGGGATCACCTTCCCCGGCCTCTACGCGATGATGGCCCGTGTGCACATGGCGCGCCACGGCACGACGGACCGCCAGCTGGCGGCGGTGGCGGTGAAGAACCACCGCAACGGGAAGCAGAACCCGCTGGCCCAGTACCGGGACGAGGTGACCATCGACCAGGTGCTCGGCGCCACGATGGTGGCCGACCCGCTCACGGTGCTCCACTGCTCCCCCATCACCGACGGGGCGGCGGCGGCGATCCTGGTGCCGCTCGACCAGGCGAAGAAGTACTCCTCGAGGCCGCCCATCAGGGTGGCCGCCTCGGCCCACGCGACCGACACGCTCGCCCTCCACGACCGGGCCGACATGGCGTGGCTCGCCTCGACGGAGAGGGCGGCCGGGATCGCCTACAAGCATGCCGGCATCGGACCCTCGGACCTCTCCTTCGCCGAGGTGCACGACTGCTTCACCATCGCCGAGGTCATGGTGACGGAGGCGCTGGGGATCGCCGACCGCGGCAAGGGAGGGGCCATGGCGGAGTCGGGCTACACCGCCCTCGGCGGGCGGCTGCCGGTGAACACCTCGGGCGGCCTCAAGTCCAAGGGGCACCCGGTCGGGGCGACGGGGCTGGCGCAGATCCGCGAGGCGGTGATGCAGCTGCGCGGGGAGTGCGGGCCGCGGCAGGTGAAGGACGCGAAGTGGGGCCTGACGCAGAACATGGGCGGCACCGGGGCGTCCACCGTGGTGCACGTCTTCCGCCGGGCATAGGGAGGATCGGACATGATCGGTTCCGCGCGTTCCTGGCGGGAGATCCCGCAGCGCTACCGTCTCGAGGCGGGGAAGTGCGAGGGCTGCGGGAAGATCCACTTCCCCCCGCGCGTCGCCTGCAGCGGCTGCCGCGGGAGGAAGTTCGGCAAGGTGGTGCTGGCGCCGGAGGGGAGGCTCGAGACCTTCACGGTGATCCGCGTGGCGCCGCGGGGGTTCTCCGACCTGGCGCCCTACGCCGTGGGCGTCGTCTCCCTCGACGACGGGGTGAGGATCACCGCCCAGGTCGCCGACTGCGATCCGTCGAGGCTCGCCATCGGCCAGCGGGTGCGCCTCGAGTTCCGCCGCGTCCAGCAGGACGGGGAGTCGGGGGTCCTCCACTACGGCTACAAGGCGGTCCCGGCGGGGTAGGCCCCCCCGCCCGCCCCCCCGCCTCCGGCAGTGCTACCCTCCGGCCGGAGCAGGCAGGGAGGGCATCCGCCATGGACGAGACCGGGGGCACCGCGAAGCCGCGCATCCTCGTGGCCGACGACGACCTGGCGTTCCTCAAGGCCCTCGGCGTCATCCTGAAGGCCTCGGGGTTCGAGGTCACCTCGGTCACCAGCGGCGACCACGCCGTCCTCGCCCACGAGGTCTCCCTCGTGGCGCGCAAGCCCTTCGACCTCCTCGTGCTCGACATCCGCATGCCCGGGGCCTCGGGCTGGGAGGTGCTCCGGCACGTGCGGGAGCACACCCCCGCCGGGGACCGGCCCCCGCGGATCCTCCTGATGACCGGGTTCACGGTGGAACTCGATCTCGACCGCGTGCGGAGGGAGGGGGCCGACGGGATCCTCTGCAAGCCCTTCGTGCTGACCGCGCTCGTGAAGGAGATCCGGCGGGTCCTGTCGATCCCGTCCGACCCCCGGAAGGCCTCCCGCAGCGCGGCGGGCTGACCCGGCCGCCCGCGCGCTATCGATCCTGGACGGGGGGCAGCAGCAGGACCGCGAACAGCATCCCCAGCACGCCCCCCAGCACGACCGCCAGCCCGCTCACGGGGTCGTGCTCCCGGAATCGCCAGGCGCCGATCCACAGGCCGGCGAGGGGGGGAAGGAAGGGGAGCGCGTGGACGACGAGGGGAGCGCGCGGCATGGGCCACCTCCGGACGAGGTGGACGGCGGCCCGACCGTCCCGATGCCTGCGCGGGGGAATCCCCGAGCACCCTTGTGCAGCGGCGGGGAGTCTACGGAGCGGATCAGCGATCACACAGGAACCGTCGGGCCTCCGAAATCAGGGCTATAGAAGCGCGATGAACTCCTCGGGCGTCAATCCCGCCTGGTGAAGAACTGACCGGAGAGTCCCCCTCTTCATGTCCCGGTTGTGCATGGGCACCGTGACGCGGCGGGCGAGGTCCGTGCGGTGGCGCAACCCGACGTGGCTGCCCTTCTGGTGGTGCACGAAGAACCCCGCCCGGCCCAGAGCCGCGACGACTTCGCGCGGACGCACCGCGGGAAGTTCCGGCACCGCGGCTACGCGCCGCCGACGGTGACCACGACCTTCTCGTGCAGCGGTGGGCGGCGGATGTCCTGCGGAAGCGCGATTCCGTCGATGAGAAGGCTCTCGCAGTAGACCTGGATCGCCTCCCCCGCATTCCGGCGCGCCTCGGCCAGGGTGTCGCCCTCGGTCAGGCAACCGGGCAGGGCCGGGACGAGGACGGTGTACCCGCCCTCGGCCTGGGGCTCGAAGACCACCGTGTAGGCGCGCCGCATCCCGACGACCCGGACGGCGGCGGCCTCGGGCCCCGCCTCGCGAACGGACCCGGAGCCGTCGGAATTCCGGCGGACGGTTCTGCGCTTCCTCATGCCCTCCACCATAGCACGGAGGCCCGCCTCCCGGAATCGCACAGGCCGGGCCACCGCACCCGACTGCGGCGACCCGGCCTGCGGATGGTGGAGGTGAGGGGATTGGAACCCTTGACCTCTAGATTGCGAGCGGGCCCATGGCCCCACCATGGCCCCTCATCCCTCCTTCGCCTTCTCCTGCAAGCGGCGCAGGGACTCCGGGAGCGGAGGAAGGGGCTTCCCGCGGAGCCGCGCCCATGTCGCCCGCCACCACCATGTGTCCTCCCGATTCGATCCCCATTTGAGAACGGGAACGAGGGAGAGCGCGAGGGCGATGAAAACCGCGAGAGCGGGGACGGTCACGAGGAAGTAGGTCCCCCTCGGAAGCGACCTGCCCACGCCGAGGTACTCGTAGGCCACGATGGCCGTCGCCGGGAGGAAGCCGACCAGCCCGACGAACGGCAGGTTGCCGGCCAGTCCCATACCCACAACCGCACCGAGCAGGACTCCACTTCCGACGCACACGAGGAAGAGAAGCCGGGCGACCTCGTGCGCGGGAAGTCCCCACTCGCCGGGCCAGTGTCCGAGAATCGCCGCCAGCGCGAGCAGTGCCCCGAGGGCGGCACCCCCGCCGATGCCGGAGAGCGCCAGGAGAATGCGCCCTTGGGCCGTGCTCCGGAACCCCTGAAGGTCCGCCATCGAGCGCCCTCCCGTGGACGGGGTCATTCTACACCTCGCGACGGCAGCAAGGGCTCCCCGGCGCAGGGCGACGGCGAAACAAGGGTACATCCATAGGACACCTTGCGGCCGGATCGGCTCCCAGGATCTACCCTGCCCCGCCGCCGCGGACCTCCGGCCAGCGCCCCGTTCCCGCCCGTGCCATGAGGGCCCTGGCGGCGCTTGCCGTCTTGGCAGCGCCCCCCGAGGCTCGTTCCACGGCTGGACGCGCCTCCGAGAGGAGCGCCTCGTCGAGTTCGGCCGGCAGCTGCTCCAGGCGCTCCAGGAGGGGCGAGCGGGTATCCGGCTTCGGCCTGATGATAGGATTCCCCTCTGACAGTTCGGGGGGACTCCGCATGCGGACGCTCCACGTTGCCGCCATCGCCGCCGCGCTGTCGCTCGCCGGCCCTGCGCACGGGGAGACGGCCGGCACCGGCGCAGTCGGTACCCGCCGGACGAGCCCCTTCGCATGCCCGGAGTCGACGGTAGGGTTCGAGTTCAACCGCGGCCAGGCCGATCCCCGTGCCAGATTCCTCGCCCGGCCCCGCGGCTGCGTCGCCTTCTTCACGGACACGGATGCGGTGTTCGCCCTCCCGCGGTCCCAGGAGCGCCCGAGGTCCCCGGAGCGGCGGCCCGTCCCGAACGCGCAGGGCGTCCCGACGGATCTCGTCCGAATGAGATTCCTGGGTTCCAGGGCCACGGCCCCCGTCCCCGGTCCGGCGCTTCCGGGCAGGAGCAGCTACTTCGCGGGCAACGACCCGTCGAAGTGGATTGTCGGCGTTTCCTCCGTCGCGGCGATCCGCTCGGACGACTTCCTCCCCGGCGCGAGCCTGTTGTGGCGCGGGCTCACCCGGGGGAGGATCGAATACGAACTGACATTCCGTCCCGGGTCCTCTCCCGCCGATGCCGTGTTCGCCGTCGAGGGTGCCTCTTCGGTGAGCGTGGCACCGGACGGCACCCTGCTGGTGGCGACCCCCGGGGGCATCCTGCGTCATTCGAAGCCCGTGGCCTGGCAGGAGGAGGCGGGCGCACGCCGTTCCGTCCGTGCGGCCTTCCGGCTCCTCGGGGACGGGAAGGTCGGCTTCGCCCTGGATCCCATCGACCCGCGCCTGCCCCTGACGATCGACCCCGTCGTGGAGTGGTCCACGTTCCTCGGCGGGAACGACCTGGACTACATCTACGCCATGACGGTGGATTCCCAGAAGCGCGTCCACGTCGGCGGGACCACGTCCTCGACGAACTTCGCGCTGTCCGGCCCCTACAGCACGTCGGTCCCCGTCTCCGGGTACTCCCAGGGATTCGTGACGAGGTTTAATTCCGACGGCAGCCTGGTGGATTACTCGACCTACATCGGCGGCAATTACAGCGACGAGATCTACGGGCTGGCGGTCGATTCGACGGGGGCCATCTACGCCACGGGAAGCACCTACTCGAACAACTTCCCCATCACGAGCGGAGCCATCCAGGTCTCGATGAGGGGCGGCGGAAACAGGAACATGTTCGCCACCAAGATCGCCGCCTCGGGAACCTCCCTCGCGTATTCGACGTACCTCGGTGGCGACAATTCCAATGACGGATATGCGATCGTCGTGGATTCCAGCGGCGAGGCCGTCGTGGCGGGAGTCGCCGGTGACGACAAGGTCCCCGTGAAGAACCCCGTACAGGCCACCTTCGGCGGGAACGCCGACGTCCTCCTCGCCCGGCTCAACTCCTCGGGCACCGCCCTCGTCTACTCCACCTTCTTCGGAGGGAGCGCGAACGAGTATCCCTACGGCGTCGTCCTGGCCTCGGACGGATCGCCGATCGTCGCCGGCTACACCACCTCGACGAACTACCCAACGGTCAATGCCTACAAGTCCACGATGACCGGCGGGGACGCCTTCCTGTTCAAGCTCTCCTCCAACGGATCCTCGGTCGCCTTCTCCACGTGCTTCGGTGGTTCGGGCTTCGAGAACGCCGTCGGGCTCGGACAGGACGGTGACGGCAGCATCTTCATCGCGGGGTTCACCAGCTCCACCGACCTCCCCACCAAGTCCGCCTACCAGACCAGCTACCGGGGCCTGGGGGATGCGTACATGGCCAAATTCAAGGCCGACGGGAGCGGCATCATCTTCTCCACCTACCTCGGGGGCAGCGCACAGGAGAACCCGACCTGCATGGCCACGTCCCGGAACGGCTGGGCCTTCGTCGTCGGCGAGACCAAGTCCACGGACTTCCCGACGGCCTCGCCGGACCAGGCGAGCCCGGCGGGCGGCGACGATGCGTTCGTGGCCAGGATCCGGGGGGGCAACGAGCTCGGGTACTCCTCGTACCTCGGAGGCTCCAGCGACGAGACCGTGGCCGAAGTGGCCGCCCTTTCGAGCGGAGAGGTGTGGGTCGGCGGCGGCACCATCTCTTCCGGATTCCCGACGACGACCGGCGCCTTCGATCGGACCTTCTCGGGGTACTCGGAGGGGTTCCTCTGGAAGGGGAAGTTCCCGGCGGAGCCGGAGATGATCCTGGCTCCTCCCCTGGGCCTGACGGCCGGACTCGCAGGCCTGACCACCATCGGGTTGCTCTGGACGGACACCAGCACCATCGAGACGGGCTTCGAAATCCAGAGGAAGACCGGGAGCGACCCGTTCACCGACATCGGGACAGTGGGAGCCAACACGACTTCCTTCCTTGATCCCGGCCTGGCCCCCGAAACCACGTACACCTACAGGGTCCGGGCCGTCAACGGGGTAGACGCGTCGGGCTACTCCGCCGAAGTCTCCAAGGCGACGCCGGCCACGCCCGACACTCCTCCGGACGGGAACCCCGCGAACCTCCAGGCGACGATGATCCACCCGAGAAGGGTGGACCTGACGTGGGAGGACCACGCCTCCAACGAGGCCTTCTCCCTGATCGCCCGATCGGTCGGAGCGGGTCTCTACGCGACCCTGGCCACGCCGATCCTCGACGTCGAGAGCTACTCGGACACGACGGTTCTGCCCGAGAAGACCTACTCCTGGATGGTGAAGGCGCAGAACAACCTGGGGTCCTCCCTGTTCACCGCGCCGGTCACCCTCACGATGCCATCGACGATGGCCGTGACGGTATCCAAGGGGAAGATCAGCACCAGCGACTCCATCGGCAGGAGCTCGGTGTACCTGGCCGGAACCCTGGAGTTCCTGCCAGAGGCGGAGATCATGGGCTTCGATCCCTCTCTCTCCGGCCTTTCCATCCGGCTGGGAGACATCGAAGCGACGCCGATCCTCAACCTCCAGGCCGGCGAAGAGGGCTGGAAGCTGAGGAAGGGAAGGTGGCAGTGGAAGTCCCGCAAGGGGTCCACTTCGAAGGCCACCGTCGTCATCGACACGAACACGGGGATCTGGTCCCTCAGGAGGTCGAAGATGACCATCCCGTCCATCCCGGGGAACCCCATCCGGGTGACGCTCGGCGTGGGGACCGACGCGGGCCACGTCGAGTTGGATTGGGCCCCCCTCAAGAAGGCGGGCCAGTTCAAGTACCCCGTGCCGGAACCGGATTAGGCGGGGCGCGGCCCGGTCCCGGAATCGCACAGGCCGGGCCCCCGCAACCGACTGCGGCGACCCGGCCTGCGGATGGTGGAGGTAAAGGGATTTGAACCCTTGACCTCCTGATTGCGAACCAGGCGCTCTCCCAGCTGAGCTATACCCCCACCGGGGAGGGCCATCCTAGCGCCCCGCGCCGCGCCGCCCCAGAAGTCCGGCCTCGCCCCCCGCTCGGGCGCCCCGCTCCCAGAGCTCGACCGGGCCGGGGACCTCGACGAAGGAGGGGTGGACCGCCGGCGGGCCCGCGGGGGCGCGTCCCGTGCGGGCGAGGACCTTGGCGCGCAGATGCGCCCACTCGAAGCGGACCTGGCCCGCGGAGACCCGGATCCGCGGGCCGCCGGCGGCGTAGCGGATCTTCCGCCCGTCGAAGCGGTAGCCGCGGGCGCGGGCCTCGTCGAGGACGCGGGAGAGGTAGCGGTCGAGGGCGCCGACGGGGTCGGGCCGGGCGCGGAAGCGATCCAGCTGCGGGTGGCGGCGGTAGCCGCGCGTGCGACCGAGGAGGACGGCGCGGGCCATCAGCCCCTCCCGCCACAGGGCGACGAGGCCGCGGACGTCGAGATGGCGGGGGTGGAGGGACCACAGGCGCATGGCGGCAGGGTACCGCCCCGGCCCCGCGCGGGGCCGGGGTTTGCCGTGCCGCGGGCCGAGGGCCCGCCGTACAATCGCGCCCGTGTCGGAACCCCCGGGGGGGATTCCCCGCCGGGATTCGGGAGGTCCATGGCGGGCAAGACGACGGCCTGCCCCAAGTGCCGGACGCAGCTGGACATCACCGGCTTCAAGCCGGGCCAGCGCATCCGGTGCGGGGCGTGCAACACGGTGCTGCGGATCCCCGGCGGCGAACCCGCCGTGGCCGTGGCCCCGGTCTCCGTCCCCGTCCCCTCCTCGAGCGCCCCGGCCACCCAGAAGCTGGCCAACCTCGACCCGGCCAAGACCATCGTCTCCCCGCCCCGGCCTGCCGGGAGGAGCGCGCCCCCGCCTCCGCCCCCCCCGCCGCCCGCCGCCGAGGGGGAGAAGAAGGACGAGCTCATCGGGTCCGTCGTCGCCGGGGAGTACGAGATCGTCAAGAAGCTCGGCGAGGGCGGCTACGGCGTCGTCTACGAGGCGGTCGAGCGCACCCTCCACCGCCGCGTCGCCCTGAAGCTCATGCTCGCCAACCGCGCGAGCAGCAAGGAGTACGTCAGCAAGTTCCTGCGCGAGGCCCAGACCGCCGCCAAGATCCAGCACCCCAACATCGTCGCCATCCACGCCGTCGGCTTCGAGCCGGTCCTCAAGACCCACTTCCTCGGCATGGAGTTCGTCGAGGGCACCACCCTCCACGACATCCTCCAGCAGAGGGGCCCCCTCGACGTCGAGGAGGCGGTGGACATCATCAGCCAGTGCTGCCGCGGCCTCGGCGTCGCGCACCGGATGAACATCATCCACCGCGACATCAAGCCCGGGAACATCATGATCACGCCCAGCAAGAGCGTGAAGATCGCCGACTTCGGCCTCGCCAAGCAGCTCGACGCCGAGGAGCAGGCGAAGTCCATGGTGATCGGGACCCCGTTCTTCATGCCCCCGGAGCAGTTCGAGGGGAAGTCGAAGGACGGGCGCACGGACATCTACGCGCTCGGCGTCACCTTCTACTACATGCTCACGATGAAGCGCCCCTTCACCGGGTCCACGCCGGCCCAGATCCTCGTCGGCATCATGACCAAGGACCCCACGCCGATCATGGACGTGCGGCCCGGCCTCCCGGAGAACGTCTGGCACATCGTGCGCCGCATGATCCACCGCGACCTCGAGCAGCGCTACCAGGACTGCGATCAGATCCTCGAGGACCTCTCCAAGCTCCGCAAGCCCGAGGAGGGGGAGAAGACCATCTGCCCCGAGTGCGGGGTCCCCAACCCCACGGACGCCTCCAAGTGCAAGGGCTGCGGCGCCTCCATGCGGGAGAAGTGCCCGGTGTGCGGCGCCGAGGAGGACGTGGGCGTGAAGTTCTGCGGGGACTGCGGCGCCAACATCCCGCTCGAGAAGGAGGTCAAGGGGATGACCGACGAGGGGCGCAGGCTCCTCGACGCCGGGGACTACCCCCGGGCCATCGCCAAGCTGAAGGAGGCCCAGGAGAAGTCCCCCGATTCCTCCCAGGTGGTGTCGCTGCTCCGCGAGGCCGAGGGCCGCCGCGACTCCCTCGACAAGGAGCGCTCCGCGGTCAGCGCCCTCATCGCCGCCGGGGACTTCGACCGCGCGGGCCAGCGCCTGAAGGCCGCCCTCGAGTCCTTCCCCGGGGAGGAGCACCTCGTCGCCCTCCAGGGGGACCTCGAGAAGACCCGCGCCGCGATGCGCCGGGGCCAGGGGAAGTTCACCGTCGAGGCCCTCCTCAAGTCCCACCGCTACGCCGAGGCGCGGGAGGCCGCCGAGCGCCTGATGATGGCCGAGGGTCGCACGGACGAGCTGATCGATCTCCTGCGCCAGGCGGAGCAGTCCCTGCACGCGGTGGCCGAGCGCACGAAGAAGGCCAAGGAGACGGAGACCGCGGGCGACGCGTCGGGGGCCTTCAAGGCCTGGAAGGAGGTCCTCGAGGTCAGCCCCGGCAACGCCGAGGCCCAGGAGACGATCCGCGCCCACGAGGAGAGCAAGGGGGTCGTAGACGCCCTCCTGAAGGAGGCCGGCGCGGCCCTCGACCGCGGCGACCCGGAGGGGGCGGAGAAGCTGCTGCGCTCCGCCACGGGCCGCGCCGCCGCCGACGCGAGGGTCAAGGACCTCTTCGCGAAGGCCCGCGCCGCCGCCGACGACCTGCGCTCCGGCGCCTCCGCGGTCCGGACCTCGGCGGCCGCGGGCGACGTCGAGGCGGCCTCCACGGCCGTCGCCGCCCTGAAGGGCAGGTTCCCCGGCGCCGCCGTCGTCCCCGCCCTCGAGGAGGAGGTGCGCGCCGCCCGCCGCGCCGCCGCCGTGCGCGCGAAGGAGGGGAAGCTGCAGGCGGTCCTCGGGACGCGGAACTGGGGCGCGGTGCGCGACGCCGCCACCGAGGTCCTCGAGGACGACCCGGACAACCAGGCCGCCAAGGCCGCCGCCGAGAAGGCCAAGGGGGAGATGGCCCGGACCGCCGACCTCGTGAAGAGGGCCGCGGCCGCGGAGCAGGCGGGCGATCTCGCCGGCGCCGAGAAGCTCTTCCTCGAGGCGGCCGAGGCCTCGCCCGCCGACGCCGAGGCCCCCGCCGGGGCGGAGCGCGTGAAGGCGGCGCGCCTGCGCGTCGAGGATCTCCGCCGGCAGGCCGAGGAGGCGCGCGAGGCCGGCGACGCGGCGAAGGAGGCCGAGATCCTCAAGCAGCTCGTCGAGGCGGCCCCCGGGGACGAGAGCGCCGCGGAGGAGCTGAAGAAGCTCGAGCGGGCCGCGGCCGACCGCCTGCGGGACCTCCGCGAGGTGCAGGACCTGCTGGCCGCCGGCGAGGCGGACGACGCGCTGCGGGCGGCCCGGGCCTTCGAGAAGAAGTACCCCGGCGACGCCGAGGGCCGCGAGGTGGCCGCCATCTCCGAGCATCTCATGGGGGCCCGGGACGAGATCCTCGCCCGCGTCGAGCGGCTGCTGAAGATCCCCGGCCGCGAGCGGGAGGCCGCGCGGCTGGCCCAGGTGGCGCTGCGCATCCTTCCCGGGGATCCGAAGGCCGCCGCCCTGATGGCCAAGGCCCGCGCACCGGGGCCCGACGCCTAGTGGCGCACGGCCGCGGGCGCCGCGGGCGCCGCGGGCGCCGCCGACCCCGCGTCCACCTCCGTCCCGGCCGCCGCTGGATCGCCCCCCGTCCCGGCGAGACCCTCCTCGACGCCGCCCATCGCAGCGGCGTCCCCCTCGGCTCCTCCTGCGGCGGCGTGGCCGCCTGCGCCGCCTGCGTGGTGCGCGTGCTCCGCGGCGCCTCGAACCTCGGCCCCCGGGGCGAAGCGGAGAAGCGCCTCGCGGCGCGGGAGGGCTTCGCCCCCGACGAGCGCGCGGCCTGCCAGGTGCGGCCGCGGGGGGACGCGGTCGTGACGACGGACTACTGGTAGGGGCGCGGGGGGGAAGTGGTGGGCCGTGCTGGATTTGAACCAGCGACTTCCACCGTGTGAGGATGGCACT
>CAZWGT010000087.1:0-12513 GCA_964633345.1 uncultured Planctomycetota bacterium
GAAGTGCGTGGCGCACGCCCGTTTCCGACTTGACCGCGTCAAACGGCACGCTGCCAAACGCGCGCGGCAGCGTCCGCATCTGCGTCTGCTTCTTGGTGGTCGGCGTTCGCGTATCTGAAGTACTGCTCTTGGTCTTCGAACCAGACGGTGAAGCCGCGGGGCATGGGGTGTCTCCTGGGGAACGGGGAGCGGGCATTCTCGCGATCGGCGGCCAGGGATGCGACGAATCCGGAACGGGTTCCGCCCGGGAGGCGAGTTGTCCGCTTCGCGGACACTTGCCTGCCGGGCGGGATGGACGTCAACGACGGGGTGCCGGGACGGCGCCCGGGGCGAAGAACCGATCGGGCCAATCGCCGACCGAGGGGATTCGCCGCCGCGAGGGCCCCCGCCGAACGAGAGGACTCGCCGTGGCCAGCCGTTGACGTTCTACGGTCGGGGAAGGCGACGCCCGCGGGCGGTTCCGCGGGGGTCGCGTTCCCCGACCCGCTCCGCGAAGCGAAGCAGGCCGTCGGACTTCCCGGCGGATCTGGGTCGGGTTCCCCACCGCCGCTAGACTCCCCCCCATGACCACCCCCGACTTCGTGACCGTCGTGAGCGGCGTGCCGCGCTCCGGGACCTCGCTGATGATGAGCATGCTCGTGGCCGGCGGCATCGCGCCCGTGAAGGACGACGTCCGCGCCGCCGACGACGACAACCCGCGCGGCTACTACGAGCTCGAGGCGGTCAAGAAGCTGAAGGAGGACGCCTCCTGGGTGCGCGGGGCCGTGGGGAAGGTCGTGAAGGTCGTCCACGTGCACGTGCGCAACCTCCCGACGGACGGCCTCCGCTACCGGGTGGTCCTCATGCGCCGGGACCTGAAGGAGGTCCTGCGCTCCCAGAAGAAGATGCTCGAGCGCCGGGGCGTCCCGGGCGGGAAGATCTCCGACGAGCGGGCGGCGGAGCTGTTCGCGAAGCAGCTCGAGGACCTCGTCGCCTACATGAAGGCGGAGCCGGCCTTCTCCTGCCTCGAGGCGAACTACAACGAGCTCGTCCGGTCGCCGGCCCCCGTCATCGCCGCGGTGAACGCCTTCCTCGGGGGGGGCCTCGACGAGGCCGCCATGGCCGCCCAGGTGGACCGGAGCCTCTACCGCAGCGGCGGCTAGAGGTAGCCGAGCCCCTCGAGGGTCTTGCGCAGCTCCTCCTCCTCGTCGTTCGTCATCGCGCGGCCGTCGCCGGCGGCGGATTCCGGCGCGGCGCCCGCCGCGGCGATCGTCACGGGGGAGGCCTTCAGGGCTTCCGGGGTGAAGGCGGACTCGAGGACCTTCCCGTCGAGGCCGGCGGGGATCGGGAGGCCGAGACCCCACAGCACGGTCGGCATCACGTCCTCGATCCCCGCGCCCTCGACCCGCGCGCCCGCCCTCACGCCGGGGCCGCGGATGCCGAGGATGCCGGTGTCGGAGTGGGTCCCCTGCTCGTGGGTGCTGACGCGCGTCAGGCGGCCCTTCTGGAGGTTCTTGCCGGGGGTGACGCGGAAGCCGATGGACCGCGCCACCACGTCCGGGCCCCAGGCCATCATCGGCCCGTGGTAGATCTCCTCGGCGCGGCCGACGAAGTCGAACATCGGCCCGTCCCCCTCGGGAAAGCGGAGCGCCTTCAGGCCCGCGATGAGGTCGTCGCGCAGCTTCTCGTATTCCGCGCCCGGCTCCACGATGCCGTGGTCGGACCGCCCCTTCAGGTTGATCTTCACGCCCCCGGTCCAGGCCGAGGCGAGGTAGGCCTTGGACTTCGACAGGTCGACCTCGAGGTCCTCCTCGTCCCCGCCGCGGCCGAGGAGCCGCCCGAGGAAGCCCCGCTTGCCGCGGGCGCCGCGGAAGAACGTCTCCCCGCGCTGCACGTCCCCCTCCTCGGGGGCCGGCGAGGCGCCGGTTCCCGTGCGGGTGCGGGTGACGAGCCAGCCCCGCTCCTGGAGCCAGCGGTTCATGTAGAACTTCACGCGCACCGAGTGGAAGCCGTGGTCGGAGAGGAGGATCACGAGGTCGTCGGGCCCGAGGCGGCCGAGAACCTCCCCCACCAGCCGGTCCACGAGGCGGTAGTGGTCCCGGACGACGGTCTCCCTCTTCGGCCAGAAGAGGTGCTTCACCCGGTCGGTCGTCGTGAAGACCCCGACGAAGAGGTCCCAGTCCCCCTTGTCGAGGAGCATCGTCATGACGCCCGCGTTCTGCCGCGCGAGTTCGTCGAGGTGGACGCGGAGCCTCTCGGGATCGGACTTGAGCGCCACGTCGAGGTCGCAGCGGTAGCCGGGGTACTTCGCGCGGACCTCGGCGGCGAGCTCCGGCGGGTGGGTGAAGGACTCCACGCCCTCGGGCGTGAGCATCCCCGTGACCATGGCGCCGGGGAACGGGCGCGTCGGCCAGGTGATGGGGAGGTTGACGACGACGCTCCTCTTCCCCGCGGCGCCGACCGCCTCCCACATCCGCGTGCCGCGGATAAGATCCTGGCGCGCCAGCACCGGCCGGCAGGTCTTCGGGTCCTCCATGACGAAGTCGTAGAGCCCGTGGGCGCCCGGGTTCAGGCCGGTCATGAAGGTCGCCCAGGCCGAGGAGGAGACCGGGGGGATCGTGGACGCCAGGGGGCCGGAGGCCCCGCCGGAGAGCAGCCCGTCGAGGACGGGGAGGTCCCCCGCCTTCCTCCACGGATCCATGAACTCGAAGTCGGCCGCGTCGAGGCCGATGACCGCCACCCTGCGCTTGCCCAAGTACGCCTCCGTGGAGATTCGCCGGCGGGATGCCGACGATCGCGCGGATGGTACCAAAGACGGGGTCAGACCCCTTCGGTCTGGGGTCTGACCCCGCCTTCCGCCGCGCGCCTCCGGAATCGTTCACCGGATCGCCACGGACCCGCCGATCATCTCCCCCCGGAAGGAGCCCCCCTTGATCCGCGACCCGGTGTTCGTCCTCGGACCGCCGCGCTCGGCGACCACCCTCCTCTTCCAGACCCTGGCCCGCCACTCGATGCTCTGGTCCATCGGGACCGAGAGCCAGCCGGTCTTCGAGGGGCCGTTCCACCCCGAGCGGATGGACTGGCGTTCCAACGCGCTCACCGCCGCCGACCTGACGCCGGAGACCGCGGAGCACCTGCGCGCGGAGTTCCTCCGCCGGATGCACCCGGGGCCCGTGTGGTCCTGCCGCGACGCGCGGCGCGAGAAGAGGCCCGGGGCCACGGCCCCCCTCGCCCGCGCCGGGTACGCGGCCGCGCGGATGCGCGCCGCGCTGCAGCGCCGGTGGGGGACGGTCCGGCTCCTCGAGAAGACCCCGATCAACTGCCTGCGCATCCCGTTCCTCCGCGCCCTGTTCCCCGACGCGAAGTTCCTCTTCCTCCGCCGCGACGGCCGCCCGAACATCTCCTCCCTCATCGACGGGTGGAGCCTCGAGGGCCAGTTCGAGACCTACGCCCTCCCGGTGCCGCTGCGAATCGGCGGGTACTCCGGGGCGAAGTGGCGCTTCCTCCTCCCCCCGAACTGGCGGGACCTCGTGGACCAGCCCCTCGAGGTCGTCTGCACGTGGCAGTGGCGCTCGGCCATGGAGGCCGTCCTCGCCGCGCTCCCCGGCCTCCGCGCCGACGGGGCGGTCCTCGAACTCTCCTACGAGGAGCTGACCGGCTCCCCGCGCGCGACCCTCGGCCGCGTGCTCGACTGGCTCCACCTCCCCCACGAGGCCGCCGTGGTCCCCCGGGAGGACCGGCTGCCGGTGATCAACGCCCGCACGCCCCCCGATCCGGACAAGTGGAGGAGGCGCAACGGGCCGGCCATCGAGCGGATCCTCCCGCTGATCGCGGGGATCCAGCGCGAGTGCGGCTACCCGGCGGACATGTCGTGACGGCCCCCGTCCGCGTCACGGCCATCACCCCGGCGTGGAACCGGGCGCGGTACCTCCGGACCTGCATCGAATCCGTCCTCGCGCAGGGGTTCGAGGGCCTCGAGCACGTCGTGGTGGACGACGGCTCCACGGACGGGACGGAGGAGGCGGTCCGCCCCTGGCTCGACCGGATCCGCTACGTCCGCCAGGAGAACGCCGGCCCCTCGGCCGCGCGCAACCGGGCCCTCTCGATGGCCCGCGGGGAGTACGTCGCGTTCATCGATTCCGACGACGCCTGGCGGCCGGGGCGCCTCGCCCGCCAGATCCCGCTCCTCGACGCGAACCCCCGGGCCGGCCTCCTCTACGCCGCCATCGACTACGTGGACGCCGACGGCAACCCCAGCCCCGTGCGCCGCTCCCGGCGCGGGACCCCCTCGGGCAGCATCCTCCCCGTCCTCGTGCGCCACAACGTGATGGAGACGAGCACCGTCATCGCGCGGAGGGCGCTGGTCGAGGAGGCGGGAGGCTTCGACCCGCGCTTCCGCTGGAACGAGGACCTCGACCTGTGGCTCCGGATCTGCCTGCGGCACGAGGTGATCTACGACCCCGTCCCCTCCGTCCTCCAGCGCCGCCACCCGGGGCAGCTCATCGCCGACCGGGCGCGCCTGGCCGACGCCTTCGTCGAGGTCCTCGAGGGGAACCTCGAGCGCCTGCGCCGCGACGGGCCGCAGTTCGTCCCCGTCGCCGCGAAGGCCCTGGCGGAGGTGCGCCTCCGCCGCGCGGACCGGAGGTTCCGGGAGGGGCGGCCGGCGGAGGCCGAGGCGGAGCTGGCGGCGGCGCTGCGCGTGTGGCCGAGGGCCCGCGCGCGGGCCGCCCTGGCGCGCCTCAAGGGGAGGCTCCGGGCGCGGCGGGTATCCTCACCGGGCAAGGAGGACGCATGATCCTCACCCGGAAGTTCGTCTTCATCCACCCGCCGAAGACCGGAGGCACGTTCGTCACGGACGTCCTGAAGCGGGTCGTGAAGAGGGAGAAGGGCGGGAGCTTCCCCGCGCGGGTCCTCCGCCGCCTCCGGGAGCCGGTGCTGGCCGAGGTGAACAAGCACGGGACGGTCCGGGACATCCCCGCGAAGTGGAGGGACCGCCCCGTCCTCTCGGTGATGCGCAACCCCTACGACCGGCTCGTGTCCATGTACCACTTCGAGTGGTGGAAGTCGTACCCGCCCCGCTGGATCGACTTCCGGGAGCTGAAGCGGCGCCACCCCGCCTGGCCCGAGGTCCCCTTCGAGGAGTTCGTCGAGGGGCTCCTCCACTTCCGCAAGATGAAGGCCCCCGGCCTCGCGCCGGACCAGCAGCCGGGCCCGCTGACCGAGGCCTTCGTGAGGTTCTTCTTCCGCGACCCGGCCGCGACGTACCCGCGCATCGACGACGCCTACGTCGCCTCCCGCGGATGGGAGAAGGACATGGCCCCGGTGAGGTTCCTCCGCACCGAGAACCTCAACGCCGACCTCCACGCCGCGCTGCGCGGCTTCGGCCACACCGAGGAGGAGCTCGCCTTCATCCTCTGCCTCGGGCGGATCCTCCCGGCGAAGTCCAAGCGGGGCAGGGGGGTCGCCTGGGAGGACTTCTACACCCCGGAGCTGAAGGCGAAGGTGCGGCGGCGCGAGAAGCTCCTCTTCGCGATGTTCCCGGAGTACGACGTTTGACCCTCGTCCGCGTCAGCGTGGTCACCCCGGTCTTCAACCGCGCCGACTTCCTCCCCGAGGCCCTGGACTCCGCCCTCTCCCAGGGGTTCGAGGGGCTCGAGGTGGTGGTCGTGGACGACGGCTCCACGGACCGCACGCCGGAGGTGCTCCGCGGCTACGGGGATCGGATCCGCGTCCACCGCCAGGAGAACGCCGGGCAGAGCGCGGCGATCAACGCGGGGGTGGGCCTCGCCCGGGGGGAGTACGTCGCGTTCCTCGATTCCGACGACGCGTGGCTCCCGGGGAAGCTCGCGCGCCAGGTGCCGATGCTCGACGCCGAGCCGCGGGCGGCGCTGCTGTACGCGGCGGTGGAGTACATGGACGGGGACTCCCGGCCGATCCCCGACCCCCGCCCCCCGCGGCGCACGCCCTCCGGCGACGTCCTCGACGAGCTCCTCGGGGGGAACTTCATCCGCACCCCCACGGCGCTCTTCCGGCGGGAGGCGTTCCTCGGGGCCGGCGGCTACGACCCGGCGCTGAAGTGCGTGAACGACTGGGACATGTGGCTGCGCCTGGCGACCGGGCGGCCGGTGCTGCGGGACCCGGTCCCCTCGGCCCGCTACCGGCTCCACGCCGCCCAGTCGGTGAAGCTGCGCCGGCGGCTGGCCGAGGAGCGGGTGATCGTCCTCGAGCGCCACCTCCCCCGCTTCGAGCGCGAGGCCCCCGCCGTCGCCCCGAAGGCCCGCCGCCAGCTCGCCTCGCGCCTGCTCAAGCTCGCGAAGCTCGACCTCCGCGAGGGGAAGGGGGAGGACGCCGGCCGGCGGATCGCGCGGGCCGTGGACCTCGCCCCCTCCCTCCGCCTCCACGCGTGGTGGCTGCGCCGGACGGGGGGAGCATAGGCTCCAGCGGGCAGCCGGAGCACCGCGGCGACGGCCGGCAGAACTCCTTTCCGACCATGACGATCTCGGCGTGGAACTGGTTGTAGAGCGACGGGTCCCGGGGAAGCGCCCCCTCGAAGAGGGCGCGGATCGCGTCGTAGCCGGCCTCCGGGTCGAACCAGCGGTGGCGGCCGAGGACGCGGCGGGTGTAGGCGTCCACGACGAAGATCGGGTGCCCCCCCGCGTAGAGGAGGATCGAATCGGCGGTCTCGCGCCCGACGCCGTGGACCGCGAGGAGGGAGGCGCGCACCTCCATCGTCTCACCGGCCAGCGCCGCGACGGGGTCCCCGTCCCCCTTCTCCACGATCCACGAGAGCAGCGCCCGGAGCCGGCGGGCCTTGAGGCGGAAGTAGCCCGAGGGGCGGATCAGCGCCGCGAGGCGCACCTCCGGGAGGGCGAGCATGGCCCGCGCGTCGCCGAGGACCCCGGCGGCGCGGAGGTTCGCCAGCGCCCTCTCGACCCCGGCCCACGCGGTGTTCTGCGTGAGGACGGCGCCGACGCAGACCTCGAGGGGGGTCTCCGCGGGCCACCAGCGGAGGGGGCCGTACGCGGCCAGCAGGCGGCGGTGGGCTTCGGGGAGAACGGCCGGGCGCACCCGCGGGTGGCCCCTACCCAACGCCGGGGGGCCCCGGGGGGGGGCCCCACCCAACCCCCCGGGGCCCCCGGGGGGTCGCCCCTACCAACGGCCGGGCGACCCGGAGGGTCGCCCCTACTTGGCTTCGAACTCCTTCGAGGGGCCAAAGTCGCTGAACTGGGCGGCGATCATGAAGGCGACGCGGTCGGAGTCGTCCATGTCCGCCCCGTCCTTCTTCCACTCCGCGTTCATCGGGTTGAGCGGATCGTCGATGTCCACGTTCCTCTGCTGGACCGTGGCCACGCGGACCTTCCACATGGACTTGGTGCCCTTCTGCTCGTCGAACTCGACGAAGCGCCGCCACCTCTTCCCGGAGTTCTTCATGACCCCCATCTCGATCCTCCAGGCGGTCACGATGCGGCGGTCCTTGTAGGTCGTGGCGTCGTCGTCCACGCGGAATCGGTTCTTCGACGCCTGGCCCTTGGCCACCTCCCACAGGACGGGGAAGTCGTCGCAGCGGAAGGCCTCGCTCACCGACCAGTCCGCCTTGCCCGGGGTCGGCATGTCCCGGGCGTTGGGCGTGTACTCGTCGGGGGAATCGGTCATGCACCCGGCGAGGAGAGCGCCGAGGAGGAGGATCGCGGTGGCTTTCATCCCCGGAGCCTATCACGGCCCCGTCAGCGTTCCGTCACCGCGCCCGCGGGTCCAGCGCGTCGCGGAGGCCGTCCCCGAGCAGGTTGAACGCCAGCACCGCCGCCGAGATGCACAGCCCCGGGGCGATGACGACCCGCGGCGCCAGCGAGAAGAGGTTCTGCGCCTCGGCGAGCATCTTCCCCCACTCCGGGGTCCCCACCTCGGGCCCGAGGCCGAGGAAGGACAGCGCCGCCGCCTCGAGGATCGCGGCGCCGTAGTCGAGCGTCGCCAGGACCAGCAGCGGCGCGATGCAGTTGGGCATCACCGTCCGCGCGAGGATCCGCAGCGGCCCCGCGCCCAGCGCGCGGCTGGCCATCACGTAGTCCTCGGCCTTGGCCTGGAGCACCGAGGCCCGCACCTGGCGGGCGTAGTTGGGGATGGCCACCACGCCCACCGCGATCATGAGGTTGGCGAGCGAGGCCCCGAGCGCCGCGACGATGGCGATGGCCAGCAGGATGCTCGGGAAGGCGAGCATCACGTCGGTCACGCGCATGACGACGGCGTCCACCTTCCCCCCCGCGTACCCCGCCACGGCGCCGAGGGGGACGCCGACGAGGACGGCGATGCCGACGGAGATGGTCCCGATGAGTAGGGAGTACCGCGCCCCGTGGAGGAGGCGGGAGAGCAGGTCGCGGCCGAGGTCGTCGGTTCCGAGGAGGTGGGCCCCCGTGGGCCCCTCGAGGCGGCGGGCGAGGTCCTGGGCGAGGGGGTCGTGTCCCGAGAGGACCCCGGCCCCCAGGGCCGCCCCCACGAGCAGGAGGAGGAACGCCGCCCCCGCCACGGCGGCGGGGCTGCGGAGCAGGGCGCGCAGGCGGCGGTCCCGCGTCACCGGTCCTCCTCGAACCCCTCGCGGACGCGGGGGTCGATGAAGGCGTAGACGAGGTCCACGAGGAGGTTCACGAGGACGAAGACCGACGCCATGAGGAGCAGCGAGCCCTGCACCGACTGGAAGTCGCGGCGGAGGACGGAGTCCACCGTGTACTTCCCCAGGCCCGGCCACCCGAAGACCGTCTCGGTCAGCACCGCCCCGCCGAGGAGCAGCCCGAAGTGCATGCCGATGACGGTCACGATGGGGATGAGGGAGTTGCGGAGCGCGTGGCGGACGACCACCGCGCGCTCCGTCAGCCCCTTCGACCGGGCGGTGCGGACGAAGTCCTTCCCCAGGGTCTCGATGAGGGCGGCGCGGGTCATGCGGGTGACGATGGCGGCCGGCACCGTGGCGAGCACGCAGGCCGGGAGCACGAGGTGGCCGCAGGCGTCGGCGAAGGCGTCGAGGTTCCCGCGGAGCAGCGCGTCGAGGGTGAAGAGCCCCGTGATCGGGTCCAGGGAGGTGGCGGCCGAGAGCCTCCCCCCCACGGGGAAGAGCTGGGCCTGCTCGCCGAGCCCCTTGAGCGCCAGGAGCGCGAGCCAGAAGACGGGGACCGACACCCCCACCAGCGCGGTGAACATGGAAGCGCCGTCGAGCCAGCCGTTGCGCTTGAGCGCCGCCAGCGTTCCGAGGGCCATGCCGAGGAGGGTCGCGAGCAGGGTCGCCGCGATCGTCAATTCCAGGGTCGCGGGGAAGTAGTCGGCGAGGTCGTCCACGACGGGGCGGTGGGTGCGGAAGGACTCGCCTAGGTCCCCCGTGGCGATGTCCCCGAGGTAGGCCGCGTACTGGGCCGGGAGGGAGCGGTCCATGCCGAGGCGGTGGCGGAACTCCTCGACCCGGGCGGGGCTCGCCTTGTCCCCGAGCATGGCCAGCACCGGGTCCCCGGAGAGGCGGACGAGGAGGAAGACCAGCGTCGCCACCCCGAACCAGACGGGGAGGAGGAGGACGAACCGGCGGAGGAGGAAGCGCCCCAGGCGCCGCCCCTATTCCCCGGCCGGGGGCTTCACGCCGTGGAGGTTGACGTCGCCCGTGGGTTGGACGTGGAAGCCCTCGAAGCCGGACCGGGACACGATCACCGACTCGGCGTGGGCGATGGGAACCATGGGGACCTGGTCGGCCACCAGCGCCAGCGCCTCGCGGTAGATCGCCGCCCGCTTCGCCGGGTCGGTCTCGTCCTGCCCGCGCCGCAGGAGGTCCTGCATCTTCGGGTCCACCCAGAAGGAGACGTTGTTCGCGCCCGGCCCCTTCACCGCCATCTCCTTGGCGAAGAAGGTGAAGAGGAAGTTGTCGGTGTCCCCGTTGTCCCCGGTCCATCCCAGCATACCGAGGGAGTGGCGTCCGTTGGAGAGGGCCTCCCGGTAGAGGCTGAAGTCGCCGGCGGTCTCGATCTTCGCCCGGATGCCGACGGCCGCGAGGTCGGCCTTGAGGACCTCCGCGATCTTGGGGGGATTGGTGAAGTAGGGCCGGGGGTTGGGCATGGCGTAGAGGTCGGTGTCGAAGCCGTCCGGGAAACCCGCTTCGGCGAGGAGGGCCTTCGCCTTCGCCGGGTCCGCCGCGGGGACCTTCACGGACTCGTCGTATCCGACGGACCCGGGGGGAAGCGGGTGGACCGCTGGGACGGCCGACCCGTAGTAGAGGGCGTCCACGAGGCGCCTTCGGTCGATGGCCAGGGAGACCGCGCGCCGCACGCGGACGTCGTCGAAGGGCTTCCGCTCGGTGTTGATCGCGAGGTAGCCCACGTTGAACCCCGGAGCGGACCACACCTTGAGTTTCGCGTCTCCCCGGCACGCGGAGATCTCCTCGCAGGGCACGCCGTCCATCCAGTTGATGTCCCCGGAGCGCAGCGCCGTGAGGCGCGCGTTGTTGTCGGGGATGGTCTTGAAGATGACCTTTCCGACGGCCGAAGGCCCCAGCCAGGACTTCTCGTTGCGGACGAGGACGATCTTCTTCTCGCCCTGGGACCAGGATTCGAAGCGGAAGGGCCCGGTTCCCACGGGGCTCTTGCCGAACGCCCGCGCCCCCTTCTCCTTCACCGCCTTCGGCGAGACCATGCTCGCGGAGAACATCGCCATGTTCGCGAGGAAGGGGGAGTAGGGCCGTGAGAGACGGAACACGACGGTCGTCGTGTCCTTGGGGGTGACGGAGGCGATGACTCCGCGGAAGAACTCGGCGTTGGGGACCTTGTCGTCGGGCCGGAGGGGGTTCTCCTTGTCGAGGAGCCGTGCCATCGAAAAGGCGACCGCCTCGGCGTCGAACGGGGTCCCGTCGTGGAAGAGCACCCCCCGACGGAGGCGGAAGGTCCACTCGAGCCCGTCCGGAGAGGTGGTCCAGGACTCCGCGAGCGAGGGGACGATGTCGCAGGTCCCCGGCCCGAAGGTGACGAGACCCTCGAACAGGTTGTTGCAGACCTTGGCCGATTCCCCGTCGTTGATGGCCTGGGGATCGAGGGACTCGGCGTCCTCCCCGCGTCCGTAGACGACGGTCGCGCCGGGAAGGTCCCTCCGGCAGGCGCCGAGGGGGGCCGCGGCGGCGGCGGCCAGCAGGACGGCGAGGGCTCTCTTCATGGCTCAGTCCTTGGCTCCGCGGTAGGTCCCCTGGGGGGCCCGCCGGGTCCGCTCGCGGAAGGCGATGCGGATGGGGACCTCGGGGAAGGGAAGTTCCAGGCGCAGCCGGTTCTCGAGGAAGCGGCGGTAGTTCGCGGGGAAGAGGTTCGGGTCGTTCACGAAGGCGACGAAGGTCGGCGGGTTGGCCCCCACCTGGGTGGCGTAGTAGACCCGGGGGACCTTGGTGCGCACGACCTTCGGCGTCCGCTCCTCGAGCGCCCGCTGGAAGACGCGGTTGACGTCGGAGGTCGTCACGCGGCCCGCGGCCTGCTGGATCAGCTCCTCGGCCAGGCGCACGGTCTCCCACGCGTTGGTCCCGTTCAGCGCCGACACGAGGGAGACGGGGGCGTAGCCAAGGCCGGGGAGGAGCTTTCGGAAGTACGCGGCGAAGGTCTCCGGGTCGGAGCGGGAGAGGTCCCACTTGTTCCCGACGATGACGGCGGGCTTCTTCGCGTCGGCGATGAGGGAGGCGGTCTTCTTGTCGGTCTGCTCGACGTCCTCGGTGATGTCGAGGATGAACAGCGCCGCGTCGCAGCGCTCGATGGCCTCGACGGTGCGGACCTGGGCGTAGAACTCGATGGACTCGTTGACCTTCGTCTTCTTCACGATCCCCGCGGTGTCGATGAAGACGTACTCCCGGCCCCCGTGGTGGATGCGGACGTCCACGGCGTCCCGCGTGGTTCCGGGGATGTCGGAGGTGATGACGCGGCCGGTGCCCGCGAGCGTGTTGAGGAGGGTGGACTTGCCGGCGTTCCGCCGCCCCACGATGGCGATGCGGGGGACGCCGTCCTCGGTGACGCCGGGGGCGTCGGGGAGCGCGGCGAAGATCCGGTCGCGGATCTCGCGGGTGTTGATGCGGTCGCGGGCGGAGACGGGGACCGGCTCGCCGAGGCCGAGGACGTAGAACTCCGCGGCGTCGTGCTCCAGGGCCAGGGCGTCGGCCTTGTTGGCGACGACGATGATGGGCCGGTCGAGCTTGCGCAGGCGCCCCGACACCCTGCGGTCGAGGGGGGTGACGCCGTCGCGGACGTCGAGCACGAAGACGACGACGTCCGCCTCGGCGATGGCGAGATCGATCTGCGCGTTGATGTGCTCCTCGAGCCGGCTCTCGTCCACCAGGCCGAGGCCCCCGGTGTCCACGAGCTCGACGGCCCTCCCCTCGTGCTTGAGGACGGCCGCGATCCGGTCGCGCGTGGTCCCGGCCGTGGGGTCCACGATGGAGACCCGCTCCCCGAGAAGCACGTTGAAGAGCGTGGACTTGCCGACGTTCGGGCGGCCCACGATGGCGACGAGGGGCAGGCGCATGGGGCGCATGGTATCCGC
>CAZWGT010000088.1:0-3947 GCA_964633345.1 uncultured Planctomycetota bacterium
AAAGGGTGCCGGGACGGCGCCCGAGGCGGAGAACCGATCGGGCGGATCGCCACCCGGGGGGTGGCGCCGCCGCGGGGGCCCCCGCCGCCCGCATGGACGCCGCCGCGCTGCGCGGCGGGAGCGGGCCGGGTCCGGTACCGCCGTTGCCCCTCGGACCCGGGAACCTCCGTGGCCCGGCCGGTGTACCGGGTGTTACAACCATGCTCGTGAAGGAACGCCTGGGCCCGGAACCGGAGACGGTGGCCAGGGCGGCGGCCGGCGACGGCGCCGCCTTCCGCGCCATCGTGGACGTCTGGAAGGGCCGGGTGGCCGCCTTCGGCTACCGGATGACCGGCTCCGCCGCCGAGGCCGAGGACCTCGCCCAGGAGGTCTTCCTCCACCTCTACACGGTGCTGCGCCGCTACGACCCCGCCCGCCCCTTCGCGCCGTGGATGCGGCGGGTGATGACCAACGTGATCCTCAACCGCCTCCGCTCCCGCCCCGACCGCCCGGCCAGCCTCGACGCGGCCGCCGACGGGGGGTTCCTCCCCGCCGACCCCCGCTCACAGGACCCGGCCCGGGAGGCCGAGTCGGCCGAGGCGGCGGCCGTCGTCCGCGCGCGGCTGGCGCTCCTGCCCCCGGGCTGGAGGGCGGTCGTGGCGCTGCGCTACACGGAGGACCTCTCCGTCGCCGAGGTCGCCGAGGCGCTCGGCCTCCCCGAGAACACCGTCAAGACCCGGCTCTTCCGCGCCCGCGAGGCGCTGCGCGGCGCGCTCCGCTCCGTCGGCGGGGGGAGGGAGCCGTGACGGGCCGCCCGCTGCCGTGCGAGGAGGCCCGGGCGCTCCTCGACGAGGGGCTCGACCGCGCCCTCGATCCGGCCGAGGAGGCGGCCCTCGCCGCCCACCTCCGCGGTTGCGCGGCCTGCCGCTCCGAGGCCGCCGCGCTGGCGGCCGTGGACGGGGCCCTCCGCGGGATGGAGGGCGCGGAGCTCGGCCCCTCGTTCTCCGACGGCGTGATCGCGGCCCTCGATCGCGCCCCGGGCGGAGCCCCCGGCTCCCCGCCCGCCCCCCTGCGCGTCCGGGTCCTCCGCGCCGTCGTGGCGGCCGGGGGCACCGCGGCCGTCGTGGCCCTCGCCATGGCGGTGCTCCCCGTCGAGGCGGCGGCCTCCACGGTCGCGACGATGGTGCCGTCCCTCCCCGCGCCGCCGATCCCGGAGGTCCTGGCGGGGTTCTCCGGCATCGGCGCCCTCCTCCCGGCGTGGGCGGCGGCGGCGGGCTCCGTCCTCGCCGCGGCCGCCGCGGGCTGGGCCGCGCGGCGGCCGTGACGGCCCCGGTCCTCGCGTCGGAGGGCGGGGGGCAGGAGCTCTTCGCGCTCTCGATCGGCCTCGCGGGGGGCCTCCTCGCGGCGCTCCCGATGGCGCTGCTCGCGGCGGCCCGCGTCGGCCCCCGCCTCGCGGGGATCCTGCGGGCGTCCCGGGACCTCCCCGGGCGCTCCTTCCTCGTCGGCCTCCTCGCGGCGGTGGCGGTGCTGCTCCTGGCGGCCGCGGCCGGGACGTCCCGCGCCTTCGGGATCCCGGCGGTCCTCGCCCTCGCGGCGGCCGCGGTGCTCGCCTTCCTCGGGCTGGTCGCGGAGGCGAGGGGCCTCGGCGCCCGCCTGCGCGGCCGGGACCCGGCGCCCGGGGAGGTGGACGGCGGGTCGGTGGCCGTCGGCTGGCTCGTGATCGCGGGGCTTCCCCTGCTGCTGCTGGCGGGGCCGCTGGTCCTTCTCTACCTCGCGCTCCGCGCCGCGGGCGCCTCCGTCCTCGCCCTGGCCGCCGGGGAGCCCGCCCGGCCGGAATCCCCCTAGCGTCCGTGGACGATGGCCGGCCAGGCCTCCTCGTACCGGAAGGCGGGCGTCATCTCGGCGGTGTGGCAGCGCACGCAGGAGTCCTTCGCGCTCTCCATGGGGACGCGCCCGTCGGCGGCGACGTGGGCCGCCCCCGGCCCGTGGCAGGCCTCGCAGGTCACCGCCGCCTGCGCGTCCCCGGGGGCCAGGTGGCCGCCCGGCCGCCCCGGCGCGGTGGCGTGGCAGGAGAGGCAGTTCCAGGCGACGTCGAACCCCCGCTCCCGGAGGGTCCTCATGGAGCGGGCGTGGCCCCCTCCCTTCCAGGACCCGTGGGCGGCCGCGTGGCAGGAGGCGCAGGACTCCGGGCCCGCGTAGGCGGGGTCCCCGGCGGGCCGCGCCGCGGCGGTCTCCCGGAGCACCCTCTCGAGGAGCCCCTTCTCCCGGAGCTTCGCCAGGGCCTGGTCGGCGTGGAACTTCAGGGCCGGGTTCTGCTCGGTGCTCCAGCGCACCGCCCGGCTGAAGGAGTCCCCGAGCTCGGGCTTGCGCCCCTCGCCCATGTCCTTCATGGCGATGCCGCTGGCGAACTGCCACCCCGTGCCCCCGGCCAGGAGCACGCGGCCGTCCACGATCTCCGGCTCCTTCCAGGCCTTCCAGCCCGCGTGGGCGGTGATCACGACGTCCAGCTCGGGGACGGCCCGGAGGATCGCCCGGGATTCCTCGACGGGGGCGTGGGAGAGGAGGATCACGAGGTCGGCCTTCCCGGCGGCCTTGAGGGACTCGCGCAGGGCCGGGACCGGATCGAGGATCCGCACCGGCACGCCCGCCTCCCGGAGGTCCTTCTCGAAGGAGGCGGAGAGGACGGCCGCGACGAGGATCCTCTTCTTCCCCACCGCCAGGTGGGCGACGGCGGGCACGAGGGGGGCGTCCTTCTCGTCGCGCAGGTTCGCGCAGAGGATGGCCGCCGTGGGAGCGGCCTCGTTCTTCACCGCGCGCCACCGATCGAGGCCGACCATGAGGTCCGCCTCCCCCACCGCCCCCACCGCCAGACCGTTGTCGGAGAAGCTGGCCAGGCCCGCGAACAGCTCCGCCGCCCCGGCCTCCCCCGGGGCGCAGGCCATGTCCCCCGCGTCGAGCAGGATGGAGGCGTGGGAGCGCTCCGTCATCTCCCGGAGGAGGGGGCCGACGCGGGAGATGCCCCCCTGGCGGAACTGGGAGCAGGGGGGGATCCAGAGCCGCCCCCCGAGCTCGCCGCCGAACAGGACGACGAACGGGGGCTCCCGCTCGGGGGGCCTCGGGACGCTCCCGGGGGCCGGACCGGTCCCGCCCTTCCTCGGGGAGGGCGCGAGGGGGCCTGCGGCGCGCCGGGTGACCAGCCAGGCCCCGAGCACGCCCGCGGCCAGGATGAGGAGGACGGGGAGGATCCAGCGCCGGAACACGCCGCGATCCTACTTCCCCAGCAGTTCGCGCAGAGAGAAGAGGGTGGTCTCCCGGGCGAGCTTGACGAGGGACTCGGTGAGGGGGATGTCCTTCGGGCAGGCCTTCACGCAGTTCTGGGCCTTGCCGCAGTCCGCGATCCCCCCGGGCCCCATGACGGCGTCGAGGCGCTCGGCGCGGTTCATCGCGCCCGTGGGGTGGGAGTTGAAGAGGACGACCTGGCTCATCACCGCGGGCCCCATGAAGTCGCTGCGGTCGTTGACCTGGGGGCAGGCCTCCAGGCAGCAGCCGCAGGACATGCAGCGCGAGAGGATGTAGCCCGCCTGCGCCTCCTCGTCGCTCGTCCGCGGGCCGGGACCGATGTCGTAGGTGCCGTCGATGGGGATCCAGGCCTTCACCTTCTTCAGGTTCTCGAACATGCGGGAGCGGTCCACGACGAGGTCCCGCACCACGGGGAACTTCGTCATCGGCCGGATCTCGATCGGCTGGTCCAGCTTCTCCACGAGGGCGGAGCAGGCCTGCCGCACGCGGCCGTTGATGACCATCGTGCAGGCGCCGCACACCTCCTCGAGGCAGTTGGACTCCCAGGTCACCGGGTCCACGCGCTTCCCGTCCCGGGTGACGGGGTTCCTCCGCGCCGCCTGCAGGGCCGCGATCACGTTCATGGCGGGCTGGAACGGGACCTCGAACTCCTCCCAGCGGGGAGCGCC
>CAZWGT010000088.1:3969-12458 GCA_964633345.1 uncultured Planctomycetota bacterium
TCGATGCGGAGGGTGACGGTCTTCTCGGGCATTTCGGTCCTTGCCTTCAACGGCCGGGCGACCCGGAGGGTCGCCCCTACGGGGGCATGGGCATCGGCGTCGTCAATCGTATTTGCGCGGCCGCGGCTTGACGTATTTCGGCTCCACCGGCTCGTAGGAGATCTCGGGGCCGGCGGGCGTCCACTTCGCGAGCGTCGTCTTCATGAAGCGGGCGTCGTCGCGTTCGGGGAAGTCGGGCTGGTAGTGGGCGCCCCGGGACTCGTCCCGGAGGAGGGCGCCGCGGCAGACGGCCCGGGCGACGTGGAGCATGTTCTCCATCTGGCGGGCGAACACCAGGGACTGGTTGCCGAACTCCGAGCGGTCGGGGACCGGGGCCTTCGGGAGCCTCTGCTGGAGGTCGGCGACGGCCTTCTCCGCCTCCTGGATCCCCTTGTTGACGCGGACCACGGTGCAGTTCTTCGACATGGTCCGGCCGAGCTCCTCGTGCAGGCCGTAGAGGTTCTCCCCGCCCCCCCGCGCGATGCAGCGGCGGTTCTCCTCCTCCTCCCGCGCCCGCGCCGCCTCGAACAGGGAGCCGTCGAGGGCCTCGGCCCCGGTGGCCAGGCCGCGGGCGTACTTCACCGCCGCGGGGCCGCTCACCATGCCGCCGAAGATGCAGGAGACGAGGGAGTTGGCGCCGAGCCTGTTGGCGCCGTGGTACTGGTAGTTCGCCTCCCCCGAGGAGAACAGCCCCGGCACGTTGGTCATCTCGTTCTCGTCGTCGGTCCACATGCCGCCCATCGTGTAGTGCACCGAGGGGAAGACGCGCATGGGGATCCTCGTCGGGTCGTCGCCCACGAACTTCTCGTAGATCTCGAGCACGCCGCCCAGCTTGCGCCGGGTCGTCTCGGCGTCGAGGTGGGAGACGTCGAGGTAGACCTGGGGCTTCCCGTCCACGCCGAGGCCGAGGTCGTGGACCACGCGGAAGATCTCCCGCGTGGCGATGTCCCTCGGGACGAGGTTCCCGTACTTGGGGAACTTCTCCTCGAGGAAGTACCAGGGCTTCCCGTCCCTGGGGACCCAGACGCGGCCCCCCTCGCCGCGGACGGACTCGGAGATGAGCCGGTCCTTGTCCTCCCCGGGCACCGCCGTCGGGTGGACCTGGATGAACTCGGGGTTGGCGTAGATCACCCCCTGGCGGTAGACGGCGCCGAGGGCGGAGCCGGTGCAGTTGATGGAGTTCGTCGAGCGGCCGAAGATCGCCCCGATCCCGCCCGTGGCCATGATGACCGCGTCGGCGCGGAAGGCCTCGGGCTTGAGAGTCGTCGCGGGCATGGCGACGATGCCGCGGCAGGCCCCGGCGCCGTCGAGGACGGCGGAGAGGAACTCCCAGTTCTCGAACCGGGTCACGCGGCCCGCGGCCTCCCAGCGGCGCACCTGCTCGTCGAGGGCGTAGATGAGCTGCTGCCCCGTCGTGGCGCCGGCGAAGGCGGTGCGGTGGTGCTTGGTCCCGCCGAAGCGGCGGAAGTCGATGAGGCCCTCGGGCGTCCGGCTGAAGCGGACCCCCATGCGGTCGAGGAGGTAGATGATCCCCGGCGCGGCGAAGCACATGCGCCGCGGGAGGTCCTGGCGGGCCAGGAAGTCCCCGCCGTAGATGGTGTCGTCGAAGTGGATCTCGGGGGAATCCCCCTCGCCCTTGGTGTTGACGGCGGCGTTGATGCCGCCCTGGGCGCAGACGGAGTGGCTCCTCTTGCAGGGGACGGAGGAGAAGAGCTTCACGTCGGCCCCCGCCTCCGCCGCCTTGATGGCGGCCATGAGGCCGGCGAGCCCTCCCCCGACGATGACGATCTGCGGCGCGCGTGCCACGGTGACGCCCTCCCGGATCCGGCCCGGCTACCTCACGAATGCGAACAGCGCCCGCATCCCCAGCACGAACACGCCGACACCGAGCCCGGCGCACGCGAACCCCGCCAGCCGCTTGGATCGCTCCCCCACCGTGAACCCCCAGGAGAAGAGGAACCCCGAGAGGCCGTTGGCGAGGTGGAAGACGCAGGCGGCGATGCCGACGATGTACACCCACAGGTTGACCGGGTGGGCGAGGGTGGCGGCCACGTCGTCGAAGGGGGCCGCGGCGAACTCCTCCTTGCGCCACCGGAAGTTCCAGAAGTGGTAGACGATGAAGAGGAAGGCGAGGACCCCGGTGACCCGCTGCATGACGTAGAGCCAGTTGCGGCCGTAGGGCCAGTGGACCGCGTTGGGCCTCCCCTCCAGGATGATCACGAACCCGAAGATCGCGTGGAAGAGGATGGGGAGCCAGATGCCGAAGATCTCCATCGGGAGGAGGAACGGCAGGTGCGCGATCTTGTCCACGGTCTCCCCGAACTGCTTCGGCCCGTCGGGCCCCCACGCGGAGTTGTTCTCGAACAGGTGGAAGCACATGAAGGCGCCGACGGGGACCAGGCCGGAGAGGGAGTGGAGCTTGCGGATCAGGAAGGCCCGGCGGTCGGCGGAGTGCGGGGCGGTCGATTCGGTCGTCGCGCTCATGGCCGGAGAGTGTACGCCGGGACGGGGAGGACGGCCCAAGGACGAAGGACGGAAGTCACGCCAGCGAGGCGAGGCTCTCCCTCAGCCGCCCGAGGAGCGCGGCGAGGTCCTCCCGGCGCGCCCGCTCCGCCTCCACCACCTCCGGCTTCGCGCGGGAGGCGAAGTCGGCGTTGCCGAGCTTGCGGTCCACGGCGTCCAGGGAGGACGCGGCCTTCTCGATCTCCTTCTCGAGGCGGGCCTTCTCGGCGCCGATGTCGATGTGGCCCGCGAGGGGCACGTAGATCTCGATGTCCCCGGGGAGATGGGCGACGGCGGACATCGGCGGGCGCTCCGTGCCCGTCCCCGTCTCGAAGGCGGAGATCTTGCCGAGGCGCCGGATCCCCGCGCTCTGCCGCCGGAGCGAGGAGACGGCGGCCTCCGGGGCCTTCACGCGGACTTCGACTTCGTCCGCCTCGGAGACGCGGTACTCGGCGCGGAGGTTGCGCACCGCGAAGACGACGGCCTGGAGGAGTTCGACCTCCCTCCCGGCTTCCTTGGAGGCGCAGATGTCGTCCGCCCCGGGCCAGAGGGACTTGTCCAGGGGCCCCGCGAAGCTCGCGCGCCCGTACAGCCGGATCGTGAGCTCCTCGGTGATGAACGGGCATGCCGGGTGCAGGAGCTGGAGCGCGGTGCGGAAGACCTGGTGCAGCGTGTCCCGCGCGATCCCGTCGGAGGGATCTAGGAGTCGCGGCTTCACGATCTCCAGGTACCAGTCGCAGAAGTCGTTCCAGAGGAATGTGTACAGGGTCCGCGCGTAGTCGTGGAAGCGGTAGTCGGCCAAGGCGGAATCCACCGCTTCGATCGTCTCGCGCAGCCGGGCGAGGATCCACTCGTCCTCCGGCCGCGGATCCGGAACCACGAAGTCCTTCGAGGCAGGGTAGGCCGCGACGAACCTTCCCGCGTTCCAGATCTTGCTCACGAAGTTGCGGCCGCTCTCGAACCGGTTCTCGGCGAGGCGGACGTCCTGCCCCTCGGTCGTGAGGTCCACGAGCGTGAAGCGGACCGCGTCGGCCCCGTACTTCGCGATCATGTCCACGGGGTCGATGCCGTTGCCCGCGGACTTCGACATGCGCCGGCCCTTCCCGTCGAGGATCGTCGCGTGGATGTACACGGTCTCGAACGGGCAGCGCCCCTCGAAGTGGTACCCGGCCATCACCATGCGCGCGACCCAGAGGTAGATGATCTCCCGCGCCGTCGAGAGGAAGGAGGTCGGGTAGAACGCCTCCATGTCCTTCGTCTTCCCCGGCCACCCGAGCGTGGACATCGGCCAGAGCCACGACGACGCCCACGTGTCGAGCACGTCCTCGTCCTGCCGGACGAGCGGCTTGCCGGTCTTCGGGTGCTTCGCGCCCGGGGCCGGATCCTCGAGGAGGGCCACGGTGGCGCCGTCCTCGTCGTACCACACGGGAATCCGGTGCCCCCACCAGAGCTGGCGGCTGATGCACCAGTCGCGCACGTTCTCCAGCCAGTCGAGGTAGACCTTCGTCCATCGCTCGGGGCGGAACTTCAGCGTCCCGTCCTTCACCGCGGCGATGGCGGGGCCGGCTAGCGGCTCCATCCGCACGAACCACTGCTCGGAGACGACGGGCTCGATGACGGTCTTCGATCGATCGGAGATCGCCACGCGCAGGGCGTGGTCCTCGACCTTCTCGAGGAGCCCCGCCGCGTCGAGGTCCTTCACGATCCGGTCCCGCGCCTGCTCGCGGGAGAGCCCCTTGTAGGCGCCCCCCTCGGCCGTGACGCGCCCCTTCCCGTCGAGGACGACGACGATCGGGAGGGAGTGGCGCCTCCCCCGCTCGTAGTCCTCGGGGTCGTGGCCCGGGGTGACCTTCACCGCGCCGGTGCCGAAGGCGGGGTCCACCGAGTCGTCGGCGACGACGGGGATCTCGCGGTCCATCAGGGGGAGGCGGACCTTCCTCCCGACGAGGTCGGCGTAGCGCGCGTCCGAGGGGTGGACCGCCACGGCGGTGTCGCCCAGCATCGTCTCGGGGCGCGTCGTGGCGACGACGACGGATCCCTTCCCGTCACAGCGGGGGTAGCGGATGTGCCAGAGCTTCCCCTTGCGGTCCTCGTGCTCGATCTCGTCGTCGCTGACCGCGGTCTCGAGGGCGCAGTCCCAGTTGACGATCCGGGCGCCGCGGTAGACGAGGCCCTTCTCGAAGAGGTCCACGAAGGCCAGGCGCACGGCGCGGGAGAGGTCGGGGTCCATCGTGAACTTCGTGCGCGTCCAGTCGCAGGAGCAGCCGAGGCTGCGGAGCTGGGAGAGGATCGTCCCGCCGTACTGCTCCTTCCAGGCCCAGACCTCCTTCAGGAACGCCTCGCGCCCCATGTCGATGCGGCGGACCTTCCGCTCCTCGTAGAGCTTCTTCTCCACGACCGCCTGCGTGGCGATGCCGGCGTGGTCGATGCCCGGGAGCCAGAGCACCTCCTCCCCCCGCATGCGGTGCCAGCGGCAGAGGAGGTCCTGGAGCGTGTTGTTCAGCGCGTGGCCGAGGTGGAGGGCCCCCGTGACGTTGGGGGGCGGGATCATGACGACGAAGGGCTTGCGCCGCTTCGAGATCACCGCGTCGGCGTCGGCCGTGAAGTCCCCGCGCGCCTCCCAGCGGGCGTACAGGCGGGCCTCGACCTCCTTCGGGTCGTAGCGGGGGGGGATCTCGTCGGCCATGGAGGGGAAGGTAGCGCGGTCCTGTCCGCCGTCCGCGGGAAAGCCGTTCTGCCTCCCTCGGGGGGATGGGGTTCCCCCGTGAGGAGGACGCCATGCGCAGATTCGCGGGTCTCGCCATCCTGGCCGCCGCGGGGGTCGTCGCGCCCGCCGTCGGCGGGCCGCCGGGGAACGTCAACGGGCAGAACGAGCAGGTCCAGATCACCGCCATCGAGCAGGTCCGCGCCCTCGAGCAGCAGGCCCTGGCGCTGGCGCAGGCCCAGGACCAGAACGCCCCCCTTCCCGCCGAGACCGCCATGGCCGTCAAGGCGAAGATCGAGGCGGCCCTCGCGGGGATCGCGGCCCTGAAGACGGCCGTCGAGGCGGGCGGCCCCTACCAGGAGTCCACCGTCGAGGCCGAGGCGATCAAGAACCTCGAGAAGGCGACGATGTCGGACGTCCTGGCCCGCACCAAGATCGAGAAGAACAAGGCCGCCAACATGGTCGTCCACGACCTCGCCCGGGCCGAGACGTTCAAGGGCCGCTCCCAGCTCTTCCTGATGGGGATCCGCACGACGCCGAAGGACGACGCCGCCATCGCCGCCAACAACGTCTCGTCGCAGACCGTCCCCCGCGACGCCGACCTCACGGGGAACAAGAAGGACGCGACGCTCTCGAAGGACGACGTGGAGAAGGGCCGCGGGGACGCCCTCCGGGGCCGCGGCCGGGCCCGCAAGGAGAAGAAGCCGCGGTGGTATCCCGGCCTGAGCGTGGCCGCCGTCTCCAACCCGCCGGACAACTTCTACTACGGCTTCGAGGGGACCTCCTCGGACCCCGGCTACACCTTCAAGTCCTTCGACCGCCAGCTCTTCGGGCCCTTCGAGACCCGCTTCGAGGTCGGCGCCTTCGACCCCGACATGACCGGGGACACGGGCAGCGCCTGCATCGAGTTCGACGTCGTGGGGAGCAGCCCGCTGCAGTTCGTCGCCGTCTGCGGGCGGCGGGTCGAGGGGGGCGTGCAGGTCTTCGTCCAGTCCCACCTCGGCGCCCAGGGGAACCTCTACTTCTCCGACACGATGATCGCGACGGTCCTCGTGGAGTACGACGGGACGAACTTCGTCGTGAAGGCGGGCCCGGGAAGGGGCGCGCCGGACTTCACCCTCTCCTCCGTGGGCACGGCCGTCATGGCGCAGGGCGAGGACGCCCTCGTCCTCGGCATGGGAGCCAGCGGCCTGACGAGCGGCGCCGAGATCGGCCTCGACGAGATCTTCATCACGGCGGAGTAATACGGTACCCGACCCGTTTTTACAGGACTCGACCGGGCCGGCGGGGTCCTCTACCTCGCCGGCCCGAACTTCCCATAGCGCCGGGCAGTTTCGAGGGTCAACAGGTTGATGGCGGTCGCGTAGACGCGGCCGCCGTCGGCCCCCCAGGGGTCCGCCGGGTCCCAGGAGCCGCGGCGGTCGTCGTCCGCGTCCCTGCGCTGCCGGCCGAGGAGCGCCGCCTCGACCGCGCCGTTCCACGCGGTCCAGCGCTCCCCGCCCAACTGGAACATCGCCAGCGACCCGAAGTGCCAGTAGCAGAAGTCGACGGCCTCCCCGCCCTCGTCCCACCGCGGCGGGGACATCCCGCAGAGGTCGGCACCCTTGAGGACGAAAACGTCATCCGCCTTCGTCCCGCAGAGGATCCGCGCCAGGATCGCCTCGGCGGTCAGGCACTCCGACAGGTCGGCCGGGAAACGGTCCCTGAGGTCCTGGGGGCGGTTCGGCCCGTTGTCGGGGGTGGTGTATCCCGTGCGGCCGGTCTCCGCGATCGTCACCCTGTCCAGCCCAGGGCTCCTTCGAAGGCCGCCGGGGCCACGTCGAGCCCCGCCTCCTTCGCCACCCGCAGCGCCAGCACCATCCACCCCGTCACCGACGTGTCGTTGTCCATCGGCCGGTCCCCGTACCGCCACGCGAGGTAGGGGTTCCGGCACTGCTGGATGAAGTTCACTCCGTTCTGGGCGCTCGCCTTGAAGAGCGGGGACTGCGTCATGCCATAGGCCTCCGCCATGGCGAGGGCGGCGATGGCGTGGCCGTAGGTGAACTTGTTGGTCGCGTCGGCCCGCTTCATCCGGTCGAAGTCCATGACGCAGTCGGGCAGGCCGCCCTGGACCCTCGGTCCGAAGCAGCCCTCGGCGTCCTGGACTCCCTTGAGGTACTTGAGCCCGCCGCGAACGACGGTCCCGAAGCGCGGGGTCTTGTGCGTCTCGCCGGCCGCGAGGAAGGCGAGAGTCGCAAGTCCTGATACACCGACGTCGTAGGGGAGCGCGCCGGCGCCGCCGCACCGGTCCCCCTGGCACATCGTCTCGAATCCGTCGCAGTCCCATCCGCCGATGGCGGACCGGTGGCGGGCCAGCCAGTCAAGCCCCGACAGGACGGCCCCGTCCTTCGCGGGCTCCGGCGGTCCCTCCCGACGTCCCCGGAACAGGCCTGCAACATGGGGGCCGATGTCGACCAGCGAGACGTTATGGGATGCGGGTCGATCGACGATTTCATCGATCCGCGCGGAGGGTGGCGCCATGGCCTGTCCCGCGAATCCGCCGATAGCCCTCTTCACGGGCTCGAGCGGCTCGCCCGGGTCCGGGGCGCCCTCCACCGGCACCCCTCCGACTTGGACCGAGAGACCCCCGCCTCCGGCCGGGAGGGCCGCAATGGCCGCCTCCAAGGACACCTCCTCACCCTGGAGCCGCCCCCCGCGGAAGACGAAGGAGCGGATGCCGGCCCGGAGGGAGAGGTCGACGGCTTCGAGCAACCGCCCCGTCGGGACTTCCGGAGAGGCGTCGAGAGCCACCTGCACGGGCCCTTCCTCCCGTCCTTCGGCCCGATCGACCGCCGTTCTCAGGTCCCGGTACAGGGCCCCGCGGGACGGCACTCCGCCCGATTCTCCGGCGAGGATCGAGAGCGGAACGCCGACCGGCTTCGGCCCCAGGCAATCCCAGTGATCGGGACCGGGGAGGAACGTGGCGATGGCTCCCTCCTCTCCGCCGGCCTCCGGCAGGGCCGCGAAGAACACGCGGACGGCGCGGACGCGGGGATCGACGCAGGTCCGCATCAGCCAACTGGCCCCGAGCCAGGGAATGTCGCGGTCCACGCGCAGGACGATGGAGACCTTCGCAATATGGGGGAGCTCCTCCTCGCGCGCGGCGTCGGCGCGGGCCCGGAGGAGTTCCCGGAGCTCCCCGGGAGTCACCGCCCTCCCGTCCACGAAGACCCTTCCGCGCGCGTCGGCCTCGATGACCAGGCGG
>CAZWGT010000089.1:0-12325 GCA_964633345.1 uncultured Planctomycetota bacterium
GGCCGCCGCCGCGGCGTCGCGGCGGACCCGGAGATCCTCCCCCGCCGAGGAGCGGCGGAACGACTCCCCCGTACCCTAGTACCGCCGCAGCACCCCCCGCACGACGCCGCGCACCTCGACCTCGCGGCTGCGGATCGGCTTGAGGCGGGAGTTGCGGGGCTCCAGGCGCACCATGCCGCCCCCCTCGCGGTAGAAGCGCTTGAGGGTCGTCTCCTCCACCCCGTCGCCGGGGAGGATGGCCACCACGGTGTCCCCGTCGCGGGCGTCCGTCCGGCGCTCGACGAGCACGAGGTCCCCGTCCTGGATGTGGTCCTCGATCATCGAGTCCCCCTGCACCTTCAGGACGAAGTAGTCCCCCTTCGTCGGGAAGAAGTCGTGGAGGTCGAGGTGCTCGGCGTTCTCGACGGCCTCGATGGGGCCGCCCGCGGCGAGGGTGCCGAGGAACTGCACGGGCTTGTAGGAGGGGTCGAGGATCTCGAGCGAGCGGGCCTCGCGGGCCCGGTGGGTGACGGCGCCGCGCTTCTCGAGCGCGTTGACGTGCTGGAAGGCGGTCACCCGGCTGATGCCGAACTCCTCGCCGATCTCCTGCAGGGTCGGGGAGACGCCGTTCTCGCGCTGGTAGCGCGCGACGAACTCGAGGAGATCCCGCTGCTTCTTCGTGTATCCCATCATGGTCTTGGGCCTCCGGCCGGAATCCGGCCATGTCTGTTATCGGCAGGGGCGGGCGCCGACTTCCTACAGCATCAGGCCGAGGACGAGGACGGCGAGGATGGCGGCGAGGACGGGGGCGTCCTCGCGCATCACGGGAAGCAGGGAGCCGATCTGGGTCATGGCTTCGTCCTCCGAAGGGGCCGCGCGCGTCATGTTCGCACGATGTTAGGCGAACGGAGGACGAAGTCAAGGGTAAAATTCGCGGTTCGTTAGGTCCCGAGGTGGCGGCCGAACCCCCGGGCGAAGGCGGCCGCGTTCTCCAGCGGGATGTCGGCGGCGAGGTCCCGGGGCGGGGCCCCCGGCCGGAAGAGGACCGCCCGCACCCCGAAGAGGATGGAGACCTTCTTCCGGGCGAGGACGCCGAGGGAGGCCCCCTCCCCGGGCTCCCCCGCCCCCTCCAGGAAGGCCCGCTCGATCCGCAGGCAGGTCCGCGCCTCCCCGTCCTCGAGGACCCGCACCCGCTCCGGCACCGGACCGGGCGCGAGGAGGGCGAGGAGGCCCGTCCCCGGGGCCGGGACGAACGCCGCGGGGTCGAGGGGGTCCCCCGCCGGACGCCCGTCGAAGGGCCCCTCGGCCAGCACCGGGGTCTCCTCGGGGACGGGGAAGGCGCCGGCCCGCACCGGCTCGAGGTCGGGCCGCGCGCGGAGGAGGAGGGCCGCGCCGAGGTCGGAGCCGACGACGACCCGGGTCCCGGGGGGCAGCCCCGCGAGGGGGCGCTTGGCGAGGTCCTCGAGGGACCAGCGCGGGTCCCGCCGCCCGAGGACGACCAGCCTCTCCGCGGGAGTCGGCGCGCCGCGGACGAGGTCCTCCCCGGCGAGCAGGGTCCACCCCCCCTCCCCCGCGGTCCGCGCCTCGACCACTTCCCCGAGGGCGGCGCCGAGGGCCCGGGCCGCCTCCCGGGCGAGGAGGGCGTTCCGCCGGCCGGCCCGATGGAGGAGGACGGTCATCGCTCCCCCATCATGTACCCTTCCCCCATGCGACCGAACGGCTTCCCGCCCGCGCTCCGGATCCTCAAGGGGCCGGAGTTCGACCGCGCCTTCCGCGCCGGCGCGCGGGCCGGGGACGACCTCATCGTGGTGAACGCGATCCCCAACGGGCTGCGCCGCACGCGCCTGGGCCTGGCCGTCGGCAAGGGGGTCGGTGGATCGGTCGTGCGCAACCGCGTCAAGCGCCTCCTCCGCGAGGCCTTCCGCCTCCGCCGCGCGGAACTCCCCGCGGCCCACGACCTCGTGGTGGTCGCACGGGCGGCCGGCGCCGAGGCCTACTCCCTCCCCGCCTGCGAGCGCTCCCTCCTCCTGCTCGCGGCGAAGGCGGCGGCGCGGTTCGCCCGGGAGGGGGCCCGCCGCGGGAAGCCGGCGTGAGGCTCCTCGATCGCGCCCTCGCGGCCGTCCTCCTGCTGGGCGTGGCGTTCTACCGGGTCGTGCTCTCGCCGCTGATGGGAGGGGCCTGCCGGTTCACGCCGTCCTGCTCGGAGTACGCGGTGCAGGCGATCCGCCGCCACGGCGGCGTCCGCGGGGCGCGGATGGCGATGGCGCGCATCGCCCGCTGCCGGCCCGGGGTGCCGGGGGGCGAGGACCCGGTTCCCTAGGACGGCCCCTACCGGCCGCGGCGGACCGCCTCGGGCTCGGGGGCGGGCTGGCCGCCGATGGTCAGGCCGAGCCGGGTCCGAAGGCCGCCGTAGGTGAGTTCCTGGGAGAGGGTGCCGAGGCGCTCGCGCCCGAGGACCCGGCGGAACTGGTTCAGCTGGCCCTGGGTCATCTCCTGGAAGGCCGGCTCCTCGCGGGCGGTGACCTGGGCGAGGTAGAAGGCGCCGGTCCCGGAGTAGTCCTCGAGGACGGGGCCGAAGTTCCCCACGGGGGTGTCGCGCAGCGCCGAGTACCGGCTCATGACGGCGGCCAGGCGGCGGGCGGGATCCTTCCAGGCCTCGGAGAGGACGGCGGGGACCTCGGGGACGGCGGGGCCGGTCGCCGGCTTCGGCGCCGGCGGCCTCCACGAGTAGGCGTTGAAGGGGGCGGCGACGGCGGTCTCGAACCCCTTCTCCCTCGCGATCTCCTCCAGCGGCCGGCGGGCGTCCTCGGCGGCGCGGCGCAGCCCCTCGAGGTCGGCCCGCGCCCGGTCCCGCGCGCGGTCGTCGAGGAGCTCCGAGGCGACCTTGTCCTTCACCGCGTCGAGGGGGGGGACCTCCTCGGGGATGAACTTCACCAGGCGGAACGCGATCCAGCCGCGCTCGTCCATCCGCTCCCTGCTGGTGGTCAGGTTCAGGACCTCGGGATGGACCTTCCCCTCGTCCTCCTTCTTCTTCTCGTTCATGACGTAGCGCAGGTCGCAGTTCGGGCCGCCGAAGCCCTTGATGCGCTCGATCCCGTACTGGTCCACCGGCTGGTCCTGGTCGAGGATGCGGAACCGGATCCCGGGGCGGGAGAGGGGCTCGCAGGCCTTCGCCAGGGTGAGGTCCTTCTCCCTCGCCGTCCGGACGACCTTGGCGAAGAGCTTCTTCAGCCACAGGTCCTTCTCCACCCGGAAGCGCCAGTAGCGGCGGTAGACCTCGCGGTCCTCGAGCTTCTCGGGGGGCATCTTCGACAGGTCCACCGCGGGGCCCTTGACCGAGGGGTCCGTGGTGGCGGAGCCCGCGGCCTTGAGGATCTCCTCGTCCTCGGCCTTCACCGCGGCCTCGTTCTCGGCCCGGAGGGCGTCGATCACGGCCGGCTCCTGGCCGGCGATGGCGAAGTCGGTCATCCTGGAGGCGAAGAAGTAGTCGTAGGCCTCGTCGCCCCCCTGGTCGCGCTTGATGAGGAGGTCCGGGTAGTCCTTCCACTCCTTGCGGGCCTCGAGGTAGGCGGCGTTGTCCACCTCCTCCAGCCGCAGCGCCGCCGCCTCGAAGAGGTAGCGGGGCTTCAGGCGGTGGCGGTCCTGGACGGGGACGTTCTTCCAGTAGGACTCGATCTCCTCCGGCTTGAGGTCCTCGACCTTCATGGCCGAGCGCAGGGTCGAGGTGGCGGCCCAGGTGTAGACGACGCCGACCTTGGGGTAGTCGGCCTTCCAGCGCTTCCAGGCGTCCTCGTCGTTGACGATGCGGTAGGCCTGGTCGTAGAGGCTGACGAAGTGGGAGACGAGGATGGACAGGCGGGCCTGCTCCTCGAACGCCCTCGGCCGCAGGCCCCCGAAGGGCCCCTTCAGCGCCTCCTCGAACTTGGCGGGATCGAAGTCGCCGGAGGCGTCGGCGAACAGGGGGTTGATCCGGATGTACTCGCGCAGGGTCGCGTCGGTGACGGAGAGCCCGGCGTCCCGGGCCATCTCGGAGAGCATCAGGTCCATGAGGAAGTCCTCGGACCCGCCCCGGGGACGCCCGGTGAACATCCCCTGCCCCGTCTGGAACTTCTGCCAGTCGGACATGAGGGACTGGTAGTTCCCCTGGTCCAGCTCGACGGCGCGGCCGTTGACGGTGAACTTGACGTGCCCGGTCCCGCGGCTTCCGACGCCGACGGCCTGCACGACGTAGGTCTCCACCGTGAACAGGACCAGGATGGAGATCACCACCGCCAGGACGAGGGTGCGGTTGCCGCCGATGCGCTGGGTCCAGGAAACGGTTTCTTTCGACATCGTGCCTCCGGGGGCCCCCGCCGGAGAGTCCCGCGCCGCCGCCGGGAGGGGAAACCGCCTACTTTAAGGACGCGCGGGGGGCTCCCGGAGCGAAAAGGGGGCCGGGCGCCCGCCCCTAGGCGCCGGCGATCTTCACCCCGGCCGGCGGGGGGAGATCCCGCGCCGTGGGCAGGTCCTTCAGGCTGCGGAGGCCGAACTCCGCCAGGAACCGGGAGGTGGTCCCGTAGAGCAGCGGCGAGCCCGGCTCCTCGGCCCGGCCCGCGATGCGGACGAGGTCCCGCTCCATGAGGGTGCGGAGCATGTCCCCGCAGGCGACGCCGCGGATCTTCTCCACGTCGGTGCGCAGGACCGGCTGGCGGTAGGCGATGACCGCCAGCGTCTCCAGCGCCGCGCCGGTGAGCTTCGCGCGATCGGGCCTCCTCTTGAGCCGGGCGAGGTGCGGGGCGTAGACGGGGCGCGTCAGCAGCTGCCAGCCGCCGGCCACCTCCTCGAGGGAGAACGCCCGGCCCGAGGCCTCGTACTCGCGGCGGAGGTCCTCCAGCAGCGCCCGCGCCTCCGCGCCGCCGTCGAGCCCCGCGCACTCCGCCAGCCGGTCGAGGGCGAGGGGGTCGTCGGAGGCGAACAGCAGGGCCTCGAGGATCTGGCGGGCCGTCGGGCCGGCGGATGCGGGGGCGGGCGCGGGGGCGGGGGCATCGGGCGGCGGCGTCTCGTCCGTCATTTCGGGGTCTCCGCGGCCGGCTCCTCGAGGAACACCTTCACGCCGTGGCGCCGGCGCGCCTGCTGGGCCCACTGAAGGTACTCCGGCACTCCGACGGGCCGGTCCCGGAGACCCTTCTCGATCTCCGGCGCGAGGGCCGCCCACGGGGCGTTCCGGGCGGGGGAGCGATCCACGACCTTGAAGACCTCGAACAGCTCCTTCCCGTCCCGGGCGACGCGGACCGGCCGCGAGATCCCCCCGGGCGCCATGGAGAACAGCTCCTCCGCCAGCTCCGCGGGCCGGATGTCCTCGCGGCGGTAGGAGGGGAGATCCTCGGCGGCGACGAGGGAGACCTGGCGCGCCAGGGCGGTGAAGTCGGCCCCGCCGCGCAGACGCCGCTCGGCGTCCCGCGCCTCCTCCTCGGTGGCGACCACGAGGACGCGGATGCGGATGCGCTCCTCGAGGGCCGCCTCGTAGCGGACGAGACGGTCCTTCAGGCACTGCAGGCGCATCAGCACCTCGAGGTCCCTGCGGTAGGCCTCCAGGGTGAAGCCGTACCGCTCCCGGAGGAACGCGTCCAGGGTGACCCCGGGCCCGTACTGGACCCGCGTCTCCTGCTCCCGGGCGCGGACCTCCGCCTCGACGCGGGCGAGGACCTCCTCGCGGGAGGCGGCGATCCCGCGCGCGGCGGCGTCGGCCTCGAGGATGCGGGCGTCGAGGATCTGGTTCAGGCACTCCAGCGCGCGCCCCGCGTCGTAGCGGAACAGGAAGCGGGCCACCTCGCTCGCGCGGACGGGGACGCCCCCCACCTCCGCCACGACCGGGTCCTCCCCCGCGGGGATGCGGCCCCGGGGCTCCGCCTCCGGCGGGGGGGGCTCCGTCGGCGCCGCGCCCTGGAGGTCGAGGACGGGGCGGTCGGGGCCGCGGGGGCCTCCTTGCGGGGGGGAGGCCGGGGGCGGGATCCCTGGCCCCGACGCGCAGGCCGCGAGCAGGAGCGCGGGCAGGAGGGCGGCCGGAAGCGGGAAGGGGGCTCTCACGGGGGCCATGCTACGGCGGAAGGCGGCGGGGAGGCCCTACTTCAGCCTCTTCGTCAGGTCGTCGTAGGCCCTGCGGCGGACCTTGAGGTTGTCGGTCTCCTTCCACGACACCCACTCGGGGGGCATGATCCCCTTCTGGATCCTGAGGATGCAGGAGAGGACGGCGGGGTTGCTGCTGAGCATCCCGTTGAGGGTCGCCCGGGAGGCCTGCTTCCGCACGTCCGCCAGGGCCTTCAGATCGGCGGCCCTCCGCTCCTCCTCGGCCTTGGTCGGCTTCTCCTCGACCTTGGCCCGCTTCTCCTCCTCGAGCTTGAAGCGGTCCACGAGGGCCAGGGCCGCCTCCGCCTTGCGGGGGGCCTCCTCCTTCGTGCTGTAGACGATGGCCAGCATCGCCTTCCATCCGCCGTCCCCGTCGAGGGGCCCCTCCCCCCTGCGGAAGGCGGCCACCGGGTCCACGACCCCGACCGCCCTGTTCTCCTCCTCGCGGTCCCGGGCGAACCGCTGGAGGATCCAGTCCAGGGAGGCCTGGTCCGACGTGGAGGGGCCGCGGGCCGAGGCCGCGGGCGCCGCGGCGCCGAGGGCCGCCGCGGACGCGAGGGCCGCGAGGGCGAGGAGACGGGACGGGCGGGCGTGCACCACGGTCTACCTCCAGCGGACCTTCTGGATCACCTTGCAGCCGTTGCAGGACATGCAGCGCGTCGCCTCCTCCTCGCCGGTGGAGGCGGCCTGGACCTTGCGGTACCCCAGGCCCCCGCAGGCGTCGCACGGGATGGCGTTCTCGGGGCCGGCCCGCACCACCTCGAGGAAGCCGCCCTTCTCCGCGTACCAGGAGAGCAGCCAGCTCACGCGCTCGTCCCGGGTCGCCGCCTCCCACCACTGGTCGGGGGTCTTGATCACGTCCACCGCCTGCTGCTGGGCGGGCTGGGGGTTGTTCCCCCGGTTCCCACCCCCCGCGGGGGGCTGGCGGCGCGTGAGCTTGAGGTCGCTCTTCACGACGATGAAGGAGCCCAGGCCGTAGGAGGTCGTGTATCCACCGGTCTTCGAACGGTCCTCCCAGAACTTCTTCAGCTCGGCGCGGAGCCCCGTGTCCATGGCGGCCAGCCGGCGGGCGCGGTCCTTGTCGGCGTCGGTGAGCTTGGCCGGGTCCTTCTCCATGATCTTCTGGATCTCGGCCAGCTTGTCCCCCGCCCCCACCAGCTTGACCATGTGGTTCCAGAGGTCCTCCGTCGCCTGGCGCGTGAAGTACTGCCGCGCCCCCTCGAAGGTCCCCTTCATCTGGAGGATGGCGACCTCCTGGCGCGGGGTGTTCGGCGGGATGTCCTTCACCTTCTGCTCCCCCGCCTTCTCGTTGGCGGTCTTCCGGAGCCAGCGGTAGGCCTCCGTGGGCATGCGCTTCTCGAAGAAGACGCGGCGCTCCGTCTCCACGCGCTTGGCGAGGTCGGGGATCTTGAACTCCGCCTGGATCTTCTTGTCCTTGTACTGCTCCATGATCCGGAACATCGCGTCCCGCGCCTCGAGGTAGACCCGGGCGGTGACGCCGAAGTCCCCCTTCGACTTCGCCTCGATGAGGAGCACCCTCACCCGGTCGAGGTCGGACTGCAGGGCGCGGTTGCGCAGCAGGACCTCCAGGGTGGCGAGCCTCGATTCGATCTGCTTGCCCTGGGGGGTGGCGGCGAAGTCCCCGTCCTCCTTCGCCAGCAGCATGTGCTCCTTGGCCTCCTCGTAGGCGCCGACGGCCTTGGCGTAGTCGCCGAGGTCGAAGTGGGTCGGCCCGTTGTTGGGGTTGATCTGGTCCCGCTTGATCTCGTAGGCCTGCCGCGGCGTGTAGATGAGGGGGAGGTCGGCCATCACCGGCTCGAAGGCGGCGATCTGGCCGCGGACGTAGGTCTCCTCCTTGCCCTTGCGCAGGACGCGGATCTCCGCCGCGGCCCCTCCGCCCATGGCGTCGGGGTCGAGGACCTTCGCGATGATCGACGTGGCGTTGACGAAGGTGATCTTGTGGGCCTCGACGCGGAGCTGGACCGCCTCCTCGGAGGTCTTCAGGCCGAGGTCCACCTGCCACGAGTCCCGGTCCTCCTCGATGAGGTGCTCCCAGCGGACCTTCACGACCCCGCCCGTGCGGAAGAGCTGGATCCGGACGTTCTCCGGGTCCTGGTAGCCGCGGTCCACGGTGCCGTGCAGGACCCGCCCGTTCTCCAGGCGGAGGGTGTCGGCGCGGGCCGGTGTGCCGGGGAGGAGGGAGCCGAGGGCCGCGGCGGCCAGGCCGGCGGCGGCGAGTCGCGGTGCGCTCTTCATGGCGTCCTCCTGTGCGGTGGCGCGGATCCTGTCAGCGGGGCGACGACTTCCCCGGTTCCTCGGTCTTCAGCTTGTCCGCCCTCCGCTCCTGCTCCCAGGAAACGGAGGTCTTCGTCTCCGCCGCGCTGAAGCCGGTCCGGACGAGGAAGAACTCCATCGTCCGCACCCGGTCCGGCGGGTCCCCCTCGCGGCGGACGCTCACGACGGCCTTGGCGCCGGCGGTCACGCCCTCGGGGCCGGCCGGCTGGCCCGACACGGGGACGAAGGCGATGGAGTAGGAGAGGGAGGGGTCCCGGCCGAAGAACGCCTCCTTGAGGTCCGGCGGGCAGGGCTTCGCCTTCGTCGGCGTCCAGGCGTCCCAGGCCGCCTGCGCCTCGGTGCGGGTCTCCTCCATGACGCGGGCCATGCGGACGTCGGACTCCCGCCGCATGTGGAGGGCGAGCGCGGCGGCGAAGGTGGTCAGGACGCAGACGGCGCCCACGGCCAGGATGGCCAGCGCGATCATGATCTCGAGGAGGGTGAAGCCCCCCTGGCGGCGGTCGGCCGGAAGGGACTCAGTCATTCCAGTCCTCCCGGTACGCCGGGACGTCGTACTCGCGCACGAGGGTGGATCCGGCGCGCACCGCCTCGCCCGTCTCGTGGGTCTCCTTCTTCGTGCCCCGGGCGCCGCGCTTCTCGACGATGAACTCCCGGTCGTTGCGGTCGGACCACTGGATCCACTCGCGGCCGATCTTGATGAACCTGCCGGCCGGGTCCCCGCCGGGGGCGAAGCGCGTGGCTTCCACGGGGATGGTCGTGTCGTCGATGCCGATCGTCCGGGCCAGCTCCCCCCGGGCGGCGTCGTTGCCGACCCGGTCCACGACGAGGGTCACGCGGACCCGCCGCGGGAAGACGTCGTCCACGGGGTCGGCCAGGGACTCCGGCCCGCGGCCGAGGAAGAACTGCATCGGGCCGATCCCCCGGGGGTAGATGCCCCGCGTGGAGTCCCAGAAGGGCGAGAGCCCCCCCCCCTTCGCGTCCGGGGGGACCTCGTCGGCCAGCCGCCCCCCCGCCACGAGCCGGGCCGCGTCGGGCCGGACGTGGCGGGAGACGAAGGCGAAGGAGAGGTGGAGCACGGAGGTCAGGAGCGGCCGGAGGTGCTCGACGGCCTGCTCGCGGGTGGTGATCCCGATGCGGGCCCCCTCCTTCCGCCTCGCCCCGGACTCCGGGACCGGTTCCAGGGGAATCAGGCTCCTCGCCCCCCCGCCGAGGGGCATGCGGACGCCGCGGTAGAGGGTCATGAGCCCCGGCTCGTCGGGGATCGGGGCGGCCCCGGGGGAGGCGGGGGGAAGGGGCTTCCCCTCCCGGGTGGTCTTCCAGGGGATGACGACGTAGGCGACCTCCTGCTTGCCCCCGGCGGGCCGGAGGTCCCCCTCGGCGGCCTCCTTCGCGTCGTCCTCCCCGTCCACGGAGGCGCTCGCGCCCGCCTTGGACCCCGCGGCCCGCAGGACCGGGTCGGCCCCCTCCCCGGACACGCTGCGGACGAAGGAGAGCCTCTGGGTCGTCACGTCGTCCACGCCGTCGGAGTCGGTGTCGAAGGGGATCCGGTCGCAGACCATGCGGACGTCGGGGATCCCCTGGGGGCTGGCGGGCCGGATGTAGACGTTGGCGAAGTCGTCGGCGAACTGCCGGTCCATGTTCTCGAGGATGTCCTGCACCTCGCTCCCCGACTGCCCCTTCTCGAGGAAGGCCGTGGACTGGCGCAGCAGCGCGATCAGCGCCACCCCGATGACGGAGAAGATGGCCATGGCGACCATCAGCTCCACGAGGGAGAACCCTCGGGCGCGCCTCTGCGCGGGGCGGATCCGGGCGGTCGGGGCGGCGGGGGCTACCGCAGGTCCTCCGTCGTCAGGACGCCGGAGGGGGCCGCGTACTCGATGCGGAAGCCCGTCAGCCAGGGCGTCTCCTTCCACGCGTCCGGGGCCTGGGGCAGGAGGCTGTTGAAGGCGCCGTTGCCGTAGACGAAGTAGACCCGGCACTCGATCGAGTCGGAGTGGACGTTGAGCAGGTTCATCTTGGTCCAGTCGGTGACCTCGTAGAGCCACTTCGTGCGGTCGGTCTCGGGGATCGCGTCGGTCTCCATGTGGACGACCTTGTCGGTGTCCCAGCCCGGGCCGCCCTCGAAGCGGACGACGACGCGGATCGCGTTCAGGGCGCGCAGCCGCTGGTCCCAGGAGACGCGCTTCCACAGGGCCCCCTTCACGTTGCGGGAGACCTGGTAGTACGCCATCTGCGGGTGGTCCTGGAGCTCGCGGTACATGTCGGGGTAGCGGTGGTCGAGGTGGTAGGCGAGGGCCCCCTGCGCATGGGCCGCCGCCGGCGTCCCGTACCGGCCGCGGAGCAGGCCCGCCCCCTGGTTGGCGTCGGCGTAGGGGTCGAAGGTCCCGTTGGCCTTCACCTGCCGGCCCTCGGGCATCTCGAAGACGGCGTCGGAGCTGATGCGGGTGAAGCCGAGGATCTCCTCGCCGATGCGGACGAAGCCTCCGTAGATCGGGAAGCCGGCGGAGCTGGCCAGGGTGAAGTTCGGGGAGAACTCGGTGATGGACTCCTCGAGGCGGGAGACGCCGATCCCGTGGACGAAGGAGACCTCCGCGCCCGGGTCGTGGGCGCGGGCCTCGGAGCCGAAGGCGCCCCGCTCGCAGTCCGTGAAGCTCTGGTTGGAGGCGTCGAAGTCGGCGTAGCCGATGATCTCGTCGTCGATGCGGAGGATGCCCCCGGTCGTGCGGATCCCGCGGGCGAGGTTCCCCTCGGTCCACGCCTCGACGGCGTGGATGGGGATGGTGGTCGTGGAGGCGTCGATGCCCTTGGACGTGGACCCGTTGACGGGGGCCGTGCCGGCGTGGAAGGTGCGCTGGTTCACGAGGGTGGAGCTGCGGCGCGAGGCGAAGCGGACCTCGTCCACGACCGCCTGGGAGAACTCCTCGGAGTTCCAGTTGGCGGCGACGACGACGGACTCGGACACGCGGGACGGCAGCTCGCCCGAGGGGGACTTCACGAGGCGCACGAAGCTCCGCGCGTCGCCCATCGCGGGGGTGTGCTGGAGGTAGTTCTGGAGATCCGCGGCCTGGGCGGACGCCGTCGTGCCCTTGAAGCGGTCGTAGTTCCAGGAGAACTGCTGGCCGGCGGCCTCCTTGAAGGCGACGAAGGTCCAGTTGCGGGCGAAGCCGGCGGCGGTCGGGTTGAGGTAGTCGTAGCGGGCGGTCCACTCGCGGACCTGGCGGGACCAGTTGACGACGTGGCTCTCCCGCGTGGTGCCGGAGACGAGGGTGACCTCGTCGTTGAAGCCGGGGCCCGGCTCGATGCTGCTGCCGATCAGGTTCGCCGAACCCTGCTCGGCGCCGTCGCCGGTCTGGCCGAGGGTCGGGGCCGCGGCCACGGTGGCCTCGAGGTCCGCCGAGCCGCTCGATCCGCCGGCCGGGCCGCCGGGCGAGGGGGAGCCGCCGGCGCCGGAGGCCGCGCCGCCGGGCGGGATGGGGTCGTTGGCGCGGACGAACTCGTCGAGGTCCTTCTCGACGCACGCGCCGTCGCCCTGGGGGTCGTACTCGATCCCCGGGAAGGCCACGAGGAAGCAGGAGGCGACGAGGTCGCCGGCCGCGTGGCTCGGCTTGGCCGGGAGGTCCCCGATCAGCACGGGCACGTCCTGGGCCTGGGAGTTGGCGGGGATGGGCGTGGAGAGGTCCTCGTCGCCCGTGGAGCGGAAGTCCAGGAAGCGCGCGATGAAGTGCGGGTAGGCGCCGGAGTTGAAGGGGACCGGGACGCCGGAGGAGGAGCCGCCGGGGCCCGTGGGGCCGCCGCCGCCCGGATCCGGGGAGGCGCCGCCGCCGTCCCCGCCGCTGTCCGGGGGCTCGGAGTCCCCGCCGTCGTCGGGAGGCGTCGTGCCGCCGCCGTCCTCGGGAGGAGGAGGCTCGTGGGGGGGCGTGGGGGCGGCGCAGGGGGCGTGGGCGGC
>CAZWGT010000090.1:0-12275 GCA_964633345.1 uncultured Planctomycetota bacterium
AACGCCCCCCCTACTTCCGCACGATCTCCCGCGCCCGGCCCTGCTGCCCGGCCATCTGGCGCCGGAGGAACCCGGCCAGGTAGGCGACCTCCTCGGTCGCCCCGTCCTGCTTCTCCAGCCGTTCGAGGGTCTTCTCCCGCACGAGCTGATCGGCCCGCCACAGGGCCCGGAAGGCCTCCCGGACCGCCTTGATGCGGTCCTCGGGGATCCCGGCCCGCTTCATCCCCACGACGTTCACCTTCACCACCCGGGCGGGGTGGCCCTCGACGATCATGAAGGGGGGGGCGTCCATGGCGATGCGGGAGAGGCCCCCCAGGTAGGCCAGCCGCCCGATGGTGGTGAAGTGGTGGACCGCCGTCCCCCCGCTCAGGATGCAGCGGTCCTCGAGGTGGCAGTGGCCCGCCAGGAGCGCGTTGTTGGCCAGGATCACCCCGTTGCCCAGGACGCAGTCGTGGCCCACGTGGGAGCAGGCCATGAGGAGGCAGCCGGAGCCGATCCGGGTGATCCCCTGCTCCTTCATCGTGCCGCGGGAGACCGTGCTGCCCTCCCGGAACACGTTGCGGTCCCCCACCTCGAGCCAGACCTCCTCGCCCTTGTACAGGACGTCCTGGGGGTCGCCGCCCACGCAGGCGTAGGGCCAGACGCGGTTCCCGGAGCCCATGCGGGTCCACCCGTGGACGGAGCCGTGGTGCATGACCACCGTGCCCGGGCCGAGGGTGACCTTCGGGCCGACATAGGCGAAGGGTCCGATCTCCACCCCGTCGGCCAGCACCGCCGAGGGGTCCACGCGGGCGAGCGGGTCGATGCGGGCGCTCATTCGTCCAGCATCATGAAGTTCATGCGGGCCTCCGCGGCCAGCTCCCCCTCCACGGTGGCCCGGCCGTGGACCCGCCCCGTGCGCGCCTTGAGCTTGAGGGTCTCCACCTCGAGCACGAGCTGGTCCCCGGGCACCACCGCGCGGCGCAGCTTCACCCGGTCGATGCTCAGGAGGGCGGCGAGCCGGCCGGTGTTCTCGAGCTTGCGCAGGAGCAGGACCCCGGAGAGCTGGGCGAGGGCCTCGACGATGAGGACCCCGGGCATCACGGGGGTGCCCGGCCAGTGGCCCTGGAAGAACTGCTCGTTGATGGTGACGTTCTTGATCCCGACGGCGCGGCGGAAGCCGTCGATCTCCGAGACCCGGTCCACGAGGAGGAACGGGTAGCGGTGGGGCAGGATGCGCTGGATCTCGCCGATGTCGAGGCGGCGGGCGCGGCCCTCCTCGGCGTCCGTCTCGGCCCGCACGAGGGCGGTGAGGCGCTTCACCAGGGCGGCGTTGGCGGCGTGGCCCGAGCGCACCGCGGTCACGTGGGCCTTGAGATCCGCCCCCAGCAGGAAGAGGTCCCCCATCAGGTCGAGGGTCTTGTGCCGGGCGTACTCGTCGGGGAATCGGAGCCGGTTGTCCACGGGGCCGCCGGGCCCGACGACCAGGGTGTTCTCGGTCGTCGCCCCCTTGCCGAGGCCCATCTCCCGGAGCTTCTTCGCCTCGATCTCCAGCACGAAGGTCCGCGCCGGGGCGATGTCGGAGAGGTAGGCCTCCGGGGTGACGGGGAGGGAGACGTGCTGCGGCGCGAAGGGGGCGCCGGGCCCGTAGTCGAGCGTGTAGGAGAGCTGCAGGCCCCGGTCCCACGGGAGCGCGGTGAGGGTCGCGTCGGTGCCGGCCTCGACCACGCCCTCCGGCCCCCGGAGGACCAGCTCGCGGCGGGGAGCGTCGGGGATCTCCGCGGGGACGGCGCGCCGGAGCATCTCGGCGAAGGGGAGCGCGCTCCCGTCCATGCCCGGGACCTCGACGCCGTCGATCTCGACGAGGAGGTCGTCCACCTGCATCCCGTGGCAGGCGGAGAGCAGGTGCTCGATGGTGTGGATCTCGGCCGGGCCCTCGGCCAGGGCGGTGCGGCGGCCGCGGTCCACGACGCGGTCCACGGAGACGGGGATCCGGGGCCTGCCGGGGAGGTCGGTGCGGACGAACACGACCCCGGAGTCCGCGGGGGCGGGTCCGACGCGGAGGGTGGTGGCCGCCCCGGTATGGAGCCCGACGCCGCGCACCTCGGCCGTCCCCTGGACCGTCCTCTGGTTCCGCACGGTGGACGAGAGGCTAACAGCGGCGCGCGACGGGCTACTCTTCTTCCCCGCCCTCCAGCGCCTTCACCCGGTCGAACAGCTCCCGGAGCCTCCGGGCGAGGACGGTGTCCCGCTGCCACTCCTTGTGGGGCCGCGCGGGGTTCCCCGCGACGACGACGCCGCCGGGGATGTCGTGGGTCACGCCCCCCCGCGCCGCGATCGTGGTTCCCTCGCCGATCTCCAGGTGGCCGGAGGTCCCCACCTGCCCCCCCATGAGGACCCGGGCGCCGACGACGGTGGACCCGGAGAGCCCGGTCTGGGAGGCGATGATGACCCCGTCCCCGAGGCGGCAGTTGTGGGCCACCTGCACGAGGGCGTCGATCTTCACCCCGTTCCCGATGACCGTCTTCCCGAAGCGGGCCCGGGCCACGGAGACGCAGGCCCCGAAGTCCACGTCGTCCCCCACGACCACCGACCCGACCTGGGGGATGCGCCGGGGCACCTGGCCCGCCTTCGCGGGGAGGAATCCGAAGCCGTCGCTGCCGATGACAGCGCAGGAGCCCACCACGACGCGGTTCCCGAGGACGACGCCGTCGGCGACGACGGCGCCGGGCTGGAGGAGCCCGTCCTCGCCGATGGAGGCGCCCCGCCCGACGAACGCCCCGCCGCGCACGGCCGTGCGGGCCCCGATGCGGGCCCCCGCCTCGACCACGGCCCGGGGGCCGACGGAGACCCCCTCCCCGAGGACCGCGGTCGGGTCCACGAAGGCCGCGGGGTGGACGCCGGGGGCCGGGGGGAGCGGCGGCGGGGCGAGGGCGGCGGCCAGCCGGGTGACGGCGGCCTCGGGGTCCTTCACGACGACGAGGGGGACCGGCGAGGGGACCTCGGCGGCGACGAGGACGGCGCACGCCTTCGTCGTGGCGAGGAGGGGGGCGTAGGCGCTCCGCGAGAGGAAGGAGAGGTCGCCGGCCTCCGCCTCGCGGAGGCCGGCCACTCCCCTCACCTCGACGGAGCCGTCCCCGACGACGCGCCCCCCGACGAGGGCGGCGGCCTGCGAGAGCTTCATGGCTACTTGGCCTTCTCGAGGGCCTCGATCACGTCCTTCGTGATGTCGTGGGCGGGATCGGCCCACACGGCGGGGCGCAGGGCCATCTGGAGCTTGAGCTCGTTGACGCCGAGGATCTGCCCCTTCTCCTCGACGGAGATGGGATCGGAGTCCATGTTGAAGACGCAGGCGTACCCGCGGGCGGCGGCGATGCGCTGGGCCTCGGCGCAGACCTCCTTGTAGACCGCCGCCATCCCGGTGACCTGCTTGCGGAGGATGGCGTCCACCGTTGCCTTCCCGTCGTACTTGAGTTCGTCCATGGCGAGGGCCACGGCCCTCTTCCCCTTCTCGTACTCGGGGGTGCCCGGATCGAACTTCGTGTCGATGTCCTGGGCGGCCTTGCGCAGCTCGTCCCCCCTCGCGGCCAGATCGGCCTTGCTCTTCTCGTGCTCGGCGCTCAGATCCTGGACCAGCTTCTTCGCCCGGGGGTAGGCCTGGAACACCTGGTTGATGTTCACGAAGGCCACCGGGGTGCAGGGGGCCTGGGCCCCGAGGAACCCCGCCGCCCCGAGAACGACGCCCGCCGCCGCCGCCGCCATGGTCCGCATACTCGATCCTCCTGTAGGGGGCCCCCTCTTCCGACGGACGGGGGACCCGGGAAACCCGCGACGAGACGGGGAGATCCTAGAAGAACGTCGAGAACTCGAAGGAGAGAACCTGCCGGTCGTCCCCGCCCACCTCCTTGATGGGCCAGGCGAAGTCGAAGCGCAGGGGGACGGCGCCGAAGAACGGGACCTTGACGAGGAGGCCGACGCCCCACGTCACGCGCCAGTTCCGCCGGAGCTCCCCGGAGTTGAACCCGACGTTGCCGCCGTCGAGGAAGGCCGCGCCGCGGAGCACGTCCCCGAAGAGCGGGACGCCGTATTCCACGCTGCCGGCCGCCATGGCGTCGCCGCCCATGGGCTCGCCGTAGGAGTTCTCGATGGACCGGAGCACGCGCCAGGGCTTGCGCGAGGGGTCCCCCTGCCCGTGGGGGCCGAGGCCGCTGTAGGAGTAGCCGCGCACCGCCCCGATGCCCGAGGCGCCGCCGGCGAAGAGCCGCTCGACGAGGGGGACGTGGCCGTCCCCGGTCGGCATGCCCATCCCCCCCGCCGCCCGGAACTTCAGGGTGAAGGCCCGCTCGTCGAGGTCCCGCCAGAGGGTGAGGACGCGCACCACCTCGGCCGTGTTCTTCCAGAAGTCGAAGTCCCCGCCCAGCGGCCCGCCCGCGAACTCCGAGATGACCGAGGCCCGCCAGCCCCGCTCCGTGGCGTGCTCCTGGTCGATGCGCCGCCAGAAGAAGTCCACGGAGGCGGCGTAGATGGAGTTGCGCCCCTCGAGGGAGAAGGCGTTGGGCGGGGCGTCGGGGGCGATGTCGTCCACGACGACCGATTCGACCCGGGGCCGGATGCCGAGCGCGAAGGCGTCGTCGAGGTCCTCCCCCGCGAGCAGCCAGCGCCTCTGCAGGGAGAGTTCGAGGGCGGTGCGGTCCTCGTCGTACTGGAAGATCGTGGACTCCGTGGCGGAGACCTCGAAGCCCGCCGACACGGGGCGGTCGAGGAGCCACGGCTCCGTGAAGGCGAGCCGGTAGGTGCTCAGGTCGGTGCCCGGCATGAGGACGATGGACAGCGTCTGGCCGGCCCCCTTGAACGCGCGCCCGTCGAGGAAGTCCCCCAGGCGCGCCGGGGGGTCGCCGATGTCGAAGTTGCGGAACGTGACCGAGAAGGTCCCGAAGAGCCCCGTGTCGCTGGAGATCCCGGCCCCGACCCGGAGCTGGCTCGTCCTGGGGTTCTCCTCGACCCGGATCTCCACGTCCTTCCTGCCCGGGTCGTCGGTCTCGCGGAGGACCGGGACCGCGGAGGAGAAGTACTGGGTGTCGAGCACGCGGCGCACCGACTTGGCCACGGCGGCGGAGTCCAGCGGGTCGCCGGGGGCGACGGTGAACTCCCGCAGCACCACGCGGTCCTGGGTGAGGACGTTGCCGGAGACGTCGAGGAAGCGGATCGTGAACCGCTTCCCCTCGTCCACCGTGAGGCGGAGGTCCTCGACGCGCCCCTCGGCGCGGGGAAGGGGGAGGACCTCCACCCGGGCGTCGGAGAAGCCCTGGCGCTTGGCCTCCTCCTCCATGTCCCGCACGACGCGGTCCACGTCCTTCTTCAGCCAGCGCTGCCCCGGGACGAGGCGGTCCGCCCGGGCGAGGACCTTCGCCCGGTCCGTGAGGGTGGCGCCCCCCTGGACCTGGACCTCGCCGAGGACCCAGGGCTCCCCCTCCTCGATCGCCACGGTGATGGTGGCCTCGTCCCGGTCCCCGTTGAAGGAGACCCCCCGGATCCAGGCCCGGGCCTCGAGGAACCCCTGGTCGTGGTAGTACTTCTCGATGGCGATCCGGTCCTCCTCGAGGCGGCGCTCGACGTAGGAGGTCCCGAAGTCGAACTTCACCCAGTTCCCGGGGCGCAGCGCCATCTCCGGGAGGAGCTTCTTGGCGGGGATGGCGGCGTTGCCCTCGAAGATCACGTCCTCCACGTCCACCGGGGGGCCCTCGACGATCCGGAAGACGACCCTCCGCGCCCCCTCGTCCTCGAGGACGTCCGCCCGGACCTCGACCCAGTGGTGGCCCGCCTCCCGGTACTTCCGCTCGAGCGAGAGGACGTCCTTCTCCAGGCGGAAGCCCGCCAGGGGGTCCCCGGTGCGCGTGTCCACGACGGAGCGGAGCTCCTCCTCGGCGAAGGAGGAGTGGCCGGAGAACTCCACGCGGGAGACCAGCGGGTTCTCCTTCACGGTGAAGCGGAACCGCACTCCGCCGCCGGCCACGGGCTCCTCGACGAAGGAGAAGTCCTCGAAGTAGGTCCGGAGCATGGCGACGTCCTGCGCGAGGAGCTCCCGGTCCAGCGGCTTCCCCTCCTTCGTGCGCATGCGGTACTTGAGGTTCTGCGAGGAGTAGCTGCTGAGGCCGGAGAACTCGATGGACTCGACCCTGACCGCCTCCTGGGCGAGGGCCGCGGCGCCGCCGGCGAGGAGCAGGAGGGCGGCGAGGGCGCCCCGGAGGAGGCGGAGCGGAGCCATCCTCAGAAGCGGTCCTTGGCGCCGTTCTCGAACCGCATGTAGCGGGAGAGGAAGGTGAGGTTCACGGTGCCCGTCGGCCCGTTGCGGTGCTTGGCGATGATGAGCTCCGCCTCGCCCTCGATCTCCTTCTTCCTCTGCTCGTCGTGCTCGTAGTACTCCGGGCGGTGGAGGAGGAGCACGAGGTCGGCGTCCTGCTCGATCGCCCCCGACTCGCGCAGGTCGCTCATCATGGGCCGGTGGTCCGCGCGGTCCTCGACCCCGCGGTTGAGCTGGGAGATGGCGATGACGGGCACCTCGAGCTCCCGGGCCAGCTCCTTCATGCTGCGGCTGATGAAGGAGATCTCCTGCTGGCGGTTCTCCTGCTTCAGGCGCAGCCCCCCCGACATCAGCTGGAGGTAGTCCACGATGACGAGCCGGATGCCCTCCTTCTTGTGGAGGCGGCGGGCGCGGGAGCGCAGCGCCAGCGGCGTCAGGCCCGGCGTGTCGTCCACGAAGATCCTCGCCTCGCTGAGGCCCGCCAGGGCCCCGGAGAGCTTGGCGTAGTCCTCGTCGGCGAGGAACCCGCGGCGGAGCTTCTGGCTCTCGACCTTGGCCCGCGAGCAGAGGATGTTCTGGACGATCTGCTCCCGGCCCATCTCCATGGAGAACAGCGCGACGGGCTTCTTCCCCACGACGGCGGCGTGCTCCATGATGCACAGGGCCAGCGTGGTCTTGCCCATCGACGGGCGGCCGGCCACGACGATCATCTCCCCGGGCTGCAGGCCGCTGGTCTTCTCGTCGAGGTCGTAGAAGCCGGTCTCGAGGCCCGTGATGGCCCCTTCCCGGTTCTGGATGCGGTCGATCTTGTAGAAGACGTCCTTCAGGATGTCCCCGATGGCGGAGCCCTCGTTGAGCTCGCTGTCGCGGTCGAGGGCGAAGAACGACGCCTCGGCCTCGTCGAGGAGCTCGCGGCCCTCGGCCGCCCCCTCGAAGGCCCCCCGGATGACCTTGTCCGCGGCGGCGATGATCCCGCGGCGGATGGAGGCGTCCCGCACGATGCCGGCGTAGTGGAGGGCGTGGGCGGCCGTGGGGACCCGGTCCAGGACGTTGACGATGGCCTCGGGGCCCCCCGCCGCCTCCAGGTCCCCCCGGCGCCGGAGCTCCTCGCGCACGAGGACGGCGTCCACCCCCTTGCCCCCGTCGAACAGCCCCACCATCGTGTCGAACATCCGCCGGTGGGCCTCGCGGTAGAAGTCCTCAGCGCGCAGCAGGGTCACGACCTCGCCGATCACCTCGGCGTCGAGCAGCATGGAGCCCAGGACGCAGATCTCGGCCTCGAGATCGTGCGGCGGGGTCCTCTCGATCCGATCCGCGGAGACGGGGACGGGGGCGGGCACGGGGACCTCGGTTTTCCGGTGCGGGGCGAGGGGAGGTTACACCGATGCGGCGACGGAGGCAACGGCCGAACCGGCCCGCGTCGGCCGGTCCGGGCCGCCTAGTCCTTCTCCTTGGCCTCCACGATCCAGACCTTGATGGTGGCGCGGGTCTCGCCGTGCACGACGACGGGCACGTCGTAGATCCCGAGCTCCTTGATGGGCCGGTCGAGCTGGAGCCACTTCTCCTCCACCTTCCGCCCCTCGGCGGACAGGGCCCGGGCGATGTCGGCGGCGGAGACGGAGCCGAAGAGGTGCCCCCCCTCGCCCGCCTTGGCCGTGAGGTTGACGGAGCAGTTCTCGAGGGCCTTCGCGACGGCCTCGCCCTCCTCCTTCAGCTTCACCACCTCGCGCACGGCGCGGCGCTTCTCCGCCTCGACGCGGCGCAGCGCCTGGGCCGTGGGCTCGGCGGCCAGGTTCCTGGGGAAGAGGAAGTTCCTGGCGTACCCGTCGGAGACGTTCACGAGGTCCCCGGGCTTGCCGAGGCCGTCGACTTCCTTGATGAGCAGGAGTTTCATGTCGTCCCCCTTCCTACGACGCCACGTAGGGCATGAGCGAGAGGTAGCGGGCCCGCTTGACGGAGGTCTTCACCATCCGCTGGTGGCGGGCGCAGTTCCCGGAGCGCTTCCGGGAGAACAGCTTCCCCTGCCCCGTGGTGAGCTTCCCGAGGGTCGGGGTGTCCTTGTAGTCGATGGTCTTGACCTTGACCTTGCAGAAGCGGCAACCGGTCTTCTCGAACTTCTTGAAGTTTCCCGACATGGTTCGTGCCTCCCGTCCTTACCGAGTCTCCCTGTCCTCGCCGATGGCCACGGTGGTCCGGCGCGTCGTCACGTCCTGCGGGACCTCCTCGGCCTCGTCCAGCGCCAGCACCATGCTGCGCAGGACCGTCTCCGAGAGGGCCGCCGAGCGGCGGATCTTCCCGGGGACGTCCGTGGGGGCGCTGAAGTAGCAGAGCCAGTAGGTGCCCCGCTTGGCGCTGCGGATCTCGAACGCCAGCTTCCGCTCGTCCCACTTGCCGCAGGAGAGGATCGTGGCGCCGTTCTTCTCCACGATCTCCTTCAGCTGCTTCTCGATGCCGTCCCAGTCCCGGGACGCGAGCCCGCTCTCGACGAGGAACATCGCCTCGTACCGGCGGGGGCCCTCGAGGGCCTTCGTCACGCTCTTCATGATTCCGTCCTCCCCGGCGCGCCCCCCTGGTCCGTCCCGGGGCCGCCGTTGTACCTTGCCATCGTCCTGTCGATTCCCACCGTCACCCACGACTCGACCGCATCGGCGGCCTCGTCGAACGACTTCGCGGCCGCGTCCCGCTCGGCCGGCCGGAACCTGCCGAGCACGAAGTCCGCCGGGTCGGCCATGGTGCAGGGGCCGATCCCGATCCGCAGGCGCGGGTACTCCCGCGTCCCGAGCGCCGCCTCGACGTCGGCGAGGCCGTTGTGGCCCCCCGCCGAGCCCGAGGCCCGCATCCGCAGCGTCCCCACGGGGAGCGCGTAGTCGTCGCACACGACCACGAGCCTCCGCGGGTCCGGCGCCCCCCCGCCGGGGCTCTCCCCGGGGTCCGAGGCGCGCTCCAGCGCGCGCTTCGCCACGGCCCCCGAGAGGTTCATGAAGCTGAGCGGCTGCACGAGGAGGACGTCTGTCCCGCCGACCGTGACGCGCGCGGCGTTGGCGTTGAGCGTCCGGTCCCGCCGGAGCGAGCCCCCGTGGCGCGCGGCGAGGCGGTCCACCACCTCGAAGCCCGCGTTGTGGCGGGTCCCCAGGTACTCCTCCCCCGGGTTGCCCAGCCCCACGACGACGCGCACCGGCCCGTTCCCCCCGCCGGCCTACCCGGCCTTCTCCTCCTTCTTCTTGCCGCCGCCGCCTCCGGCCGCCGCGGCCTCCGCGGCCTTCGCCTCCTCCTTGGCCTTGCGCTCCGCCTCGCCGATGACCTCCGGCTGGACGGCCGCCTCCTCGGGGACGGCGGCGACGGCCTCCGCCTCCTTGTCGGCGTACGTGACGACGGCCACCACGACCTCGGGGCCCTCCGCCGGGGCCACGCCCGCGGGGAGCGCGACCTCGCGCACGTGGAGGCTCTCGCCCACCTTCAGGCCCGAGATGTCCACGTCGACGTGGTCCGGGACGTCCTCCGGGAGGCAGGAGACCGCCAGCGTGTCGTGGACGATGTTGAACACGCCGCCGTCCTTGGCGCCCGCGGGGACGCCCTTGTAGGACAGGGGGATGCGGATGGTGATCCGCTCGCCCTTTCGCAGGCGCTGGAAGTCCACGTGGAGCAGGCGCTCGCCGAGGTGGTCGTAGGCCACGTCCTTGAGGAGGGCCGAGACCGACTCGGAGCCGACCTTCACGTCGAGGATCCGGGCCCCGGACCGGAGCGCGGCCTGCACGTCCTTCTCGACGACGCTCACGGCGACGGACTCCGCCCCCGCCCCGTACATGACGCCGGGGATGCGGCCCGCGCGGCGCAGGCTGTTCACGGCGCCCTTGCTGCCGGCCTTGCGCGACTCCGCGACGATCGTGCCCTTCTTCATGGTCTTTCTCCGGTGCCGCCTAGAGGAACAGGCTCGAGACGGACTCGCTCGAGTGGATGCGGCGGATGGCCTCCGCCAGGAGCTCGCTGATCGTGAGCACCTGGAGGTTCTTGACCCCCGACGACGCCGCCGGGGGGATGGTGTCGGTGACGATGACCGCCTTGACGGGGGCGGTGGAGAGGCGCTGGACGGCCGGCCCGCAGAGCACGGGGTGGGTCGCGCAGATGTAGACGTCCCCGGCCCCGTGGGCCGCGACGGCCTTGGAGGCCTCGGTGATGGTCCCCGCGGTGGAGATCATGTCGTCCACGAGGACGACGGTCTTCCCCGCGACCTCGCCGATGACGTGCACGGCCTCGGCGGCCTCGGGGGAGACGCGCCGCTTGTCCACGATGGCCAGCCCGGCGCCGAGGGACTTGGCGTAGGAGCGGGCCATCTTGATGCCGCCCACGTCGGGGGCGACGACCACCATGTCCTTCAGGCCGAGGGTCTTGAGGTGGCGGACCATCACGGGCGAGGAGAAGAGGTGGTCCACGGGGATGTCGAAGAACCCCTGGATCTGGGCGGCGTGGAGGTCGAGGGCCAGCACGCGGTCCACCCCCGAGGAGACGACGAGGTTGGCCACGAGCTTGGCGGAGATGGGCACGCGGCCCTCGTCCTTGCGGTCCTTGCGCGCGTAGCCGAAGTAGGGGAAGACCGCGGTGATGCGGCCGGCGCTCGCCCGCCGCAGGCAGTCCACGATGATGAGCAGCTCCATGAGGCTGTCGTTGACGGGCGGGCAGGTGGGCTGGACGACGAAGACGTCCATGCCGCGGACGTCCTCCTCGATCTTGACGTTGACCTCGCCGTCGGGGAAGCGGCCGACGGTCGCCTTGCCGACGCCGATGCCGAGGGAGGCGGCGATCTTGCGGGCGAGGTCGGGGTGCGCGGTCCCCGTGAACACCTGGAGGTCGCCGTAGTAGCCCGCCGGGTTGGACATCTACTTCCTCCCCCTGCCCGTGCCCAGGATCCGGGCCGGTACGCCCACGGCCGTCGCGCCCGGGGGGACGTGCTCGCCGGCCAGGACGACGGCCCCGGCCCCGGTGACGGCCCTCCTCCCGACGGCGACGGGGGCGACCAGGAGCGTGCCGCTCCCGAGGAAGGCCCCGTCCCCGACGGTGGTCGCGTGCTTGCGCTTCCCGTCGTAGTTGCAGGTGATGGTCCCGGCGCCCACGTTCACCCCGGCGCCCAGGTCGGCGTCGCCGATGTAGGCGAGGTGGCGGGCGCGGGTCCCGCGGCCGATCCGGCTCGCCTTGACCTCGACGAAGTTGCCCACGGACGCGCCGTCCTCGAGGGTGGTGCCGGTGCGCAGGCGCGCGAAGGGGCCGACGGTGCAGCCCCGGCCGACCCGGACGCCGGTCTCGATCACGGTGAAGGGCTCGATGCGGGTCCCCGGGCCGACGTGGGACGCGGGGGCGATGAAGGTGGTCGAGGGATCGACGATCTCGACGCCGGCGGCGAGGAAGTGCTCGAGGACGCGGCGGCGCATCACGGCGGAGGCGGCCGCCAGCTCGGAGAGGGTGTTGACCCCGGAGACGACCTCCGGGTCGAGGACGCGGACGGCGCCGACGGCGCGGCGGTCGCGGCGGAGCAGGCGCGGGACGTCGGTCAGGTAGAGCTCGTGCTGGGCGTTGGACGTCCTCAGGCGGCGCAGCGCCGCGGGCAGGACCGCGGAGTCGAAGGCGTAGATGCCGGAGTTGACCTCGGCGATGGTGCGGGTCTCGAAGTCGGCGTCCTTCTCCTCGACGATGTCGAGGAAGGCGCCCCGGCCGTCGCGGACGACGCGGCCGTAGCCGGTGGGGTCGGCGGGGCGGAAGGTGAGGACGGTGGCGGCCGAGGAGGAGCGGCGGTGGGCGTCGGCCAGGGTGCGGAGGGTCGCGGCGCCGACGAGGGGGACGTCGCCGTTGAGGACGAGGACGGTCCCGCGGAAGCCGCGGAGCGCCGGCAGGGCGCAGCGGAGCGCGTGTCCGGTGCCCCTCTGCTCCGGCTGGAGGGCGAAGGACACCACCCTGGGGTCGAAGCAGGGGTCCTTCCGGAGGGCCGCGCGGACGTCGGCGGCGC
>CAZWGT010000091.1:0-12218 GCA_964633345.1 uncultured Planctomycetota bacterium
GGATGCCCCCCATCCCCCCGCTCCGCTACGGCCTCTCCGTCGAGAGCACGGCGCGCCGGCTGCTGCGCGTCACGCTCGACGTCCCGCGCCCGCTGGGCGTGGACCCGATCGTGCTGCGGATGCCCGCGTGGACGCCGGGCTCCTACATGATCCGGGAGTACGCGCGCCACGTCGTCTCCGTCGAGGCGAGGGACGCCGCGGGCCGCGCGCTCTCCGTGCGGCGCGCGTCGAAGGACCGCTGGAGGGTCGCGGCGCCGGGCGGGGGGCCGGTGCGGATCGAGTGGCTCGTCTACGCGAACGAACTCACCGTCCGCTCCAACCACGTGGACGACACCCACGCCTTCGTCCAGCCGACGGCGACCTTCCTCTGCCCCGAGGGGATGGAGGACCGGCCGCTCACCGTCGAGGTTCGGGCCCCGCGCGGCTGGGACGTCGCCACGTCGCTGCGGAAGCGGGGCGGCGCCTACGAGGCGGCGGGCCAGGAGGCGCTCCACGACGCGCCCATCCACCTCGGCCTGCTGCGCCGCTTCCCCTTCCGCGTGCGCGGCGTGCCCCACGAGCTCGTCCTCTGGGGCGAGGGGAACGAGGACCCGAAGGGGCTCGTCGGCGATCTCTCGAAGATCGTCGAGGCCGGCGCGCGGCTCTTCGGATCGCTGCCCTACGACCGCTTCGTCGTCCACGGGCTCCTCTCCGACGCCGGCGGCGGGGGACTCGAGCACCGCGACGGCTTCGTCTTCCAGCTCCCGCGCTTCGGCTTCCAGCCGCGCAAGTCCCGCGACCGCGCGCTGGCCCTCCTGGCCCACGAGTTCTTCCACGCGTGGAACGTCCGCCGCCTGCGCCCCGCGGGGCTCCTCCCCTACGACCTCGCCCAGGAGAAGTACACGCGCCTCCTCTGGCAGTTCGAGGGGGTGACCTCCTACTACGAGGTGCTCCTGCTGGCGCGGGCGGGGCTGTGGAGCCGGGCGCGGGCGATGGAGGCCTTCGCGGAGCGCATCGGCCAGCTGCTCGCGGTCCCGGGTCGGAGGGAGATGTCCCTGGCCGACGCCTCCCTCACCGCGTGGGTGAAGTACTACCGGCCCGACGAGAACTCCCCCAACGCGGCGGTCTCCTACTACCTCAAGGGGGCGCTGGCCGGCCTCGCCCTCGATCTGCACCTGCGCGCCGGGAGCGGCGGGCGCCGCTCCTACGACGACGTGATGCGCCTGCTGTGGCGCCGCTACGGGCGGCGGGACCAGCCCGTACCGGAGATCGCCATGGCCTCGGTGATCGAGGAGGCCTGCGGCGTGCCGGCGGCGCGCCTCCACCGCCGCCTCGTCGAGGAGACGGCGGAGATCGACTGGGCGGGCCTCTGGGCCCCCTTCGGGGTGGCCGTCGAGGGGAAGCCGGCCCACGTGCCCGAGGGCTGGGATCCGGGCGGATGGCTCGGCGTGGAGACGGAGGAACGGGCGGGGCGGACCCTCCTCAAGTCGGTCCGCGCCGACGGGCCCGCGGCGGAGGCGGTCGCGGCGGGGGACGAGCTGGTCGCCCTCGACGGGATCCGCGCCACCGGGGAGTCGCTCCCCCGGCGCGTGGCCGAGCGGCGCCCCGGGACGTGGGTGCGCCTGACGCTGCTGCGCGGGGACCGCCTCGTCGAGGCGTCGGTCCGGCTCGCCCGCCCCCCGGAGGAGCGCATCGCCCTCGTCCCCGATCCCCGGGCGACGCCGGCCGCGAAGCGCCTCCTCGCGGGCTGGCTCGCGGAGTGAGTCATCGCCGGGTCACGCGGCCCGGTCGACCCCCCGCGGCGACTTGACCCGGGGGGAGGTCCGTGGCACAACGGAGCCATGAAGACCCGGCTCCTCGGCGCGTGCCTCCTCGTCCTGGCGCTGGCCGGCTGCGCCTCCGACGGGCCCTACTCCGCTCCCCAGGGTTCGCCCCAGACCTCGACGCGCACCCCGGTCGTCGCCCCGTCGGGACCGTCCTCGCCCTTCTGGTGGCCGATGCCGGATTCGTGGTGGCCGTTCCCGTAACGGCCGTCCGCGTCAGAACCCGTCCTTCCACTCGCGCTCGAAGCGGTCCCACTTCCTGTCGTCCCAGCCGCCGAAGATCGACTCGAGGGCCTTCTCGCGCGCGGCCTTCTCGACGTCGTCCGGCGTGAAGGAGGGCTTCCACCCCTCCTTCCACGTGCCCGCGGCCCTGGCCTTCTCGATCTCCCCGTCCACCCACTTCGTGACCTCGCCCTTGAGGGTGTTGAAGTAGGTCTCCAGCATCCCCTTCCACGCGGGGTTCTTCGAGGTGCGCAGGAACCAGATGATGGACCAGCCCTGGGCGTAGTTCTGGCCGATCTGGGGGCCGTAGTACTGCTCGTGGCTGTAGGACATGAAGACCTTGAGGGGGATGTACTTCTTCGACCCGACGGCGGTCTTGATCTCCGAGGTGCGCCAGGTGAACTTGGCCGGGATGAACCGCCCCGAGCGGTCGTAGTTGAAGCCGGCGAAGTAGTCCCCGTGCCCCTCGTTGAACCAGTCGTGGGGGCTGATGGAGCCCACGGAGTAGAAGATGTACTGGTGGAAGGCCTCGTGGTTGAGGACGCGGAGGGAGTCCTTCTTCTTGCTCGTGTCCTCGTAGAACACCAGCTCCTGGGCGCCGGAGTTCCAGTAGCCCGCCGACCCGCCGGGCCCCCCGTAGGCGCTGTACTGCTGGGGGTCCTTGCAGACCCGCACGACCGAGATGGCCGTGATGGGCCGGTCGGGGGGGAACATCACCTCGTAGACGTCCTTGCGGATCGCCTCGATCTGCACCGCGATGAGCTTCACCCGGTCCGGCTTGACCGCCTTGTCGTAGACGAGGAGGTAGTTCTTCGTCTGGAGGTAGTCCCAGCCGGGCCCGACCTTCCTCTTGATCTCCTCGATCCAGCGCTCGTCGCCGGTCTTGCCGGCCAGCGCGTCCTCGAGGTCCTTGCGCGCGGCGGCGATCTCCGCGCCCTCCATGAACTCGATGGAGCGCAGGCTCGCCATGACCCCCGCCCCGTACTTCTTCCACTCCGTGCCGGGGATCTCGTAGACGACCCCGACCTCGAACTCCTCGTTCCTGCGGAAGCCGGCCACGATGTGCAGCTCGATGATGTCCCCGCTCATGAGGGCCACGGGCTGGTTGGACTCGATGATCACGAGGACCTCGTCGTCCCCCTTGATCTCCTTCTCGACGGGGGCCTGGGACTTGATCTTCGAGAGGATCTTCTTCCGCTTCTTCTCGTCCATCCGGGCGAGCACCTGGTCGGAGATCCGCTTGTAGGACTCCACCGCCCTGGTCACGGCGTCCCTGGTGCTCTTCATGCGGAAGGAGTCGAGGAACGCCTCGCGGGCCTCCGCGAGGTCCTCGGGGGTCGGGTTCGGCGGCGGCGGCGGGTCCTTGTCGCCCCCGCCGAGCGGGTCCTCCGGGGCCTCCGGCCCGCCGTCGCGGGGCGTCGCGACCGCCTCCGTCCGGGGGACCTTGAAGGCGTAGACGGAGCACTCCGGCTTGACGGAGTACTCGAACTTGGCCTTGTCGCTGTAGAAGCCGCAGATCTTGGGGTCGTTGGGGTCGGTGCCGGGGGGCACGGCGGCCCACTCGTTGAGGGGGCGGAAGCGGAAGCCCACGAGCTTGTTCTCGTAGTGCTTGCCCGGCATCTCGTCCCCGGCCAGGGCCGGCCCCGGGGGCGCGGCCGCGACGGCGAGGGCGAGCCCGAGGCCCAGCGTCCCGACGGTCATGTGCCTGGTCATCATGGTGGATCCCTCTCGGCCCTCCCCCTGTGACGCACGGAGGGCCCTTCCGGTTCCATCCTAACCCCCCGGAGGTCCCGTCCTACCGGGGCGAGGAGGGGGGTGGCGGTTCCTCGAGGAGGGCGGCGGCCGCCGCCCGCAGGGCCAGCGCGTGGCCCGCGTCGCTCCCGGCGGTCGCCATGCGCACGAGGCCGTCCCTCCCGACCACGATCTCCAGGGGCAACCCCCGGACCTCGAGGGCCTTGAAGGCCGCGTCCCCGTGGTAGAGGGCCACCGGCGCCGTCCATCCCCGCTCCTTCACGGACTTCCCGATGTCGTCGGCCTCGGCGTCGGCGGGGCGCTTCTCGTCGAACTTCCGCGCCGCCGGGTCCCAGCCCCCGGTCCGGGTCACGGGGACGACGCGGAGCCCCTTCCCCTCCCCGTCCGCCAGCCTCTTCCGCCAGTCGTCGAGGGACGCCGACCGGGCGTCCATCCACCAGGCGAATACGTGCCAGACCACCACCTTCCCCCGCAGGGCGCCGGATTCCGGGGCCGCCCCCTGGAGCCAGCGGTCGAAGGCGGGGGGGGCGAAGGGCTTGCCGGTCATCCCGGCGCGGGCGAGGACCGCGCGCAGGCGCTCCTGGGCGGGGGGGTCGGCCGCGTCCTTCAGGGCGGCCTCGACGACCTTCTTCGCCTCCTCCGCCCGCCCGAGGGCGACGAGGGTTTCCGCGATCGCCTGGAAGGTGCCCGCCCCGGTGCTCGGCAGGGGACGGGGGAGGAGGGCGGCGGCGTCCCGGTAGCGGGCCAGGGCGTCCTCGAGCCTCCCCGCCTCGACGAGGGCGTCCCCGAGGAGCTTGGACACCGGGCTGAGGCCGTCGGCCTTCGGCATCGCCTCCCGGTAGGCCTTCATCGCGGCCTCGGCCTCGGCGATCCTCCCCAGCCGCGCCAGGGAGCGCACCCGCACCGCGTGGGCGAACCCCAGGCTCGGGGGCGCCTCCTTCCCGGCGGCCTCGAGGTAGCGGGCGGCGAAGGCGGCCGCCTCCTCGAACCGCTCCGCCTCGAGGCAGATCTCCGCCAGCCGGTAGACGTCCTCCCCCCTGGCCGGAGCGGCGGCGTGGAGGGCGAGGGCCTGCTCCGCGAGTTTCCGGAACCGCTGCATCCGCTTCGGCAGGGACCCGGGGCCCGCGAGGGGGACGTCCCGGAGCGCCGACAGGCGGTGGTGGGCCTGCTCGATGGTGGCCGGCGGGGCCGGGGGCTCCTGGAGCGGGAGGACCATGAGGGCGAGGACGAGGGCGAGGGAGTGGATGGCCGGCATCGGGGACATCTTACGCCCCGTCCGGCCCGGGTTAAGATTGTCGGGCACGGGAAAGGGGCGCCGGGGGGGCGCCGCGGCTCGGGCTCGTCGTGACCATCCGCCGTTCCCGCGATTCCAGGAGGCGCACCACCCCATGACCCCGTTCCCCGTCCGACTGCTCGCCGCCGCCGCCGTCCTCGCCGCCGCCGCCTTCCCCGGGGGGGCCGCCGAGATCCGCGCCCTGAAACTGGGTGACTCCCTCTCCGGGACGGTCGCCGCCGGAGTGGAGGAGGTCGTCCCCTTCGACGCGACCGAGGGCACCCTCCTCGACATCGACCTCAGGATGGCCCCCGCCAGCGGCCCCGCCGTGGCGGTCCTGCAGCCGGACCGGACCCTTCTCCCCGGCCTCCCCGCCTACTCGGTCGTGGACGCCCGGGGCGCCGCCCTCAAGGTCCGCAAGATCCCCCTGTCCCAGTCGGGCCGCCACTTCCTCCTCGTGAGGCCGTCCGTCCCGGGGGCCTACACGGCCACGGTGAAGGGCAAGCCCCCGACGAAGGCCCTCTTCTCGGGATTCGTCTTCCCCGATCCCCCCTCGGAGGTCACCTTCGGCGCGGTCCCGGGCACCCTCCTCACCGTCACCGCGAAGGAGCTGCAGAAGAGCGGTCTGTCCCCGAAGATCCTCTTCGTCCGCGGACCGGGCGGCGCGGACGTGGACCTCTCCCTCGCCGCCGCCCACGTCATGGCCCCCGGCGTGGACGTCTACAGGTCGATCCCCCTCGGCGAGCTCGGCCACTACGCCGTCGGCGTCGGGACCACGACCGGCATCCAGGGGGCCCCGGGGACGATCCAGGTCGTCCTCAAGTTCCCCCGGGGGAAGAAGGTCAAGGGGCTCGACGCCGACCTCGTGGTGGACCCCTACGTCGACGCGGTCGAGCCCTCCTCGGGGTTCGACAACCTCGCCTACGCGGGGGTCCAGCTGACCGGGGACTTCCTGCGCGACGGGGCGACCGTCACCCTCGAGGGGCCCGAGACCATCGCGGTGACCGGGACGACCCGCCTGTCCGACACCGCCCTGACCTTCGACGTGGACCTCGCGGGCCGCACGGTCGGCGGCTACGACGTCGTCGTCGCCTACCCCAACGGGGCCGCGGGCCGCCTCGCCGCGGGCTTCCAGGTCCTCGGGACCCCCGTGCCCTCGGCGATCCTCCCCTCCTCGGGGTGGGACAACCGGACCCAGTCCTTCACGGTGAACGGCTCGCGGTTCCAGTCCGGGATGTCCGTGGCGCTCCGCCCGACGGCGGGCGGCTCGAACGTCTCCGCCTCCGTCGGGGCCACGACCGCCACCTCGGCGGCCGTGACCCTGCCGCTGACCGACGCACCCCTCGGGACCTGGGACGTGATCGTGACGAACCCCGACGGCGGGACCTCCTTCCTGCCCGCCGCGTTCACCGTCGTCCGCGGCCCCCGGTTCACGGCCGCCTCCCCCCTCCTGGCCTTCGACAACGACGCCGCGCGGGCCGTGACCCTCGGGGGGAACTACTTCGTCGCGGGGATGGCCTGCGTCCTGGAGAAGTCCGGCGAGGCCCCGATCGCCTCCGTCGTCACCGGCCTGACCGCCTCCACGGCCACGGCGACCTTCGATCTCCGGAACCGGCCCTCCGGGAACTGGACCCTCCGGGTGACGAACCCCGACGGAGGGACCCTGACCCTCGGGACGCCGCTGGCCATCGCCCGGGCGCCGCGGCCGTCCTCCACGACCGGCGCGCGATTCCTCGACGGCGAGCCCGTGGCGGGCGCCGCGGTCCTGGGGACGGACTTCGTCTCCGGGGCCCAGGTCTCCTTCGAGATCGGCGGAGGGACGACCTTCTCCGCGACGAACGAGGCCGTCAACGTCCCCGGGAACCTGGTCTCCTTCGACGCCACCGCCTCCGGCGCCGCGACGGGGGACCACGACCTCCGCGTCACGAACCCCGACGGCGGCACCGCGCTGCTCGCCGCGGGCGGCGTCGTGCTCGGGACCCGGACCCTCACCACCTCCGCGGCCTCCGCGGGTCGGGCCTCCGTCGCCTACAACCCCGTGGACGGGGAGTACCTGGCCGTCTACTCCGTCTTCGACGGGTCCCAGCGGGACGTCCGGGCCCAGCGCTTCTCCGCCCTCACCGGGAAGCCCCTCGGCTCCGAGATCCTCGTCACCTCGGGCACCCTCGACTCCTCGACGACGGAGGACCAGACCGCGCCCTGCGTCGTGTTCTCGTCGATCGCCTACACGGACGTCGACCCCATGGCGGTCCCCGCGACGGGGACCCACCACGTCTACCTCGTCGCCTACGCCTGGAAGGACCCCCTCGCCTCCGGCAACAGGGTCCGGATCCTGTCCCAGCAGGTGAACCGGGACGGGACCCTCGTCGGCGACCAGACGAACGCCTACCCGATCTTCGGCGCCGTCTCCGGCACGGTGGACGGGCCCCGCGTCGCGTGGAACGCCAAGCGGCGGGAGTGGCTCGTCGCGTACGGGAACGACGTCTCCGCCGTCCCGGACGTGAAGTACACCTGCCTGGGCTCCTTCACCAGCGGGGGAGTCCTCTACCTGACGACCGTGAACCAGGGCACGCTCATCGCCAACTCCCACACCTTCACGAACCCCCAGGGGGGCACTTCGACGGCCCTGGACCGGAGCTTCGACGCGGACGTCGCGTGGTCCCCCGTGGGCGCGGGCAGCACCGACGGGGAGTTCCTCGTCGCGTACACCCTGGACCTGACGGAGACGGGCGGCGCCTCGGACACCGGAACCGACGTCCGGGCCAGGGTCTTCGCGGGCGACTTCACCTCCGGCCCCTCGCAGGTGGCCGATCTGACCACCCTCGGGGACGTCGCCTCGAAGAACGAGGTCCGTCCCCGCGTCGCCGCCGGCGCGTCCACCTACCTCGTCGGATGGGACTACGCCTCCGCGGCCGGCAACCGCGACGTCCGCTGCTGGCTCGTGAACTCCGCCACCCGGGCCAAGATCGGCGCCTCGGTCACGACCGTCGAGCAGACCTCGTCCAACGACGCCGCCTTCCCGGCCATCGCCTGGGACGGGACCGCCGCGGCGACGGGGTACGTCGTCGTCTACCCGCTCGCACCCGGCGGGAGCGGGACCTCCTCCGTCGTCGCCACCCGCCTCCCGCAGTCCGGGACGGCGGCCCTCGGCACGGCGGTCCACAAGACCCTCGCGGCGGCGGCGGCGAACGCCGCCTTCGACGCCGGGGACGTCGCGGGGCGCGGCACCGGGGGGGAGTTCCTGGCGGCGTGGATCGCCTCGGGATCGGCGAAGGCGCCCGTCGACGCCGAGGTCCGCTTCGCGAAGTAGTCCCCTCCGGGGGATCGCCGCTTGAGCCCGCGTCAAGCGTCGCGCCGGCGGGCCCGGCGCCTTGGCGATTCTTGGTCACGCCCTTCGGGGTGACGGTTATCATCCCGCGTCCCTGGCGCCCTTCCCGAACCTCCGACGGGTGGAGACTCCGATTCCGCGCATGGCCCACGATCCCGCCGTACCGCCGACCGAGCCGCCCCCCTCCGCCGCCGGCGGCCCCGTGGACGGTCCCGACTTCCGCGGCCCGGGCGTGGACACGGGGGACGCGCCCGGCGGCGCGCTGCCCGGGGTGCTCCGGTTCTTCGTCGTCCCCCTCGTCCTCGTCGCCGCGTCCCTGGCCGTCTTCGCCGGGCTCGGCGCCCTCGTCGGGCAGGGCCCGCCGACGCCCCCGGAACTCGTCCGCACCATCGCCGAGGGAGGAAAGAACGCCCGCTGGCAGGCCGCCCAGGAGCTGTCCAACCAGGTGGCCCGCGGGGACCTCGACCTCGCCCGCGACGAGCGCCTCTCCCGGATCCTGGCCGAGGCGTTCGAGAAGGCCCGTGCCGCGGGGGACGACCCCCGCATCGTCGAGCACCTCGCCCTGCTCCTCGGGCGCGCCGACCCCGCCGTGGCGGGGCCGGTCCTGAACGCGGCCCTGGCCGACGGGAACCCGGACGTGCGGATCTTCGTCATCGGCGCGCTGGCCCAGCAGGGCCGGGCCGCCGACCTCGGTCCGATCCTCGCCCGCCTCGACGACCTCGACCCCGGCGTCCGCGCGGTGGCGGCCTTCTCGGCCGCCGGCCTCATGGCCCGCGGCGGCGGCGGGGACCCCGGGCCGCTGCGCAGGGCGCTCCGGGATCCATCGGTGGACGTCCGGTGGAACGCCGCCCTCGGCCTCGCCCGGATCGGCGATCCCGCGGGCGCGGACCTCGTCTGGAGCCTCCTCCACCGGGACTTCGTGCGGGCGAACCTGAGGGTCGTCGGCGGCGAGGGCGCGGGGTTCCTCGCGCTGCGCGGCGCCGACCCGGCCGGGCCGGAGGAGCGCGAGGAGCTCGTCGTGATGAACGCGCTCTCCGCCGCGTACCGGCTCCGGGATCGCTCCATGCACGACGGCGTGAAGGCGCTGGCCGCCTCGGACCCGAGCGGCCCGGTGCGGGACTGGGCGATGAAGGCGGCGGCGGAACTGGAGCGCGAGGCCCGCGAGAAGGGCCCGCTCCCGCAGCGCACGTGGACGGCGGCGCGGTAGGGAGGGCGGAGGGACCATGGCCGAAGAGAAGAAGGTCGAGGAGGGCGTGGATCGCCGCGGCGCCATCTCCCTGGGCCTCGGCTGGGCCGGCTTCGTGGCCGCCTGCGCGGCCGCGGGCGGCGCCACGGTCCGGTTCATGTTCCCCAACGTCACCTTCGAGCCGCCCCAGCAGTTCAAGGTCGGCTTCCCCTCGAAGTTCGCGATCGGGGTCAGCGAGGAGTTCAAGTCGGAGTACGGGGTCTGGATCTGCCGCAACGACGAGCAGATCTACGCGCTGATCGCCGTCTGCACCCACCTCGGCTGCACGCCGAACTGGCTGGGCGGCGAGAGCAAGTTCAAGTGCCCCTGCCACGGCTCGGGCTTCTACTCCACGGGGGTCAACTTCGAGGGGCCCGCCCCGCGCCCCCTGGAGCGCGCGGCCATCAAGATCGACGACGACGGCCAGCTGCTCGTGGACAAGAACCAGAAGTTCCTCTACGAGGCCGGCCAGTGGGAGAACCCCGCCTCGTTCGTGGCGGCCAAGGCGTAAACGGAGAACCGGATGTCCATCCTGAAGAAGACCGGAGAGTCGCTGCGGAAGAGCCAGGTCTGGCGGTCGATCTTCCGCCACGGGCCCCCGACGACCCACCGCAACCGGGCCATGGCGGTCGCCAGCAACGTCTTCCTCCACCTGCACCCCGTCAAGACGCGGCGCTCGGGCGTGCGGATGTCCTACACGTGGTGCATGGGCGGGATCACGTTCTTCCTCTTCCTCGCCCTCACCGTCACCGGCATCCTGCTGATGTTCTACTACCACCCGACGGCGGACAAGGCCTTCAACGACATCGTCCAGCTCCGCCAGGACACGCCGCTGGGGATCATGCGGGAGCTGCACCGGTGGGGGGCCCACGCGATGGTCCTCTCGGTGTGGCTGCACATGTACCGGGTCTTCATGACGGGCTCCTACAAGCCGCCGAGGGAGTTCAACTGGAACGTGGGCGTGATCCTGCTCCTGCTCACGCTGCTGCTCTCCTTCACCGGCTACCTGCTGCCCTGGGACCAGCTGGCCATCTGGGCCGTCACCGTCGGCACGAACATGGCCCGCGCCCACCCGGTCATCGGCCACGAGGGCCCCGGCGCCGAGTTCCTGAAGATCGGGGACATCTCCTTCGTCACCGCCGGCTCCGACATCCGCTTCGCGCTGCTGTCGGGCCGGTTCGTGGGCGAGGCGACCCTGCTGCGCTTCTACGTGCTCCACTGCATCGCCATCCCCTTCGTGGCCGTCATCCTCATGGCGGTCCACTTCTGGAGGATCCGCAAGGACGGGGGCATCAGCGGGCCGATGTAGGCGGCCGGTCGGAACTGGGAAAGGGTCACGCATGGAAGGCCTCAAGCACTTCCTGGACGCGCTGTCGAACCCGGCGGTGTTCCTCACGCTCTCGGTGGCGGCCTTCCTGGCCCTGCTGAAGTGGTACCGCGTCGTCACGCGCCCCGCCATCGCGGGGGCGATCGGGTTCCTCATGCTCGCGTTCCTCGTGTTCGGGGCCATGGACGAGAACCTCGTCCGCAACGCCCTCGGCAAGCCGGACAACATCCCGATCCCCCTCATGCTCGGGACCGTGGCCTTCTTCACCTGGCTCTCGCTCCGCAAGGCCGCCATCAACGACGAGAGGGCCGAGAAGGGCCTGCCGCCGGCGGAGGCGGAGGAGGCGGGCAAGAAGGTCTACACCTGGCCCGACCTGGTCTTCTCGGAGTTCGTCTGCCTGCTCCTCGTGGCGGCGCTCCTCATCGTCTGGGCGTGGCTCCTCAAGGCCCCCCTCGAGCCGCCGGCCAGCGCCTCGAAGACGCCCAACCCCGCCAAGGCGCCGTGGTACTTCCTGGCGCTGCAGGAGATGCTCGTCTACTTCGACCCGTGGCTCGCCGGGGTCGTCCTGCCGGGCATGATCGTCGTGGGCCTCATGGCCATCCCCTACATCGACCCCAACCCGCGCGGGAACGGCTACTACACCTTCGTCGAGCGCAAGTTCGCCATCTCCACGTTCCTCTTCGGCTTCCTCATCCTCTGGGTGGTCCTCATCCTCTACGGCGCCTTCCTGCGCGGCCCGAACTGGAACTTCTTCGGTCCCTTCGAACGGTGGGACGCCCACAAGGTCGTGGCGCTGACCAACGTGGACCTGTCCGAGTACGTCTGGATCCGCTGGCTCGGGAAGCCCCTGCCGGAGCAGTGGTGGATCCGGGAGGCGCCGGGCTTCGTCCTGCTGGGCGTGTACTTCGCGGTCATCCCGCCGCTGCTGGCCTACACGAAGCTGCGCACCCTCTACGCCCAGCTCGGGTTCGTCCGCTACAACCTGCTGATGAACCTGCTGCTGTTCATGGCGCTGCTGCCCATCAAGATGGTCCTCCGCTGGACCGTGAACCTGAAGTACCTGATCGCGATCAAGAACTACAACGTGTGAACCGGTGAAGGAGCCCCAGGTGGACATCCCCGAGGACAGGTTCTACAGCCCGGCGAAGATCAACGCGTGGTTCGCCGTCTCGTCGATCCTCGTGCTCGCGGCGACGGCGGCCGCGATCCTGGCCGACCACTACGACCGGGACTGGAAGGGCTACCAGCAGGCCTTCCGCGCGATGGAGCGGAAGCGGGCGGAGGAGGCC
>CAZWGT010000092.1:0-6457 GCA_964633345.1 uncultured Planctomycetota bacterium
GCCGCGGCGAGGATGGCCAGAGTGAGGGCGGCGGCGCGGGCGGCGATCATGGAGGTGGCCCCGCGGGGGCGCGGCCAGAGGAGGGCGGCGGCCATGTAGAACTCCAAGGGCCAGGAGAGGACGTTGATCGACTCCCACGGGTCGGGTCCGCACAGGTACAGGGGCTTGAGGGGCTTCAGGACGGTGGAGGAGAGGAACACCAGGCCGGGCACCCACGGCACCCAGCCGGGGAGCCGCGGCACGGCCCACGGGAGACGGATGGTCGTCGTCGGCACCCGGCCATCCTACCTGTCCGTCCGCGCCCCGCCTTCCGCTACCCTCTTTCCGGGCACGTAGCTCAATCGGTCGAGCAGGGGACTCATAATCCCTTGGATCCTGGTTCGAATCCAGGCGTGCCCAGCCCTACCGCGGCGGCCGCGGCTTCGACGCGAGGTACGGGTTCGGCCAGGGCTGGTCGTGCCAGCCCAGCGCCTTCGCCGCGTGGAGGGTCAGGTAGGGGTCGTCGAGGTGGGCGCGCGCCATCGCCACGAGGTCGGCGCGGCCCGCGACGAGGATCGTGTTCGCGTGGTCCCAGCCCTGGATCCCCCCCACCGCCATCACGGGGATCCCGGCGCCGTGGCGGATCCGGTCGGCGAAGGGGACCTGGTACATGCGGCCCCCGTCGATGCGGGAGAGCGGGGAGTTCCCGCCGCTCGACACGTCCACGAGGTCCACCCCGTCCTCCTTCAGCATCCGGGCCGCCTCGACGGCGTCCTCCGGCGTGAACCCGCCCTCCTCGACCCAGTCGCTGGCGGAGATGCGCACGGAGAGCGGCTTCGCCGCCGGCCAGGCCGCGCGCACCGCCCGGACCACCTCGCGGGGGAACCGCATGCGGTTCCCGAGCGACCCGCCGTACCCGTCGGTGCGCCGGTTCGAGAGCGGGGAGGTGAAGGAGGAGAGCAGGTAGCCGTGCGCGGCGTGCAGCTCGAGGAGATCGAATCCCGCCTCCCCGGCGAGCCGGGTCGAGCGGAGGAAGTCCTCGAGGACGCGGTCCATGTCGGCCCGCGTCATCGCGCGCGGCGCGGGCCAGTCGGGCCTGAACGGATCCGCCGACGGGCCGATCGTCTCCCAGCCCCCCTCCGCGAGCGGCGCGTCCCCCTCCCACGGCAGCGAGCAGGAGGCCTTGCGGCCCGCGTGCCCGATCTGGATTCCCGCCTTCGCCGGGGAGTTCCCGTGGATGAAGTCCACGATGCGCTTCCACGCGTCCCGCTGCTCCGCGTTCCACAGTCCCGTGCAGCCCTTCGTGATCCTGCCTTCGGCGCTGACCCCCGTCGCCTCCCCGATGACGAGGCCCGCCCCGCCGACGGCGCGGCTCCCGAGGTGGACGAGGTGCCAGTCCTGCGGCACGCCGTCCACCGCCGAGTACTGGCACTTCGGGCTCACGACGATCCGGTTGGGGATCTCCAGGCCGCGCAGGCGGAGCGGGACGAAGACCGGAGGCACTCCGGCCTTCCCGGCGAACTGGACCGAGGCCCGCTCGACCAGCCCCGGGTCCCTGTGCCGGAGGTTGTCCCAGGTGATGCGCTTGGAGCGCGTCATCAGGTTGAAGCTGAACTGCACCGGCGGCTGCCCCGTCCAGCGCGCGGCCTCCTCGAACCACTCCCGGCTCGTGGCGGCGGCCCGCTGGATGCGGATCACCTCGGGGCGGCGGGCGGCCTCGTAGGCGTCGAGGAAGCGCGGCACGTCCGCGGTGCCGCAGGTCCTCATCGCGGCGACCAGCGCGATGGCGTCCTCCATGGCGAGCTTCGTCCCCGACCCGATGGAGAAGTGCGCCGTGTGGGCGGCATCCCCGAGGATCACGGTCTTCCCGCGGCTCCACTTCGCGCAGGAGATCGTGGGGAAGGAGCGCCACACCGACTTGTTGTTGAGGAGACCGTGCCCCTTGAGTTCGGCGGCGAAGAGATCGGTGCAGAAGGCCGCGGTCTCCTCCTCCGTCGCGCGGTCGAGGCCCGCCGCCTTCCAGGTCTCCTCGCGGCACTCGACGATCCAGGTGGAGAGGCCCTTCTCGAACGGGTAGGCGTGGACCACGAAGAGCCCGTGGGGGCTCTCCTTGAAGTGGAAGGTGAAGGCGCGCAGCGGCAGGTCGGTCCCCAGCCACGAGAACCGGCACTTCCCCCACCGGATCTCCGGCCGGAGGTGCCCGGCGAGATCGGTCCGCACCCGGCTGTTCACGCCGTCGGCCGCCACCACGAGGTCGGCGCCGGGGAACTCGCCGGGGCCGGCGCTCTCCCTTCCGAACTCCAGCCGGACGCCGAGGCCCCGGGCGCGTTCCTGGAGGATCGAGAGGAGCCTCCTGCGCGAGAAGCCGCAGAACCCGTGGCCGCGGGAGATCGTGCTCGTCCCGCCCTGGAAGGTCTCGATGTCGTCCCAGTGGATGAAGGCCTCGGCGATGCGCGCGTAGGACTCCGGGTCCGCCTCCTCGATGTTGCCGAGGGTCTCGCTGGAGAAGACGACCCCCCAGCCGAAGGTGTCCTCGGGCCCGTTGCGCTCGACGACGCGGATGTCCGCTCCCGGGAAGGCCTTCTTCGCGAGGATCGAGAAGTAGAGGCCGCCCGGGCCGCCGCCGATGACCGCGATGTCCATCGCCATACGGTACCCGACCCGTTTTTGCGGGGCGGACCGATAACGGGGGGCGGCGGCGGAGGGCGCGGGTGCCGGGCTACTTCGCCGCCGCGAGGACGGCGTCGTAGTCGGGCTCCTGAGCGATCTCGGGCACGAGGTGGCTGTACTTCAGCCGCCCGTCGGGGCCGATCACGAAGGCCGCCCGCGCGAGGACGCCGGCCAGGGGCCCGTCCTGGATGGCGACGCCCCAGCGGGCCCCGAACCCGCGGTCGCGCAGGTCGGAGGCGCCGTGGACGTTGGCGATCCCCTCGGCGGCGCAGAAGCGCTTGATGGCGAAGGGGAGGTCGGCGCTCGCGACGACGACCGTGGCGCCCGGCAGCGAGGCCGCCTTCTCGTTGAACTTCCGGGCCTCCGTGGCGCAGACGCCGGTGTCGAGGCTCGGGACCGTGAGGAGGATCGTCGTCCTCCCCTTCAGGTCGGCCAGGGTCAGCGGCGAGAGATCCTGCTTCACGAGGGTGAAGGCGGGCGCGGCGTCCCCCGTCTTCGGGAGGCTCCCGGCGAGATTGCAGGCGGCGCCCTTCAGGGTGACGGTGGCCATGGCGATGTCTCCTGTTCGTGGTGGACGGCGGGAGGGCGCGGAGGATACCGGAGGCGGCCCGGGCGCGGCGGATTCTGCTACCCTCCCCGCGTGGACCTCCCCCCCTCCCTCGCCGCGGCGCGCCGCCACCCCGCCGTCGCCGCGGCGGTGCTGGCGGTCGCGGGGGTCCAGGCGTGGGCCGGGATCCGGGACGGGAAGCCGGGCAAGGCCGCCGCCTACCTCGGCACGATGCTCCTGGCCGTCCTCCTCGCGGACCTCCTCGCCCGGGGCGGCGCACGGCCGGAGCCGGCCCCCGTCCGCCGCCCCGGGCGCGAGACCGCCGTCGCCCTGGCCGCCGTCCTCGCCGGGCTCCTGTTCCTCGTCCTCAACTTCCGTTCCCGGATCCCCGGCGGGGAGACGGCCGGCCTCGTCCGGCTGGCGACGGTGGTCGGCGTGCTGGCCTTTTCCTTCCCGACGGCCCTGGCGGCCTGGCTGCTGTGGATCGGGTACCGGCCCCGGACCCTCGGCTTCCGCGTCCGGGGGCTCGCCGGCGGCGCCCTCGCCCTCGTGCTGACGGCATCGGCCGCCCTCGTCGCCGACCCGGATCGCGTGACCCTCTGGCGGGCCCTGGACGAGATGGGCGGATGGACGGCCCTGGCCTCGGCCGGGGCGGGCGCCGCCCTCTCGGAGGAGTTCCTCCGGTTCGTCCTGCAGACGCGGATCGGGGCGCGCTTCGGGAACCCCGCGGCCGGCTGGCTCGCCGCCTCCCTCCTCTGGGCCGCCCTCCACGTCCCCGTCTTCGCGTTCCAGGCCGGCGGGAGGGAGTCCTTCGACGTCGCCGCCGGGGCCCTCGGCGCGGTCCGCATCGTCCCCCTCGGCCTCCTGTGGGGCTACCTCACCCACCGCACCGGGAGCGCGTGGCCCGCGATGCTCGCCCACGGCCTGAACTTCTGGGGGCTCCAGAACCCCTAGGAGCCCTTCCAGAACTCCGCGCCGGCCACCGCGAGCCCCGTCGCGATGACGATCCCGCGGATCCACGCCACCGGGACCCGCTTCGACAGGCGCGCCCCGGCGAAGCCCCCGAGGAGCGCCGCGGCCGCCATGAGGATCGCCTCGGGCCAGCGCACGAGGTCCCCGGCGAAGACGAAGATCGCGATGGCCACGGCGTTGATCAGCATCCCCTGGATCATCTTCACGCCGTTCATGCGGTGGATGTCCCGCATGCCGAGGGTCGCGAGGAGGGCGAGCATGAGGATCCCGATCCCCGCACCGAAGTAGCCGCCGTAGACCGCCACGCCGAACTGGTAGGCGAGGGCGAGGGGCCCGGGCCGCGGGTCGCCGCCCTCCCCCCCCGCCCCGATCCGCGCGGCGATGCGCCCGCTCAGCGCGAACAGGAGCGTGGCGAAGAGGATGAGCCACGGGACGACGAGGGCGAACGTCCTCTCCCCCGTCGCCAGGAGGAGCCACGCCCCGAGGCCGCCGCCGAGGACGCTCGGCACGGCCATGGCCGCGACGAACCGCTCGGAGCCGGCGACGTCCTTCCGGTACCCGCCGATGGCCCCCCACGCGCCGGGCCACAGGGCGACGGTGCTCGTGGCGTTCGCCTCGGTGTAGGACAGGCCCCCGCCGTGCACGAGGGCCGGGAAGGAGACCAGGGTCCCCCCGCCCGCGACGGAGTTGATCGCCCCCGCGGCGGCGGCGGCGGCGGCCAGCACGGCGCCCTCGGCGAAGTCCATGGAAGAGAGTTATACGGAACCCCCCGGGGTAAGGTGGCCGGCTTCCCCGTCTCCGGAGGCCGTGCACCTTGGGCCGTGTCCCGTTCGCCGCGCGCACCTTCGCGTCCTTCTCGATCCCCAACTACCGCTGGTTCTTCTTCGGCCAGGGGACCTCGCTCGTCGGCTCCTGGGTCCGCTCGGCGGCCCAGGGGTGGCTCGTCTACCTCATGACCGGCTCCCGCCTCGACCTCGGGACCGTGGCCGCCCTCGGCCAGCTCCCGCTCGTCCTCTCCCCCTTCGCCGGGGCGCTGGCCGACCGCGTGGACAAGCGGAGGCTCCTCGTGGTGCTGGCGGCGTTCGCCATGGCCCTCTCCCTCGCCCTCTCGGCCCTGGTCTGGACGGGGGAGGTGCGGACCTGGCACGTGATGGCGATCGCCGCGCTCGCGGGCCTCGAGATGGCCCTCGAGATCCCGGTGCGCCAGTCCTACGTCGTGGAGATGGTCGGCCGCGAGCGGCTGCTCAACGCCATCGCGCTCAACTCGGCGATGTTCAACGCGGCGCGCATGATCGGGCCGGCCGTCGCGGGCCTGCTCATGGGGGCCTTCTCGGGCCCCGGGCTCCCGCCGCTCCGGGGCATCGCCGTGTGCTTCCTCTTCGACGGGCTCTCCTTCCTCGCGGTGATCTTCGCGCTGCTCCGGATCCGCTCCGTGCCCGTGGAGAAGGCGCCGGAGGAGGGGGGATGGCGGGAGCGGATGACGGCGGGCTTCCGCTACGTCCGGGGGGACCGCAGGGCCCGGGTGCTCCTCGCGCTGCTCGGCGTCTGCACGGTCTTCGGCTGGTCCTACCTCGCCCTGATGCCCGCCTTCGCCAAGGACGTCCTCGGCCTCGGCGAGCGGGGCTACGGCCTGCTCCTCTCGGCCAACGGCGTGGGCGCGGCCCTCGGCGCGCTGTGGGTCGCGGGGCGCCCGGACTCCGAGGGCCGGCCCGCGATCCGCCGGCGCGTGTTCGGGTCGCTCGGGCTCTTCGCCGCCATGGTGGTCGCCTTCTCCCGGACGACGCACCCCTTCGCGGCGGCGGCCTGCCTCGCCGTGGCGGGGTTCGGGGCCATCGCCTTCGTGTCGACGAGCAACACCCTCATCCAGGTGGCCGTCCCGAACCACCTGCGCGGCCGCGTGATGGGGATCTGGGCCTTCGTCTTCGGCGGCTCGATGCCGCTGGGCTCCTGGCTCATCGGCGCGGCGGCGGAGCGCTGGGACACGCCGGTGGCCATCGCGCTGAGCGGCGCGGCCTGCCTCGCCCTCAGCGGGATCGTCTGGCTCCGCCTCCCCCCCGCGGGGAGTTCCGACACTCCTGCGACGGTGGGTAGCATTCGGGTTCCCCCCCTTCCCGGAGACACCCCGTGACGCAGTTCGACAAGGGCTACATCTTCAACCTGCAGAGGGTCCGCAAGGTCATCGACCGGCGCGAGATCCTCAAGGGCATCACGCTCGCCTTCCTCCCCGGCGCCAAGATCGGCGTCATCGGGCGCAACGGCGCCGGCAAGTCCACGCTGCTCCGCATCATG
>CAZWGT010000092.1:6467-11399 GCA_964633345.1 uncultured Planctomycetota bacterium
GAGGCGGTTCTCGCCGACGGCTACACCGTGGGCTACGTCCCCCAGGAGCCGGTCCTAGACCCCGCGAAGACGGTCAAGGAGGTCGTGGACGAGGCGGTCGCCCACATCCACGAGCTGCTCGCCCGCCAGGACCGCATCAACGAGAGGCTCGGCCAGGACCTCTCCCCCGACGACATGCAGGACGCCCTCGACGCGCTCACCCGCGTGCAGGAGGAGATCGAGCGCTGCGACGGGTGGGAGGTGGACCGCCACGTCGAGATCGCCATGGACGCGCTCCGCTGCCCGCCGCCGGACGCGAGGATCGGCCGCCTCTCCGGCGGCGAGAAGCGTCGCGTCGCCCTCTGCCGCACCCTGCTCCGCCACCCCGACATGCTGCTCCTCGACGAGCCCACGAACCACCTCGACGCCGAGACCGTGGCGTGGCTGGAGCGCCACCTCGCCGAGTACCACGGGACCGTCATCCTCGTCACCCACGACCGCTACTTCCTCGACAACGTGGTCACGTGGATGCTCGAGATCGACAACGGCCGGGGCGTCCCGTACGAGGGGAACTACTCCGCCTACCTCGAGCAGAGGTCCGCAAAGCTGGCGACCGCCGACAAGCAGCAGGCGTCGCTGCAGAAGGTGCTGGCCCGCGAACTCGAGTGGATCCGGACCAACCCCAAGGGGCGCAACGCCAAGTCCAAGGCCCGCATCGCCAACTACGACCGCCTCCAGTCGCAGGTCGCGGACACCTCCGACGACTCCGTGGACATCCTCCTGCCGCCGGGGCCGCGCCTCGGCGACCGGGTCATCTCCGCCAGGGGGCTGACGAAGAAGTTCGGGGACCGGACGCTCTTCGAGAACCTCGACCTCGAGCTGCCGCCGGGCGGGATCGTGGGGATCGTGGGGCCCAACGGGGCCGGGAAGACGACGCTGCTCCGCATGATCGTCGGCACGGAGAAGCCCGACGCGGGCACCCTCGAGCTCGGCGCCTCCGCCGTCGTCACCTACGTGGACCAGGGCCGCGAGAACCTCGCCGGGGACCGGACGGTCTTCGAGGAGATCACGGGCGGGGCGGACGAGATCAAGTTCGGCGAGAAGTGGATCAAGAGCCGCGCCTACTGCGCGCGGTTCAACTTCCGCGGCTCCGACCAGCAGAAGATGGTGAAGGACCTCTCCGGCGGGGAGCGCAACCGGCTGCAGCTCGCCAAGCTGCTCCGCGGCGGAGGGAACGTCATCCTCCTCGACGAGCCGACCAACGACCTCGACGTCGAGACGCTCCGCGTGCTGGAGGAGGCGATCCAGGCCTTCGCCGGCTGCCTCGTCGTCGTCACCCACGACCGCTACTTCCTCGACCGCGTGGCGACCCACATCCTGGCGCTCGACGGGGAGGGGGGCGCCCGCTGGTTCGAGGGGAACTACCAGGCGTGGGCGGAGCGGGTCCGCGAGGAGCGCATCGCCCGGGGCGAGAACCCCGACCTGCCGCGGGGCCCGGTCCGCCGGATCCCGGGGAAGTGACCGTGATCGAGCACCCGGAACTCCTCACCCGCGCCGAGCACAGCCGCTTCACGGAGACGAGCCGCCACGCCGAGGTGGAGATGTTCTGCTCGGTGCTGGCGCAACGCAGCCGCCGCGTGCGGCTCCTCTCCATGGGGAGGTCCGGCGAGGGGCGCGACATGCCGGTCCTCGTCCTCGCCTCGGGGAACGCCTTCACCCCCGCCGCGGCCCGCCGCGCCGGCCGCGCCGTCGTCCTCGTGCAGGCCAACATCCACTCCGGCGAGGTCGAGGGGAAGGAGTCGGTCCTCATGCTCGCCCGGGAGTGGGCGCTCTCGAAGGCGGAGCCGGCCATCCTCCGCCGGCTCACCCTCGTCCTCGTGCCCGACTTCAACCCCGACGGGAACGACCGGATCTCGACGGGGAACCGCCGCCTCGACCTCGGGAGGCTCGAGGGGCAGATCGGCCCCCCAGGCGGCGTCGGCACGCGCTGCACCGGGCAGGGATGGAACCTCAACCGCGACCACGTGAAGCACGACGCGCCGGAGATGCGGAACATGGCGGCCCTCAACGCCGCGTGGGACCCCCATCTCTTCATCGACTGCCACACGACGGACGGGTCGATCCACGGCTGCGACCTGACCTTCGACACGGCCCACAACCCGCTCTCCGGGCACCCGGCCCCGATCGCGCTGCTGCGCGACGGGATCCTGCCCGAGGTCTCGCGCCGCCTGCGCCGCCGCACCGGGATCCGGACGCAGTTCTACGGGAACTTCGTGGACGAGGCGCGGCCGGAGGCGGGCTGGGCGACCTACCCGGCGCTGCCGCGATTCGGGAGCCACTACCGCGGGCTGCGCGGCCGGGGCGACATCCTGCTCGAGACCTACTCCTACATCGACTTCGAGGCGCGCTGCCGCGCGATCCGGGAGACGCTGCGGGAGATCCTCGCGGTGGCCGCGGCGCGGAAGGACGCGCTGATCGCGGCCTGCGCGACCGCCGACCGCGAGACGACGGAGGCCGGCGCCGATCCCGTCCCCGGCGATCTCGTGGGGGTGAACTACGGGGTCGCCCGCAGGGGCGCCGGCGGCGCCCTACTCTTCGACTACCCCGCCCACGACGACGGGGACGTCGTCATCGAGTCCGTGGACCCCGCCTCGGTGAAGGCCCACCGCCTCCCCGGCATGAAGGGCGTGCGGCGCCGCACCTACCGTTGCCGCCACCTGCGCCGGTTCGTGCCGACGGCCTCGGTGCAGCGCCCCTTCGGTTGGCTCGCCCCGGCCTCCCTCGCGGATCGCCTCACGGCCCACGGGATCCGCCACGCCCGCCTCGGGAGGCGCGGGCCGATGGAGGTGGAGGCGTCGATCGTCACGGCCGTCGAGCGGACGGTGAGCCCCGACATCGTCGATCCCGCCCTCGGCGCGGCGACGCGCTGGGAGACGGTGCTCACGGTGCGCCGGGAGCGCCGCACCATCGCCCCCGCCGCCGATCTCCTCCTCGTCCCCGCGGGCCAGCCGCTGGGGAACCTCGCCCTCTACCTGCTGGAGCCGGAGAGCGACGACGGCTTCGCGCGCTGGGGCTTCCTCGACGCGGCGCTGGAGGTGGGCGAGCCGTTCCCCGTCTTCCGCCTGGTCAGCGCCCCCGCCGCACGAACGCCTCGGGAGTGACGGCGAGGCCGGGGAAGGCGTCGAGCACCTGCCGGTCGCCGGTCACGAGGGGGACGCCCAGGGTCTCCGCGAGCACGACGTACTCGCAGTCGTAGGCGGAGCACCGCGAGGCGGCGCAGGCCCGGAGGACCCGATCGTGGGCAACCGGGTACTCCTTCTCCTTGAGCAGCCTCGCGGCCTTGGCGAAGCACTCCAGCACCGACTCCAGGGTCCGCTCCCCGTGGCGCACCCTCGTGGCGAGGACGTTGGCGACCTCGCTGCGCCACAGGAACGGCACCGCCCACAGGGGATCGGCATCCAGGACCGCCGCGGAAGGCGCGCGGCCCGGCTCCGCGAGCAGGAGATCGGCGATCACCATCGCATCGACGACGATCACTTGCGCCCCAGCAGCCTGGCCGCCCGGATCTCCTCGGGGGTCATGCGGAGGTTCGGGTACTTGCGGTGCATGGCCTCGATTTCGGCGAGGAACGCCTTCGGATCCACCGCCGGGGGCGGGAGGGTCTTCGCCAGGATCTCGATGATCTCGGAATTGAGGCTGCGGCGGTTCTTCGCCGCCCGCTCCTTGAGGCTGCGGTGGACCTCCACCGGCAGGTTCTTGATGGTCAGGTTGGGCATGGCGGACCTCTCCCCGGCACGGCCGGGACGGTTGCATATTGGTATCGCCATGGTACCACACCTCCGGGGACGGGATCGCCCACCTCCATGACGCCGGAGGGGGTCTCCTCCCCGGAGGAGACCGCGGGATCTCCGCCGTCTCTCAGCGGAGGCGGGAGCGCGGCGACGGGGAGCCGCGCAGGAGTCCCGCGGCGCTCAGGTCCTCGTCGAGGTCGGGCCAGTGGATGCCGTGGCCGCCGGCGCTGATCTTCCAGTTGCGCCGCTGGGCCCGGGTGCCGCGGAGGAGTCGGGGGAACCAGGTGAGGGGGACGGAGATCGTCCTGCCGTCCGCGAAGTCCACCTGCAGAGCCTTCGTGGAGACGCGGACGTCCCGGACTCTCGTCCCGCGGTCAGAAGCCGAACCAGCCATGCCAGGCCTCCATGAGCTCGTCATGTCTCGCCTCCAGCATACGGCGGTCAGGAACCAGGGGACGGATCCTGCCACCGGATCCTTCGGGCCGCCCCGCGGCCGGGTGCTACGATGCCCCGCCTACCCCTCCACTCTCATCTCGGTCTCCGTGCGGAACGGTCGGGGCGTGGCGCAGCCTGGCTAGCGCGCCTGCTTGGGGTGCAGGAGGTCGCTGGTTCAAATCCAGTCGCCCCGACCAACGCGCCCCCGGCGACCTCCGCTGGTGAACGGCCGGGAGAGTCCCCGGCCCGGGCCCCGGCTCCCGGTCCCGACGCACCGTCACTTGCCGGCGGCCACCACCGCGATCCACGGGCGCCACCCCTCGTCCTGCGCGTCGAGGCCGGCGCCGAACGCCTCCACCGAGGCTTCCTCCGCGGACTTCCCCCGGGCGACCGCGTCGAGGAAGCGGGCCGTCGAACCCGGCCGTGTGGCCTCCCACCACAGGATCACGCTGCAGGACTTCGCGACGTCGGAGTAGGTCAGTTTCGCCATGTCGAGGCCGGCGATCGTGCGGAGCGGGCGGTCCCTGCCCTGCGAGACCTCCGCCGCGAGGAGCGCGGGCCACTGGGAGGGCAGCACCGGGTCCTCGCGCGACAGGTCCCCGGCCTGGACCTCCACGCAGAACGTCTCGTGGGAGTCCAGCAGAAGCGCCGCGCCGAGGACCCCGAACGCCTCGCGGAGCCACATGTGCCCGTAGGCGTTCCCGTACCGCATGCCGAGGAACGCCTC
>CAZWGT010000092.1:11409-12099 GCA_964633345.1 uncultured Planctomycetota bacterium
CGAGGAGCCAGTCGGGGTCGACCAGATACCCTACGTACGTGCCGTCGGGGAGGAACGTCCCCACCATGGAGAGGGCCACGGCCTTCGCCTCCGGGGTGGTGTACGACAGGCGCCCGGCGGCGGCCCTGTAGCTGCCCTCTCCGGCCAGGAGGATCAGCTTCCGGGAAGAACCCTCCCCCGGCATCGGGGAGGTGCCGAGCAGGGCATCCAGGAGATCCATGGCCCGCTCCGACGTGTCGCAGATCCGCGCGGCGGTCTCCTCCTTCCCCTCGAAGAGGGCGAGGAGCCGCGGGCTCCTGGCCCGCGCGAGGTCGAGGCCGAGGAGCTCCTCGTCGTCCGTCGGGGAGGTCACGGGCCTGGCGCGCGAGGGCGAGGCCCGGAGCGCGCGGCCCGCCTCGTCCAGGCGCCTCCGGAGGGCCCGGTAGGCCGCCATCTCGGCCGAGACCCACTCCCCGCCCACGAACAGATCCCCCCGCGCCCGCCGCGCCGCCGCGTTGGAGGGGTCGAAGCGGAAGGCGGTCTCGTACGACGCCCTCGCCTCGTCCCTGCGCCCCGCCTTCTCCAGGAGCGCGGCCAGCCGCGCGTGCGCCTCCGCCGGAGCGGCCAGCTCGCGGGCCCGCCGGGTCGCGAACGACCTGGCCTTGGCGGCGTCGGCCACGTCGGTGGCCGGCCGTCTCTCGCCCTGGTCCC
>CAZWGT010000093.1:0-11945 GCA_964633345.1 uncultured Planctomycetota bacterium
CGCCGCGCGGCGGAGACGGGGGTCCTCGCGAAGGACCCCCTGACCCGGGGGTCGATCTCCTTCGACGTCGGCGTGAAGGGGAAGCCCGGGGACCTGCGCGCCGAGGTGCGGGCCCTGGAGGCGAAGGACGCGGAGTTCGACCTGCGCGCCTCGGGGGCCTTCGCGGAGATGGGGGCCGGGGACCTCGTGCTCGAGGGCGGGGGCGACCTCGGCGTCCTCCTCGACCTCGCCGCCCGCGCGGGGGCCATGGAGCCGGTGAAGGGGGCCGCCGGGAAGGCCTTCCTCCGCGGGACCGCGAAGGCGGCGGGCCCGGACGCCCCCCTCCGGCTGACCCTGCTGGCCGGGGTGGACGGCCTCGCCTACCCCGACCCCTCGGGCGGCGCCCCCTGGACGCAGAAGGGGGTGAAGGCCTCGATCACGTGCGACGTGGACCGCGGGGCCCGCGCGGCGAGCGGGACCGCCGACCTCCGGGCCGACGACGGGGGGATCGTGCTGACGGGCTCGGTGGACCTCGCCGAGGGCCGCCGCCGCTTCGACGCCAGCGGGGAGATCGACTTCGACGCGGGGGGCTTCTGCCGCTCCCGCCCCGACCTCCTTCCCCTGCCGGACATGACCGTCGGGCGAATCCGGGGCGGGATCGCGGCGAAGGGTCCGATCGAGACGCCCTTCGACGTCGCGAAGATCGAGGGCGGGGCGCGCGTCGTCCTCGACTCGCTGAAGACGGAGCCCCTGGAACTGAAGGACGCCGCCCTCGACCTGTTCCTGGGGAAGGGGATCCTCGACGCCCGCTCGATCGCCGCCGGCGTGAACGGGGGGAAGGTCTCCGGCTCCGCCGGACTGGGCTTCGTCGGCGAGGAGCCGAAGCACTTCCTCGACGTGCGCGGGGAGGGGATCCGGATCGACCCCGCCATGAACTTCATCCTCAAGCGCGCGGTCCCCCTCTTCCTGGCCGGCGAGGGCGGCGGCGTGGAGGGGACCCTGAAGTTCGCCGTCCGCCTCGACGCGGCCGGGCGGGAGTGGCTGCCGGCCAAGAAGACCATGGTCGGCAAGGGCTCCCTCACGGTGACCGACGGGTCCGTGAAGCAGAGCGGCATGCTCGGGGACATCCTGGAGTTCCTCGACGGCGGGCAGGGGCTCTCCTTCTCCTCGGTGACGACGGAGTTCTCCGTCCACGACCGGCGCGTGTGGAACGACCGCCTGCTGGTGGACGGAACGGAGCACGCGATGATCTTCAGCGGCTCGACCTCCTTCAACGGGGACCTCGACTACCGGATCGGCGCGAAGGGGCTGCGCCTGCCGAGGAAGACCCTCGAGCGGCTGAAGCCCCTCCTCGACGCCGAGGGGAACCTCCCCCTCACGCTCTCGGGGAACCTCTCGAAGCCGAAGATCAAGGGGCCGGACCTGAAGAAGTCGCTGAAGGGCCTGCTCGGCGGCAAGGACGACTGAGCCCCGTGGCCGAGGAGCGGCTCGACCGCCGGCCGATCCTCGCCCTCTTGCCGGGCCTCGCCCCGCCGCGGCCGGCCGTCCTCCCGGGGACCGCGCGGCTCTACTCCCCCTGGCTCCTGAAGGCCCTCGGGCACTTCCGGGTCCACCCGGTGACCTTCGGGAACCGGGTGACGCTCTACACCCAGGGCCGGGACACCTTCGCCGCGATGCTCGACTCCATCGACGCCGCGAAGACCTCCGTCAACCTCGAGACCTACATCTTCCAGGCCGACCGGATCGGGACGATCTTCGCCCTGTCGCTGAAGAGGAAGGCGAAGGCGGGGATCCCCGTGAACCTGACGGTGGACGCCGTGGGCTGCTGGGGGACGCCGGACGCGTTCCTCGACGACCTCCGGGAGAGCGGGGTGCGGGTCCTCATCTACAACCCCCTGCGCCCCTGGCGCCTGAAGCACGCCCGGTGGATCGTGAACCGGCGCAACCACCGGAAGATCCTCGTCGTCGACGGCCGGACGGCCTTCACGGGGGGGATGAACATCGCCGACGCGCACGACGGGGCCGAGGGGGAGGCGGGCCGCTGGAAGGACACGCACCTGAAGGTGGAGGGCCCGGCGGTGCGGTACCTGCAGCGGGTGTTCATGGCGGCGCGGTGGCAGAAGCACGACATCGAGCCGGTCCCCGACGCCGACTACTTCCCCGCGCTGGAGGAGGCGGGGCCCCACGCGGTGCGCGTGCTGCCGACGAACCCGGTGATCGGCGGGCGGCCCTACGTGCGGATCGTGCTCCGGCGCGCCATCCACGCGGCCCGGACCTCGGTCCACGCGACCCAGGCCTACTTCATGCCCGACGCCCGGGTGTTCTGGAGCCTGAAGGCGGCGGCGAAGCGGGGCGTGGAGATCGGGCTCGTGACGCCGTCGATGTCCGACGTCCCCATCGCCCTCCACGCGGGACGCGGGACCTACGGGCGCCTGCTCCGCAGCGGTGTCTCCATCCACGAGTTCCAGGGGCAGGTCCTCCACCAGAAGTCCGTCGTCGTGGACGGGGAGTGGTCGATCCTCGGATCCGCGAACATGGACATGCGCTCGTTCCGCATCAACCACGAGGTCAGCCTCGACATCCTCGGCCGCGACTTCGCGGAGCGCGTGGAGCAGGTCTACCGGGACGACCTCGCGCGGTCGAAGCCCGTCGTCCTCGCCGACTGGAACCGCAGGCCCCTCGGGCGGAAGATCAAGGAGAGGGTGTGCGGGATGCTCCGGGCGGCGTGGGGGTAGCGAGGAGCCTCCCCGACGGCGACGCGCACGCGGCCAGCACGAGGAGGTACCACGGCAGCCCGCACCCGCACTCCAGGGCGAACGCCCACGCCGAGGCCGCGGCCTGATCGGGATCGCGCAGGGCGGCGACGGGGTCCCCTCCCTCCATCGAGCGGACCCGCTTCACCAGGGGCGCCGCGTCCGGGTGCCGCTCCGCGTACTCCATCAGGTCCGCGATGGCCCCCGGGACCGGCCGGCGGTTCACCGCGACGAGGACGAGGGAGAGCGCCATCGCCCCGGCCGCGGCGAGGGACAGCCCCCTCCCCCACCGGGCGCCGGAGACGACGCCGACCCCGGAGACCCCGAGCAGGATCCCCGGCAGGAACCAGGACGCCGCCAGGCCGAGGAAGACCGTTCCCGCGCCTCCTCCCACCTCCGCTGCGGCGAAGGCCATGAGCAGCCCGGCGAGGCACTGGAACCCGCCGAGGCCGATGGACCCGACGCCCAGCAGCGGGACCCACCACGGGCGCTTCGCCGGACCGCTCATTTCGGCAGCAGGCTCCGCCCGTCCCACTCCGGCGGGGCCTTCACCCGGAAGAGGTCGAGCACCGTCGGGGCGATGTCGAGCACGCTCGCCCCCTCCGTGGCGAGTTTCACGTTCGACAGGAGGATGCCCGGCACCAGCGACGGGTCCACGGAGCAGTGGTCCCCGCTCCACCGGAAGGGGTTGTCCTCGATCACCGCCTCCCCGCCCCCGCCGAGGGTCGTCTGCCAGGAGACGCGGTAGCCCCTCTCGAACCCCACCACGAGGTCGGGCGCGTAGGAGGCGGTCGTGGGCCCCCGGTAGAGGTCCTTCCCGAGGTAGACCTCGCGCACCACCCGCGATCCGTCGCCGTCGCGCAGTTCGAGGAGCCCCTTGCGGATGTCGGCGCAGACCGCGTCGTGGTCCTTCGGGTCCACCGACCCCTTCGCCTCGCGCCCCTTCAGGTTCACGTAGATGCCCCCGAGCCCCACCGCGTAGGCCTTCGACCGCTCCGGGTCCATGTCGGCGAGGAAGTTCCGCTCCGTGAAGATCTCCGCCACCTTCCGGTCGGCCCCGAGGGAGCCGTGCTGGAAGCCGTTCTTCAGGAGCCAGGTGTTCAGGTTCACGCCCCGGCGGAACGGCGCGAACCCGTGGTCGCTCATGACCAGGACGACGGTGTCCTCCCCCGCCGCCGCGAGGATCTCGCCGAGGACCCCGTCCATGGCGACGCAGGTCTCCTCGATGGCCGGGCCGTACGTCTTCGCCGCCGCGGGGTCGTGCAGCTTCGACAGCGGATCCACGTGGCGCCAGAGGGCGTGCTGGACCCGGTCCACCTCGGAGAACATCGCGAAGAGGAACCGCCAGCCGGGCTCCTCCATGGCGGCCTTCAGCTTCCGGCGCCGTTCCTGGGTGATCTCCCGGACCTGCGCGACGAAGGCCTCGTCGGAGATCATGGAGTCCTTGATCGGGTTCGTCAGGCAGGGCCAGCCGACGAGGGAGAAGGCGCCGGCCTTCGCCGCGAGGTTCGGGGCGAACTCCCGGGGCCACGCGACGTCCACGATCTCCGGGACCTCGCGCGGATCGAAGGAGACCGGGGTGAGGACCATGCGGAAGGGGGAGACGCTCTCGAGCCAGAACTTCCCGATCCCCTTCACGCGGACGAGGGGGTTCATCTCGAAGTCGAAGGCGACGTAGCCGCTCCAGGCCCGCTCCTTCAGGACGACGGGCGCGCTCCACCGGACGGAGCCGTCGCCGGGATCGGGGAGCGCCGCGGCCGACGGGGCCCCCGGCACCGGGAGGGGGAGGTCGAGGATCGGCTTCGGCCCCCCGGAGCCGACCCGGATCGTCGCGGTTCGGGCCGCGGGGTCGCGGCGGATCTCCAGGACGCAGGAGGCCTGCTTCGCCCTCTCCGCGTGCTGCCAGACCCGCTCCTCGAAACGCCGCGCCGAGGGGAGCGGGCTCGCCTGCTCCATGAGGATGCGCGCCATCGCCGCCTCGCGGTCCACGGCCTTCCACCGCTCCGTCGGCTCCCCGTCGTTCCCCATCGTGATGTCGGGGGGGCCGTAGACGCGGGAGCGGGCCGTCCCCCCGGCGTCGAACACGACCGCGTCCGTGAACCCGCCGGTCTCGGGGACGACCTCCTCCTTCGGATCCTCGGTGAACACGGAGTAGAAGCCCCAGGAGGCCTGCACGTCGGGGGTGCCGAGGCCGGAGAGGAGGCGGAGGTTGCGCGCCCGGTCCGCGGGAAAGGAGATCGGCGCCTCGAGGATCACCGAGTCCACCCCCGCCTCGCCGAGGACCGACCACAGGGGGACGCCGAGGCGGCTGGACACCGCCTTCGGGACGCGTTCCGGGATCCAGGAGAGGAGGCGGTGGGCGTACGCCCCGGAGCCCGCGGCCGCGAGGAGGGCGGCGCCGGCGGCGGTCCGCCTCCACCGGCGGCGGGTGAGGAGGGAGAGGAGCCCCCAGGCGATCAGCCCCGCCGAGAGCGCCGCCAGGAGCGGAAGCCCGATGCGCAGGCCCCGGCCGGCGGGCCCGTCGATCCAGTCCCTGGTGCCGAGGGCGATCTCGATCTTTCCCTGGACCCCGGGATCGCGGCGGAGGAAGTCGTAGATCCCCGTCTTCCCCGGGTTGGAGCCCGTGGAGAAGGCCGCCCACGAGACCGGGGACTGGGCGGGGTTGGTGGTGGCCAGGCGGCCGTAGCACCCCTTCTCCGCCAGCGCCCGGAAGTTCGGGAGCCTCCCGGCCCTCATCAGCCCCTCGAAGACCTCGGCGTCGGCGCCGTCGATCCCGAAGACGACGACCCGCCTCGGCGGCTCCCCGGCCGGAAGCGCGGTCCCGAGGAGGAGGAGGACGAGGAGCGTCCGGGCGAGGTGGTTCATCTACTCCGCGTCGTCCTTGTCGGCCTTCCAGTCGGGGTGCGCCTGCTTCCACCAGCGCTGCCAGTCCCCGGGGCGGCTGGCGCTGAACATCTGCCCGGTGAGCTTGCGGAGGAGATCCCCGGTGTACATCTTCGTGCCCGCGTTGCGCAGGCCCGCGAAGAGGTGGGGGACGACCTTCTCCCCGACGGCGGGGTCCTTGTGGAGCGCGGTGATGGCGTCCCGGGCGGCGTCGCGGCACCGCACCGTCCCGGGGATGTCCCCGATGAGGAGGAAGGAGGACAGCGCCGCCGCCGCCTTCGGCTCCTTCGACGCGCCGAGGGCGGGGATGATCTTCAGGCGGATCTCCGTGCTCGGGGTCTTCAGGGCGTGGAGCAGGCCGGACGCCCCGTCGGGCCCCAGGGCGACCAGGCGGTCCACGGCCTTCCCCGCGACGGCCTCGTCCTTCGACAGGGCGAACTCCCCCATCTCCTTCACGGCCAGGCGGCGGTCCACGGGGTTGCGCCCCTCGATCGCGAGCAGCCACTCGAAGGCGCGCGGGGCGAGCTCGTCGTCCCGGAACTTGTGGAGCTGCTCGATCGACTTCCTCCCGCCGATGGCGGCGAGCGCGTCCCCCATCGCCTTGAGAGGGGCGGCCTCCTTCTCTCGCCGCATCCGGTCGCCGAGGCTGAAGGAGGCCTCGCCGGAGCCCAGGTCCCCGAGGAGCTTCGCCGCCCTCTCCCGCACCGACGGGTCGGGGCTGCCGAGATCGCGGGTGAGCCCGATCAGGACCTTCGGGTCGTCCGGCGCCCCGCCCTTGAGGGAATCGGGGTCGTCGTTGCGCATCTTCCGGTAGGCGTCCTTCATCTTCTTCGAGCCCTCGCCGGCCCGCTGGACCGCCTTGGCGTACAGGGGATGGGAGGTCTGGTCGGGGTACTTCGCCAGCAGCGCCTGGAACCGCTCCATGACCCCCGCGAGGTCGGCGCGGTGCTTCCTCGCCCACGCGTCCGCCTCGGCGTACTCCTCGTCGAAGGTCCGGGCCGGGGTGGCGGGGGCCGGCGCGGCGGCCGGGGCCGAGGCGGGGGCGGGCGACGGGGCCTCTCCCCCGGGAGCGGCGCCGGGCTTCTCGGGTGGCGGGGTGGCGGGCCAGTCCCTCTTCACCGAGCCCGCCGCCTTCGGGCCCACGCCGGTCCCCTCGAGGAGCCCGATGGGGCTCTCCTTCTTGATCCAGAAGACCATCTTCCCCACGTTCATCATCCGGTCCTCGATCCGGTCCTGGTCCCCGGGGTGGGCGTCCCAGTGGGCGTCGAGGATCTCCTTCGCCCTGTAGAGGTTGACCCAGGCCTTCTTGCGGGCCTCGTTGCGCTCCGAGGCCGGGAGGTCGGTCTTCCCCGCCTCGTTGAACCACTTCGCCCCCTCGGCCTCGAGGCCGGCCAGCTCGGGGGGGAGTTCGGCGGGGAGGAGAAGGGCGGCGAGGGCGAGGACGAGGCGGACCATCACTCCTCCTTCCAGTCGGGATGCTTCCTCTTCCACCACTCGTACCAGTCGTCGGGCTTCCCGCTGCCGATCGAGGCCCCGGTGATCTTCCGCAGGAGGTCCCCGGTCCGCAGGCGCAGGCGGGGGTTGCGCAGGGCGGGGAGGAGGTGGGGCACGGCGGCCTCGCCGAAGGAGAGGATGGCCTCCTCCGCGGCGGCGCGGCACTTCTCGGACTCGGCGCTCTCGGTCGTCGTGAGGAGGAAGTTGGAGAGGGGGCGGACGGCCTTGGGGTCCTTGGCCGCCGCGAGGGCCCCCATCACGCGCAGGCGCACCCCGACGTCCGGGGTCGCCAGCGCCTCCTCCAGGCCGCGGGCCCCCTCGGGGCCGCAGGCGACGAGGACGTCCACGACCCGGTTCGCCGTGGCCGCGTCGTCCACGAGGGCGAAGGAGCCGACGAGGCGCAGCGCGATCCGCCGGTCCACGGGGTTGCGCTTCCCCATGCGGATGAGCCCCTCGAGGGCCTCGGGGGCGATGGCGGAGGTCACCGTGACCGGCGTGCCGTCCGGGGCCTTGGAGACCTCCTGCTTGAGGGCGGCCAGCTCCTTCGCCCCCTTCGCCCCGCCGAGGTCGGCCAGGGCGTCGATCATCGCCCGGCGGGTCTGGGGCTCCGTCTCCTTCCGCGCCGCCTTCCCGAGGGCCGCGGTCGCGTCCGGGGAGCCGAGGAGGGCGAGGAAGCGGGCGGCCTTCTCGCGAAGGGAGGAGTCGGGGCCGGCCAGCTCCCGCCCGAGTACGACGAGGAGGCGGGTGACCTCGGGGGACTCCGCGCCCTCGACGGCCCCGGGGTCGTCGTTCCGCACCGCGCGGTAGACGGCGTTCACCGCGTCCCGCGCCTTCCCGGCCCGGGCCGCGGCGGCGGCCCACGGCGCCTGGCTCCACCGGTCGGGGAAGCGGGCCATGGCCTCGTGCCAGCGCTGCATCGCCCCCGGCGCGTCGGCGGGGTGGGCCTTCTCCCACGCGTCCACGGCGGCCGCGGCCTGCTCGATGGTCCCCGGGGGCGGCCCGGCGATGGAGGAGGCGGGGGGGCCGCCGGGCTGGCTGTCGAAGGGGTTGCGCGACGGGGCGCCGCCGCCGGGGCCCGGGGCCCCGGCCGGGGCCTCGTCGAGGAGGCCGACGGGGCTCTCGCGCCGCAGCCACCACGCCATGGCGGCGGCGCGGGCGTGGCGCTCCTGGATGCGGGGCCGGTCGGCGGGGTTCTTCTCCGAGTGGCGGTCGAGGATGTCGAGGGCCTTCCTCAGGCCCGCCCAGGACTTCCTCCGGCAGTCGTTCCTCGACGCGGCCGGCGCGTGGCGATCCCCGGCCCGGACGAACCAGGTCTCGGCGTCCTTCTCCAGGGCCTCGAGCTCGGCGGGAAGGTCGGCGGCGAGGGCCAGGGCGACGGCGAGGAACGCGGGGCTCATGGAGGCCTCCCAACCCGGGGACGGACCCATTCTCCGCCCCCCGCTCCGGAGCCGCAAACTCCCCCTGCTCCCCTAGTACCCCTCCCCCTCGAGATCCACCTTCCCCGCGAACCTCCGGTAGGTGAACACGAAGTAGGCGATCACCAGCGCCATCCCCGGGATCCACCAGCCGAGGCCGATGCGCAGGCCGTGGGCCGGCGCGGCGGTCGAGGCGACGGTGAGGGCGTGGGCGGGGTCGAGGGAGGACGGCAGGACCACGGGGAAGATCCCCGCCACCGCGGTGAGCATCATCCCGAGGAGGAAGACCGCCGAGGCGAGGAACGCCCGGAGGTCGTCGCCCCTCGTGAGGAACACCCGGACCCCCACGAGCCCGGCGAGGGCCGCCAGGGGGAACGCCGCGAAGTACGGTCGCGCGGAGAACGACGCCGGCACGAGCGGCTGGATGGAGAACGTCGCCGCCGTCGCCGCCGCCGCCAGCGCCGCGCCCGCGCCCCACGCCTTCCGGGCCAGCCGGCGGCAGCGCGCCTGCAGGTCCCCCTCCGTCTTGAACGCCACCCAGAGGGAGCCGTGCGCCGTCAGCGCCGCCAGCGCGAAGGCGCCGACGAGGACCGTGTACCAGTCGAGGACCCCCGTGCGCCCCTCCACGGTGAAGTCCGTCCACAACGGGACGAAGAACCGCCCCGACGCGTCGAGGGGGACGCCGCGCACCACGTTGCCCAGCGCCGCGCCGAGGACCACCGCGAGCAGGATGCTGGCCCCGGAGAACACCGCGTCCCAGAGAGGCCTCCAGACCGGGCCTTCGACGTGGTTCCGCAGCTCGATGGAGATCCCGCGCAGGACGAGGAGCCACAGCACCAGCATCAGCGGCAGATAGAAGCCGCTGAACGCCGAGGCGTAGAGCCCGGGGAACGCGAAGTAGAGGACCCCGCCGCCGGCGATGAGCCACACCTCGTTCCCGTCCCACACCGGCCCGATGGACCGCAGCACCGCCCGCCGCTCCCTCTCGCCGCGGGCGGCCAGGAGGCTCGCCACCCCGGCCCCGAAGTCGAAGCCGTCGAGGACGACGTACGCCCCGAGCATCCCCGCGACCAGCCAGAACCAGAGGTTCTCGATCACGCGCGCCCCTCCCCGGGCCCGTGGCCGATCTCCCGGAGCACCAGCACGAGGAAGAGGATCGCCAGCAGCGCGTACATCCCCGCGAACCCGATGATCGTGAACAGGACGTTCCCCGAGGAGACCTGGGGGGACGAGGCGTCCACCGTCCGCATCAGCCCGTGGATCACCCACGGCTGGCGGCCCGTCTCGGCGGTGATCCAGCCGGCGGAGTTGGCGATGTAGGGGAACGGCAGCGCGAGCATCAGGGGCCAGAGCGCCCACCTGGCCCCGAAGAGCCTCCCCCGCCACAGGAGGAACGCCGCCAGCCCGGTCAGCGCGATGAACATCGTCCCGAGGCCCACCATCACGTGGTACGCGTAGTACACCAGCGGCACGTTCGTCGGCCACTCGTCCTCGGGGAAGGCGTCGAGGCCCTTCACCTCGGCCTCCCAGTTCGCGTAGGTGATGAAGGACAGGACCTTCGGAAGGAAGATCGGGTTGTCGAGGCGCCTCTTCTCCATGTCCGGCTGGCCGATCATCACCAGGCCGACCCCCTCGCCGGTGTGGAAGTGCCCCTCCATGGCGGCGAAGGTCGCGGGCTGGTGGCGGACGACCATCTTGGCCTGGAGATCCCCGGTGGGGAACGCCGAGAGGACCGAGGCCGCGATCCCGGCGACCACGCCGACGCGGAGGAAGCGCTTCGCGGAATCCCCCTGCCTCCCCGCCAGCAGGTAGTAGGCGCCGATGGAGGAGACGAAGAAGGCCGCGGTGACGACGGAGCCGACCATCGTGTGGGCGTACTGGCGCACGCCCCAGGGGTTGAGGAGGAGGGCCAGGACGCTCTCGAGGACGATCCTCCCGTCCGCCTCGACCCGGTGGCCGACGGGGTGCTGCATCCACGCGTTGGTGCACACGATGAAGTAGCCGGAGAGCCAGGATCCGAGGAAGACGGCGACCGCCGCCCCGAAGTGGCCGCGGGGGCCGAGGCGCTTCTCGCCGAAGAGGAGGAGGCCGAGGAACGCGGACTCGAGGAAGAACGCGAAGGTGCCCTCCATCGCCAGCGTCTGGCCGATGACGCCCCCCGCCGCCGCGGCGAAGCGGGACCAGTTGGTGCCGAACTGGAACTCGAGGGGGATCCCGGTGACGACGCCCATGGCGAAGTTGATCGCGAAGATCCTCGTCCAGAAGCGGGCGTCCCGGTTCCACCCGCCGTTCCCCGTGCGGAGGGCGAGGCCCTTCATCACCACGATGAGCAGGGCGAGGCCCATCGTCAGCTGGGGGAAGAGGTAGTGGAACGTGACGGTGAAGGCGAACTGGAGCCGGTGGAGGTCGAGGGCCTCGGGCATGGACGGACGGATTATCCCGCCGCGGAGGGGCGGGGCCCAACTAGGGGCCGTGACGGGGGGCGGGCCGCCGTGGGACGGCCCGCCCCCGCCCGGCCGCGTCCTGCTACGACTTCATGATCCTCTTGCCCGCCGGGCGATCCTTGATCGGGCCCTTGCCGCCCTTGCTCTTGGCGGCGCGCTTCTTGGCCGCGGTCATCCGTCCGCCCCTGCTCTTCTTCGCCATGGGTCGTGCCTCCGTGCGTCCCGGCAGGCTCCGCCGCCCGCGCCCCGCGCCCGGAGGGCCGGGGACCGCGACGGCATCGGCCTGCGACGGGGACCACCCTACGGGCCGCGGCTCTCCGCGGCCATGGGGCGCAACCCTACCCGCCGACGATCTCCATCAGCCCCTCGACGACGCGGTCCACCTCGGCCTCGTCCACGCGGCCGATGCGGCGGCCCATCCGGTGGACGGACACGGTCCGGATCTGCCAGCTCATCGCCCAGGACGGCCTGGCGAGGCCGCCGGATCGGAGGGCCTGGGAGAGGGGGAATCCGCCGCGGGGGGGCTTCCCCGTCACCGAGGCGACGATGGCGACCCCGTGCGAGGCGTTGAAGATCTCGTGGCTGAGGACGAGAACCGGCCTTCGGCCCCCCTGCTCGTGGCCGAGAACGGGCCCGTGGTCGGCCCAGTACAGGTCGCCGCGCTTCGCCCTCATTCCCCCTCCCACGGCAGGACTTCATCGTTGAAGACGACGTCCACGTCCGCCTGCGCCTCCCTCGGGTCGATCCTCGCGCATGCATCCGCGAGCCGTGACTTCCGCCACCGGTCGTGCTTCTCCTTCACCGCCGCCTGGATCGCCTTGCTGCGGTTGGGGTACCTCCCCTCGGCGACCCAGAGATCCAGGTCGCGCAGCAGGTCCTCGTCGATGGTGATGGCGATCTTGGCGGCGGGCATGGCCGGATCCTCCACGGTATGCCCGATCATCATACCCGGCATCGGCACCTCCCGCCCATGGAGA
>CAZWGT010000094.1:0-11758 GCA_964633345.1 uncultured Planctomycetota bacterium
GCCGTGGAAGGTCGCGATCCTCCGGCCCGCCAGGGGCTTCACGACCAGGCGCGCCAGGTCGTCCGCGGGGACCTCGTCGAGGAGCTGGACGACGTGGCGGACCTTCATCCCGCCCCCGTAGGAGCGGCCGATCGCCCGGAGGCTCGCGTTGACGGAGGCGAGGAGATCCGGGTCCTCGTCCAGCATGCAGGCGGTCTCGTTCAGGGAGCAGAAGCAGCCGTTGCACAGCGTCAGGAGGGCGTCGAACTTCTGCCCCTCGGCGACGGCCAGGTTCCTCGCCGCCGCCGCCAGCCATGCGCCGGAGGACAGGGACTTGAGCACGATGGGGTCCATGCAGCACGTCGCGTCGGAGAGGCCCGCTGCCTCGACCCCGAGGGACTTCAGGACCGAGAGCGTGGCCTTCTCGATGAAGGGAAGGCGGCTCGGGATGGCGCAGCCCCAGAAGATGCCGTACCTCATCTCACGCCTCCCTCTTGTCGGGATCCGGAAGGCCGGCCTCCCGGCAGATCGTGTTCAGCTCGGCGACCGCCGCCGCGGCGACGCCGAAGGCGGGCAGTCCCAGCTCCCCGCGCATCCTCTGCGTGTTCTTCGTGACGGGGAAGGAGCAGCCCGTGGCCAGGAGCTGCTTCGCCACGGCCCGGTAGGGCTCGGGGATCCGGCCCTCGGCGGCCGCCCGGTTGCGCAGCTCGTAGAACAGCTCGGAGATGTCGATCCCGGCGCGGCACTGCGCCGCGCAGGCGTAGCACGCCACGCACAGCCAGGGGTCGGGGCCGCGGTGGAGGGTCTCGTCGCCGGCGGCGGCCCGGCGGACGACGTCCCGGGGCCGGAGGCCGTTGACGGGCCCGGCCGTGCAGGCGGCCCCGCAGACCTGGCACTGCATGCACAGCGCGGCCTTGAGGGCGAGGTCGCTCACGCTCCACCTCCCGCGGGCACGGCGGCCAGGGACTTCTCGCGGTGCTTGGCCACCCGCTTCTCGTACTTCACCCGGGCGTCCCTCGCCCAGGCGGCGGCCTTCGCCACGTCCTCCGGCTTCACCGCCGGGAGCTTCTTCACGAGGTCGGTGATGGTGTCGGCCCAGCGGCGTCCCTCGGCGGCCGAGACCCACTTGCGCACGAGGCGCCCGGAGTCGAGGCCCGCGGCCTTCATCTTCTCCTGCCACTTCTCGACCCGGGTGAGGGTGTTCTTGTTGGCGTCGATGTAGTGGCAGTCGCCGATGTGGCAGCCGGAGACGAGCACGATCCCCGCCCTCTTCTCCAGGGCGTAGAGGACGAACCTCTCGTCGATGCGGCCCGAGCACATGGACCGGACGATGCGCACGTTGCCGGGGTACTGCATGCGGGAGACGCCGGCGAAGTCCGCCCCCGCGTAGGAGCACCAGTTGCAGCAGAAGGCGAGGACCTTGTCCTCCGGTTCGTGCTCGAGGGCGGCGTCGATCTGCTGGAAGTACTGCTCGTCGGTGAAGTGGCGCAGCGTGATGGCGTCGAATTTGCACTCCGGACCGCAGGTCCCGCAGCCCTGGCAGAGGGCGTCCACGACGACGGCGTACCCCTTCTCCTCGTCCACCTGGATGGCGTGGAAGGGGCAGACCTTCGTGCACTGGCCGCAGGCGGTGCAGAGGTCCCCGTCCACCCGGGAGGTGATGGCCTCCACGGTGACCTCGCCCCGGCGCATCAGGATCCCCGCGCGGCTGGCGGCCGCCGAGGCCTGGGTGACGGAGTCCTTGATGTCCTTGGGGCTCTCGACGAAGCCGGCGAGGAAGACGCCTCCGGTGGGGGTGTCCACGGGCTTGAGCTTCGGGTGGGACTCGAGGAAGAAGCCGTCCTCCGTGCGGGAGAGGGTGAAGCACTGCTGGATGGCCGCGGAGTCGATGCGGGGCTTGACGCCGACGGCCAGCACGACGAGGTCGTGGACCTCCTCGACGGCGCGCCCGGTGTCGGGATCCACGACGCGGCAGCGGAGCCGCCCCTCCGCGTCGCGGGTGACCGCCGACGGGATGGCCTGGACGTAGCGCACCCCCTGGGCCCGGGAGCGGGTGTAGAGGTTCTCGAACCCCTTGCCGAAGGCGCGGATGTCCATGTAGTAGACCGTCTGCTTCGCCCCCTTGACGTGCTCCTCGACCTGGAGGGTCGTCTTCACGGTCTCCATGCAGCAGAAGTTGGAGCAGTAGGGCATGCCGCGGGTCGCGTCCTGGGTGCGGGAGCCGACGCACTGGATGAAGGCGATGGACCGGGGCTCCTTCCCGTCCGAGGGGCGCACGACGTGGCCCCCCGTGGGGCCGCCGGCGGCGAGCATGCGCTCGAACTCCACCGAGGTGAGGACGTCGAGGTGGCGGCCGTAGCCGTACTCCGAGTTGGCCGTCGGGTCCCAGGGCTCCGCCCCGGTGGCGACGACCACGGTGCCGACCTCGAGGACGACCTCCTCGTCCTTCTCGGCGTAGTCGATGGCCTTCGGCCCGCAGACCTCCTTGCACTTCCCGCAGGCCACGGGGTTCTGCCCGAGGCAGGACTCCGGGTCGATGAGGAACGTGGCCGGGACGGCCTGGGGGAAGGGCTTGTAGATGGCGTGGCGGGTCCCGAGGCCCTCCTCGAACTCGTCGGGGACGGAGACGGGGCAGACCTCCAGGCAGTCACCGCAGGACGTGCAGACGGAGGAGACGAAGCGGGCGCGCCGCCGGACGACGGCGGTGAAGTTGCCCACGTAGCCCGAGACCGACTTCAGCTCGCTGCTGGCCAGGACCTTGATCCGGGGATGCCGACCGGCATCCAGCATCTTGGGCGCGAGGATTCATATCGAACAGTCCATCGTGGGGAAGGTCTTGTCGATCTTCGCCATCATCCCCCCGATGGACGGCTCCTTCTCGACGAGGTGGACCTGGTAGCCGGCGTCGGCCATGTCCAGGGCGGCCTGGATCCCCGCGATTCCGCCGCCGACCACGAGGGCCGACTGGCGCACGGGGACCTTCATCGTCTCCTGGGGCACCAGCAGGCGGGCCCGCTCGACGGCCATGTGCACGAGGTCCTTGGCCTTGGCGGTCGCCGTCGCCGGGTCGTCGTGGACCCACGAGCAGTGCTCGCGGATGTTGGAGATCTCGAGGAGGTAGGGGTTCAGGCCCGCCCGCTGGACCATGGCCCGGAACGTGGGCTCGTGGAGGCGGGGGGAGCACGCCGCGATGACCACCCGCTCGAGGTTGTGCTGGCGGATGTCGGCGACCATCCCGTTCTGCCCCGGCTCCGAGCAGGAGTAGAGGTTGGCGCTGGCGTGGACGACGCCGGGGATGGTGGCCGCGTACTTCGCCACGGCCTCGCAGTCCACCACGCGGCCGATGTTGTGGCCGCACCTGCAGACGTAGACGCCGATCCGGGGCGAGGCCGCGGGGTTCGGGCCGATCATGCGTTCACCTCCAACGGTTTCCCGTGGGCCATGCCCGCGGAAAACGCCTTCTCGTTGAGCGCGTGGTACTTCGCCGGGACGGCCTCGAGGACCGCCTTGCGCAGGGCGTCCGGGGAGACGATGCCGGTCCGCCCCGCGAGGAAGCCGAGCATCACGACGTTGACCGCCATCTTCGAGCCGAGGGCCGTGGCGATGGCGACGGCCGGGATGGGGAGGCAGGCCCCCTCCACCTTCGGCCGGGGGACGAGGGCCTCCTCGTAGAGGACCGTGGTGGCCGGGCCCGCCATGGAGATGTACTTGTCCGCGGCCGCCCGGCTCATGAGGACCATGACGTCCGGGGTCCGCGCGTAGGGGTAGTCCACGGGGTCGTCGGAGGCGACCACCGAGGAGGAGCAGGCCCCGCCCCGGGCCTCGGGCCCGTAGGACTGGATCTGCACCGCGTGGCGCCCTTCGTGGAGGGAGACGGCGCGCCCGAGGATGTAGGCGGCCAGCACCACACCCTGGCCCCCGAAGCCGGCGAACAGGACCTCCCTGCGGACCCTCACCGGCGGCCTCCCTTCCCCGCGGCCATGGCGTCGTACAGCTGGCGGAACGTCGGCTTCGGCGCGTCGTGGAAGACGCCGACCGTGAAGCGGCCGTCGAGGCCGATGGCGGCCTCCGCGGGGGAGGCGCCGTTGCGGATCTCCGTGCGGTCGCGGTAGGCCTTCATGGAGTCCAGGCCGCTGCCGTGCTCGTTCTTCCGCCCGAAGCAGGTCGGGCAGGGGGAGATGATCTCGATGAACCGGAAGCCGGACAGCGTCATCGCCCGGGCCACGGATTCCGTGGCCTGGCGCACGTGGAGGGTCGTCCACCGCGCGACGTAGACGGCCCCCGCGGCCGAGGCGAGCTGGACGAGGTTGAAGGGGTGCTCGGCGTGCCCCCGGGGCGAGGTGCTGGTCCAGGCGCCCTCCGGGGTCGTGGGCCCCATCTGGCCCCCGGTCATGGCGTAGTTGAAGTTGTTCACGCAGTAGACGAGGAGGTCCACGTTGCGGCGGGCGGCATGGATGAAGTGGTTCCCCCCGATGGCGAAGAGGTCCCCGTCCCCGGAGACCACGACGACCTTCATCCCGGGCCGGGCCAGGGACAGCCCCGTGGCGAAGGGGATGGGGCGGCCGTGGGTGGTGTGGTAGCCGTCGAGCTTGAGGTATCCGGCCGTGCGGCCCGGGCACCCGCTGCCGCTCACCACGGCGATCTCCTCCCAGGGGACCCCGGAGCGGACGGCCCCCTCGATGAGTCCCGTCATCGCGGTTCCCAGGCCGCAGCCGTCGCACCAGATGTGGGGGATGCGCCCGTCGCGCAGGTAGCGGTCGTGGGGGTGGAGGTTGTGGGGGTGGCCGTCCCCCTCGGTCCGGAAGGGCTCGAGGTAGTCGGGGGAGAAGTCGTCCCGCCCCTCGCGGACGGGGTCCTGGTCGTCGAGGGCGCCGGCGGGGAGGACGGAGTCCGGGATCTCGTCGCGGGGGGTCATCGGGCCGCCTCCTCGATGCGGGCCAGGATCTCCTCGGGGGTGTGGATGGCCCCGCCGAGCAGCGGGAGGAGGTCCACCCGGCAGCGTCCCCGGGAGCAGCGGTCCACCTCGTAGACGACCTGGCCGAAGTTGACCTCGGGGACGAGGATGGCCTTCACCCGCCGGGCGAGCCAGCGCACCCGGTCCGTGGGGAAGGGCCAGACGGTGATCGGGCGGAGGAGGCCCGCCCGGATGCCCTTCTCCCGCGCCTCCCGGACCGCCTCCCGGGCGCTGCGGGCCACGGAGCCGTAGGCCACGACGAGGACCTCGGCGTCCTCCGTCTCCATCTCCTCCCAGCGGAGGATCTTCCCGACGTTGCGGCGGACCTTGTCCACCAGCCGCCCGACGAGGCGCCGCTGGGTCCGTTCGTTGAGCACCGGGTAGCCGCGCTCGTCGTGGGTGAGGCCGGTGACGTGGACGTGGAACCCCTCACCGGCGCAGGCCATGGGGGGCACGAGGTCCTCCCCGGGGCGGAAGGGGAGGTGGTCGTCGGAGGGGGGGGCGGAGGGCTTCTTCCGGTCGAGGAGGAGGATCCTGTCGGCGGGGGGGATGACGACCCGCTCCCGCATGTGGCCGACGACCTCGTCGGAGAGGACGACGACGGGCATGCGGAACTGCTCGGAGCGGTTGAACGCCTCGACGGCGAGGTCGAAGCACTCCTGGGGGGAGGAGGGGACGTAGACGATGACCCCGACGTCCCCGTGGGTGCCCCAGCGGGCCTGCATGACGTCCCCCTGGGCGGTGTGGGTGGGCAGCCCCGTCGAGGGGCCGGCGCGCATCACGTCCACGATGACGCAGGGGGTCTCGGTCATGAGGCCGAGCCCGTAGTTCTCCATCATGAGGGAGAAGCCGGGGCCGGAGGTGGCGGTCATGGACTTCCGCCCCCCCCAGGAGCCCCCGAGGATGGCGGCCATGGAGGCGATCTCGTCCTCCATCTGGATGTACACCCCCCCGTGGTCGGGGAGGCGGCGGGCCATGACCTCGGCGATCTCGGTGGCGGGGGTGATGGGGTAGCCGGCGAAGAACCGGCACCCCGCGGCCAGCGCCCCCTCGGCGACGGCCTCGTCCCCGTTGAGGAACCAGGAGCCGGTCCGGGCGGCGGAGGCGAGCGCGGCGGCGCCCTCAGGCATGGAGGGCCTCCTCCTTCTTCGTGACGAAGATGGCGAACTCGGGGCAGAGGAGTTCGCAGAAGTGGCACTCCGCGCACAGGCCCGAGCGGACGACCTCGGGGGGGTGGTAGCCGCGGCGGTTGAACCCCCCGGCCTCCTTGAGGACCCCCCGGGGGCAGAACTCCACGCAGAAGCCGCACCCCTTGCAGCGCTCGGCGATGACGTGGACGTCGCCGGGAGGCGCGGGCGGCGCCCCCGGGTTGAGCGGCGTCCGCCAGAACTTCCTGCCCATGGATGCCCTCCTCGACGGGTGCGCGGAGCAAAGGGGACGCCCCCGCGGGGCCGGCCTGACGCCCGTCAAGAACCGTCCCGCCGCGGGGATTCCCGGGTCGGAGGTCGGGGGGCCCTGGCGGCTTCGGCGCGGCGGGAATCGCCGCGGACCGCGTCCGGAGCCGCCGGATATCCAGCGGGGCCGCGGAGAATCCCGCGCCCTGTGACCGGGCCGGGGATGCCCGTCACGGTCCCGCGATCCGGCGCTTGCCGGATGGCCGGGGCTCCCGTATCGTTTCGCCTTCCAAAAGAACCAGGAGAGTCAGCCCATGAAGTCGGATCTGGAGATCGCACAGGCGGCGAAGCTGCAGCCCATCGGCGAGATCGCCTCCTCGATCGGCCTCGGCGCGGACGACATCGACCTCTACGGGAAGTACAAGGCGAAGATCCACCTCGACGTGCTCCAGAAGTTCGCCTCGAAGCCGGAGGGGAAGCTCATCGTCGTCACCGCCATCACCCCGACCCCCCTGGGGGAGGGGAAGACGGTCACGACCATCGGGGTCTCCCAGGGCCTGAAGAAGATCGGCAAGCGGGTCGTCACGACGCTGCGCCAGCCCTCCATGGGCCCGGTCTTCGGGATCAAGGGCGGGGCCGCCGGCGGCGGGTTCTCCCAGGTCGTCCCCATGGAGGACCTCAACCTCCACTTCACCGGGGACATCCACGCCGTCGGCGCCGCCCACAACCTGCTGTCGGCGATGATCGACAACCACTTCCACCAGGGCAACGCGCTGAACGCCGACCCGCACTCGGTCTCCTGGCTGCGGGTCGTGGACATCAGCGACCGGGCGCTGCGGAAGATCACCGTCGGCCTCGGCGGGAAGGACAACGGGCATCCCCGCGAGTCGGGCTACTCCATCACCGTGGCCTCGGAGGTGATGGCGGTGCTGGCGCTGGCGACCTCGGTGAAGGACCTCCGGGAGCGCCTCGCCCGGATGGTCTGGGGCTTCGACCGGGAGGGGAAGCCGCTGACGCCGGAGCACCTCGGCGCCGCCGGGGCGATGACGGTCCTCCTGAAGGACGCCCTGATGCCGAACCTCATCCAGACCCTCGAGGGGGGGCCCTGCATCGTCCACGCCGGCCCCTTCGCCAACATCGCCCACGGGAACAACTCCGTCCTCGCGGACATGGTGGCCCTCAGGACGGCCGACTACGTGGTCACCGAGGCCGGCTTCGGCGCCGACAACGGGATGATCAAGTTCATGGAGATCAAGTGCCGGCAGTCGGGTCTCCGGCCCAGCGCCGTCGTCATGACCTGCTCCATCCGCGCCCTGAAGATGCACGGGGGCGTGGGCAAGGTGGTGGCGGGCAAGCCGCTGCCGAAGGAGCTGACCGAGGAGAACCTGCCGGGGCTGAAGAAGGGGGCCGACAACCTCCGCCACTGCATCAAGGTGGCCAAGTACTACGGCGTCCCCGTGGTCGTCACCATCAACCGCTTCGCCACGGACACGGACAGGGAGGTGGACGCGCTCCGGAAGATCGCGCTCGAGGCCGGGGCCGACGCCTGCGAGCCCATCGAGGCGTGGCTCAAGGGCGGGGACGGCTGCCGCGCCGCCGCCGAGGCGGTGGTGAAGGCCTGCGGGGTGAAGCCGGACTTCCGCTTCCTCCTCGACGAGGACGCCTCCATCGAGGACAAGATCCTCACCCTCGCCACGAAGGTCTACAACGCCAAGGCGGTCTCCTACTCCGGCGAGGCGAAGGCGAAGATCAAGCGCTACGAGAAGCTCGGGTGGGGGAGGCTCCCCATCTGCATGGCCAAGAGCCACCTCTCCCTCTCCCACGACAAGAACATGAAGAACCTGCCGTCGGACTACGTCTTCCCCATCAGCGACATCAAGGCGTCCGTGGGCGCGGGCTTCCTCTACCCGCTGGCCGGGGACTTCCCGATCATGCCGGGCCTCCCCTCCCACCCCGCCGCCATGGACATCGACGTCGATCCGGCCACCGGCGCCACGAAGGGGCTCTTCTAATGACGGCGAAGATCATCGACGGCAAGGCCGTCGCGGCGGAGATCCGGCTGGAGATCGCCGCGGAGACCAAGAAGCTGTTCAAGGACCACGGGATCGTCCCCGGCCTCGTCACCATCCTCGTCGGCGAGGACCCGGGCTCGGTCTCCTACGTCACCGCCAAGAGCAGGACGGCCCGGGAACTGGGCTTCCACTCGGTGCAGGAGACGCTCCCCGCCGCGACCTCCGAGTCCGACCTCCTGGCGATGGTCGCCCGGTACAACGCGGACCCGAAGATCCACGGGATCCTCGTGCAGCTGCCGCTGCCCAAGCACATGGACTCCGACAAGGTGCTGCTGGCCATCCGCCCCGACAAGGACGTGGACGCCTTCCACCCGGTGAACGTGGGGAAGATGGTCGTGGGGAACCCGGACTTCCTCCCCTGCACCCCGGCGGGCATCCAGGAGCTGATCGTGCGGAGCGGGACGAGGACCGACGGGGCCGAGGTGGTGGTGGTGGGACGGTCGAACATCGTGGGCAAGCCCATCGCCAACATCCTGCTGCAGAAGGCGAAGGGTGCGAACGCGACGGTCACGATCTGCCACACGGGGACGAAGGACGTCGGGGCCCACACGCGCCGGGCCGACATCCTCGTCGTGGCGGCGGGGCGGCCGAAGTACGTCACCGCCGACATGGTGAAGCCGGGGGCCTGCGTCGTCGACGTCGGCGTCAACCGGATCGGGACGACGGAGAAGGGGAAGGCGAAGCTCGCCGGCGACGTGGACTACGACGCCGTGAAGGAGGTCGCCGGCTCCATCACCCCGGTCCCGGGGGGCGTGGGCCCGATGACGATCACGATGCTCATGAAGAACACGCTGAAGGCGGCGCAACTGCGTATCGTGAAGGCGTAGGGTCCGCGGCCGGGCAGCCGCGGCGTCTCGCAGGAAGACGCGGGAAGACCCGGGGGGGCGCCTCGCAGGAGGCGCCCTCTCGATTCCCGGGATAGGATCCCTCCGTGTACCGCTCCCTGCAGGCCGGCCGGATCGTCGAGACCGCCGACACCCTGGCCGCCCGGGTGGGGGAGCGTTTCCCCGGCTCCGGGCTCTCGAAGGTGGCCGCCGAGCTGGCCGAGACGGCCCGCCAGGCGGCCGCGCGATGCGAGGAGATCCGCCGGCCGCGGGTGCTCCTGCGGGTCCTGACCGGCCTCCTCATCGCGGCGGCGGCGGCCGGGGCCGCGGTGCTGATCGGCAACCTCCGCAGCACCGGCGCGGAGTGGCACCTGGAGAACTTCTTCTCGGAGGTGAACGACTTCCTCGGGGCCGCCGTGCTCCTCGGTGCCGGGATCGTCTTCCTCGTCTCCGCGGAGACGCGCTCGAAGCGGGCGGAGGCGCTGGCGGCCGTCGGCGAGCTCCGCGCGCTGGCCCACATCATCGACATGCACCAGCTCACCAAGGACCCGGAGCCCATCCTCGGCGCCGGGGCGCCGACGGCCCACTCCCCGAAGCGGACGATGACGCCGTTCGAACTCGGCCGGTACTTCGACTACTGCTCGGAGATGCTGGCCATCGTGTCCAAGGTGGGGGCCCTGTACATCCAGGCGTTCCCGGACACCGTGGCGCTGGAGGCGGTGGACGATCTCGAGGATCTCTGCTCCGGACTCTCGCGCAAGGTCTGGCAGAAGATCATGATCCTCGACCGGTACGCGGGGGAAGGGGGGAGTGAATGAGCGGATCCACGTGGGTCGCCTTCGCGGCGGGCTTCCTCCTCGCCGCCTGCCTGGCGGGGGGCGCGGCGCTGCTCTCCGGCTCCAGGGTCGTGACGGTCCCGGTCCCGGAGCGGATCGAGGTCCCCGTCCCCGTCGCCGCTCCTCCGTCCGCGCCGGCGGCCCCCGCGCCCCCGTACGCCGATCCCTCCGCGAGGCTGGATCGGATCGAGGCCCGCCTGGAGGAGATCGCCAGGGTCCTGGCGGCCGGGGAGGAGGGGAAGAAGGACATCGCGGTCTCCCCCGCGGAGTCCACGAGCGACGCCCTCGGCCGCATCCGGACGATGGTGTCCAGCGACCGCCGGGGCCGGCCCATCGACGGGAGGGGGGTCGTGGAGGCCTGCGACCTCCTCCTCGGCCGTGAGCTCTCCGCCCGGGAGCGGACCGACGCCCTCCTCCTGAAGGGGATCGGGTTCCGCGTCCTCAAGGACCGGGCGGCCGAGGAGGCGGCGTTCCGCGAGGCCCTGGCGACCGCGGGCCCCGGGACGGAAGGGGCCCGTTCGGCCCGGTTCCAGCTGGCCTGGACGGAGGCCTACAAGGGCAACCACCGGGTGGCCGCGGAGGCCTTCGTGGAACTCTCCCGGGACCCGGCCCACGACCCCTCCCAGATCGCCTGGCACCACTTCAGCGCAGGGGGGGAGTTCCACGCGGCGGGGGACCCGGAGAGCGCGCGCCGGGAGTACGAGACCGTCGTGCGGGAGTACGGAGGTTCGACGGACCCGGGCACGAAGATGGCTGTGGACGGCGCCCGGCGGGGCCTGAAGGCGCTGGACGCTGCGGGGAAGTAGCCCGGCGCCCTAGAGCGGCCGCGCCTCGACGGTCCGGGGCCCCCCGGCGGTCCCCGTGTTGACCGTGGACCCCGGCTCGAAGAGGAGGCAGTGGACCTCCTCGGAGGCCTCGGGGCGGTGCTCGACGCCGCGGGGGATCACGACGAACTCCCCGGGGCCAAGCCGGATCACCCGGTTCCGCAGGCGGATGACGAGGTTCCCGGCGAGCACGAGGAACGCCTCGTCCTCCGTCTCGTGGGAGTGCCAGACGAACTTCCCGTGGAGGCGCGCCAACTTGACCTGGTGGCCGTTGACGTCGCCGACCACGCGGGGCTCCCAGGTGCGCTGGATCTTCTTCAGGGCGGCCGCGAGGTTGACGACCTTCATGGGCGGTTCTCCAGGGCACCCATTCTAGGCCCATCCGCTAGAATTCCCGCCCTACCCGGAGGTGCACCTTGACGAAGACCCTGGCCGTCCTCGCCCTGCTCGCGCTCGCGGCGTCCGCCTTCCCCGAGGGGGAGACGGAGAAGCCCAAGGCGGAGGAGCCCAAGAAGGAAGAGCCGAAGAAGGAGGAGCCGAAGGCCGAGGAGCCGAAGAAGGAGGCGGCGAAGGAGATCGCCCCCGCCTTCAAGCTCAAGGACCTCGCCGGCAAGGAACGGTCCCTCGAGGAGTTCAAGGGGAAGTACGTCGTCCTGGAGTGGATCAACCACGGCTGCCCCTACGTGAAGAAGCACTACGCCGCGGGCAACGTCCAGGCGCTCCAGAAGAAGTACACGGAGAAGGGCGTCGTCTGGCTCTCCATCTGCTCCTCGGCCGAGGGGATGGAGGGGAACATGACCGTGAAGGAGTGGGAGGCCAGGCAGTCCGAGGTGAAGGCCGCCCCCACGGCGGTCCTCCTCGACGCCGACGGCACC
>CAZWGT010000095.1:0-11729 GCA_964633345.1 uncultured Planctomycetota bacterium
TGGCGGACCTCGAGGTCGGGGTCCCCCCCGCCGGCGACGGCCCGCTGGACGGAGGCGCGGGCGGCCTCCACGGCGGCGTCGACGCGGGCCGCGTCGGAGGAGCCGTCCACGAGGGCGCCGAGCGTGACGAGGCGGACCTCGGCCTCCACCTCCGGCGGGAGGCCCTCGACCGTGGCGCCGTCGAGGAGCGACAGGGCCTCGCGGCTGCGCTTCTCCTTCACCAGGGCCTCGGCCCGGGAGACCAGGGCGGCGGTGCGCGCCGCCGCGGACCCCGAGGAGCGCGCCTCCTCCCCGGCCCTCTCCCTCGCCGCCGCCGCCCCCGCCGCGTCCCCCGCCCTTTCCAGGGCCCGGGCCAGGGTCACGAGGGCCAGGACGCCGTGCTCCCGGTCCCCGAGACCGCCCCAGGCGTCCGCGGACGTCCGGAGGGCCTCCACCGCCTCGCGGACCGCCCCGGAGCGCAGCAGGGCCTCCCCGAGGTTCTGGGCGGCCCCGGCGGTCCCCCGGAGGCTGCCGAAGGAGCGGTGCAGGGCCAGGCTCTTGCGGTAGAGGGCCACGGCGCCGGGGAAGTCCCGGCGCCGGTCCGCCACGATCCCCAGGTTGTTGTACGAGTTCGCCATCCCCTCGCGGTCCCCGATGGAGCGGCGCAGCTCCAGGGACCTTGCGTAGGCGCGCTCCGCCCGGGCGGCGTCCCCCGCGGCCAGGGCCGCGTTGCCGATGCCGTTGAGCGCGGCGGCCTGCCCCCTCTGGTCCCTGAGGGAGCGGAACAGGGCCAGGCCGCGGCGGTACCAGCGGCGGGCCTCCTTCAGCCGCCCCTCGGCGAGGTCGAGGCCCCCGAGCTGGATTTTCGCGTTGGCCCGGGCGCTGCGGTTGCGGGACCGGACGGCGAGGTCGAGGGCCTTCATCAGCTGCTCCCGGGCCCTCCGCCGGTCCCCCCCCAGCGCGTAGGCGGTGCCGATGTTGACGAGGGAGCTGGCCAGCCCCGTTCGGTCGTCGGCCTCCTCGCGGAGGCCCATTCCCACGCCGTAGCAGTACAGGGCGTCGGTGATCTGCCCCCGCGCCTCGTAGACCTTTCCCATCTTCGAGTAGGCCGTGGCGAGGAGGTCGCGGTCCTCCTTCCTCCCCGAGGAGGAGGCGGCCTCGATGGCCGCCTGGAACGCGGCGATGGCCTCGTCGTGGCGGCCGAGGATCCGCGCCGTCTCCCCGCGGTGGAAGTGGAAGTCCCGGAGCATCGGTCGCGGCGGCTTCAGGCCTCCCTCGAGGAGCTCCTCGGCGTGGGCGAGGGTCGAGGCGGCCCGGGGGAAGAGCTGGGCCCGCACGAGGCGGCCCGCCGCCCGGACGAGGGCGTCGAAGGCCTCCCGCTTGCGGCCGGCCAGGAGCAGGTGGCGGGAGAGCCGGAGGCCCAGGACCTTGGCCCCGCGCGGGCCGTGCAGGCGCAGCAGCGCGTCGGCCACCTCCCCGTGGAGGCGGCGCAGGCGCCGGGGGGAGGCGTCCCGGATGCGCCGCTCGAGGACGTGGGGAAGGAGCGAGTGGGTGAAGCGGTAGCGGGTGAGGGTCTCGTCCACGGCCTCGGCGATCCCCGCCCGCTCCATCTCCTCGAGGGCGCGGTCGACGACTTCCTGCCCCCCGGCGACCTCGGCCAGGAGGTCGGTCTCGAACTCCTCCCCGATGACGGCGGCGTGCTCGAGGACCTCCAGGGCCGGGACCGGCAGGGTGCGCAGGTGGACCTCGGCCGCCCCCTCCACGGCGTCGGGGACGAATTCCCGCAGGGACTCCGGCGTGAGGGAGGGCGAGACGGCCCAGCCCCCGGGCGCGGCGGCCACGAGGAGGTCGCCGTCCGCCCCCCTCGCGGTGCGCAGGAGCTGGAAGGTCTCGGAGAGGAAGAAGGGGTTGCCGCCGGTCTGCTCCGCCAGCGCGGCGGCGAGGAACGGCGCCTCCGCCTCGAAGGCGTTCCCGGGGAAGGCGGCGTCGAGCAGGCGCGCCACGTCGGCCGCGCCGAGGGCCCCGAGCTCGTGGACCCGGAGCGCCCCCTCGGCCTCCAGGCGCTTGCGGACCCCGTCGAGGTGGCGGATCCGGAGGGCGGCGCGGGCGTCGGGGTCGTCGGGCCTCGAGGCGAGGGCGACGAGGAGGGGCCAGCCCTCCTCCCGCGCCCGCAGCGCCAGGGTCGCGGCCAGGTCCATGGTCTCGAACTCCCCGTAGTGGACGTCGTCGAGGAGGAGGGCCATCGGACGGCTCCGCACCGACCCGCCGAAGAACCGCAGCCACGGGAAGTCCCCCTCGCCCTCCTTCGGCGCCCCCCCCGCGAGGAACCCGGAGAGGAAGGCCACCATCTCGGGGTCGCGGCCGAAGAGGGGATCGAGCCCGTCCACGACGCGGGCGGTGATCTCCTCGCGGCGCAGCGCCGGGTCGTCCACGCCGAAGAGGCCGGCGACGGCCTCGTGGAGGGAGCGCAGCGCCTTGCCGGTGCGCTCGAGGCCCCTGCCCCGGAGCACGCGGAAGCCCGCCTCGGCGGCGGCGGCCGCGAGCTCGTCGAGGATCCGGGTCTTGCCGGTGCCCGCGCCGCCGAGGAAGAGGACCCCGAAGGGGCGGCGGGCGACGGCCGCCTCCACGGCCTCCCGGACGGTGGCGACCTCGGCCGCCCGCCCGACGAGGGGCAGGAGGGCGTGGACCTCGACCTCGAAGGGGAGGGGGGCCTCGCCCCGGGCCTCGCGGCGGCCGCCGTCCCGGTCCCGCCAGAGGACCCGGGGGGCGGGCACGGCGAAGGACCCCTCCCGCAGCGGCACCGCCTCCCACGCGACCCGCCGCGGAGCGCCCGCCGCCGTCGGGGGCACCTCGCCCCGCCAGAAGGTCGCCTCCCCGCGCCGGAGGAACGCCCCCGCGTCGGGGAGCACGAAGGGGACGACGCACCCGGTGACGGTCTCGATGCCGGGGTTTGCCAGGAGCGCGGTGATCGTCATGGGCTGGCCGGTGCGGGGGACCCTCGGACGGATCTCGATCCCGTCCACCCGGACCACGAGGGGGGCCGTCCCCTCCGCGATGGAGCCCTCGGCGCAGGCCTCCACGCACCGGTAGCGGTCCCCGGGCGCGGCCGGGCGGAGGGCGCCGCCGTCGAGGGGGCACGCCGCGGCCGGCCGCACCTGGACGTGGCCGCAGGCGGCGCAGAGGGAGGCCCCCGGGGGGAGCGGCCGGGCCGCCTCCGTGCGCAGCGCCGAGGCGACCGCCTCGGCGAGGGTGGCGAAGTTGGGGAAGCGCTTCTCGCGGTCCTTCTCGAGGCACCGCAGCGCCAGCGCGGCGACGGCCGGGGAGACGAGGGGGTTGCGGTCGGCCGGGCTCGGGGCCTCGACGCGGAGGATGTTGTAGATCTGGTTCTCGATGGTCTCGGCCTTCAGCGGCGGCTCCCCCGTCAGGGACTCGTGGAGGATCGCCCCCGCGGAGTAGACGTCTCCCCGGCCGTCGGTGGAGCGGGCGTCGCGGAGCTGCTCGGGGGAGACGTACCAGGGGGTGCCCATCCCCATCCCCTCGTCGGTGATGGATCCCTCCCCCACGAAGGACTTCGCCATGCCGAAGTCGGAGACCTTGGCGCGCCGCCCGGGGGTGACGAACACGTTGGAGGGCTTGAGGTCGCGGTGGACGACGCCGCGGCCCCCGGGGCCGACGGTGCTCGACTCGGCGCGCGCCATGCCGCGGCAGACGCCGAGGAGGACGTCGAGGGCCTCCGCGGGCAGCAGCGGCCCCCCGGCGGCGAGGAGCTCGGCCAGGGTCCTTCCGGGCACGTACTCGAGGAGGAGGAACGGCCGCCCCTCGATCTCGAAGGTCCCGCGGGCCTGCACGAGGTTGGGGTGCTCCCCGAGCGCGATCCAGGTCCGCACCTCCTGGGTGAAGCGCCGGGCGATCCGGGACTCCCCCGCGAGGTCGTCCCGCACCGTCTTGGCGGCGATGAGGGATCCGTCCCCGTCCTCGAGGATGTACACCACCCCCATCCCGCCGGGGTGGGCGGAGAGGACCTTCCATCGGTCGAGGAGACGGTCGCCGGGGCGGATCTTGATCATGGAGACCCGCGATTCTCGCGGAGAACCATGGGGATGCGATGAAAAGGCGACGAGAGGTGGATTCGGGGGTCTACGGGTGGCCGAGCAACCGGACCCGGACCTCGGCATCGGTGATGGTGGCGATCACTCCGGTCCACGATCGCCTTGTCCCTATGGCCTCCATGGCACGCGCGGCCACGGCCGCCGGGCTCCCGGCCCTGATCCGGAACAGGAGGATGCCGCAGGATGCTGGAAGCCCGGACCGGAAAGCCAGGTTTCCGAAGTCCTTGTCGAAGGTCGCGAGGACGCGGCGCTCCCGGAGGGCCCGGGCCAGGACTTCGCGGTCGGAGGCCCCGGCCGAGTCCTCCCGGATCCACGCGACATCGTGGCCCGCCGCGCGGAGAAGTCGGACCAGGGTTCGCGTGCAGTTCTCGTCCGCGAGGAGCCTCATGGCCCGGACCGCCTAGGATCCCGTCGGGTACACCATCTCCGACCGCAGGACGGCCCCGGCGTAGGCGAGGCAGGCGCGGATGTCGGCCCGGGTCAGTTGATCGTGCTCACCAAGGACCTGCTCCTCGGTCCAGCCCCGGGCCAGGAGATCCACTACGTGTTCCACCGAGATCCTGGTGCCGCGGACCACGGGCTTCCCGACGAGGATCTTGGGGTCAACGACAATCCGCCCGGTCGGCTTCTTTCGTCCCATGGCTGCCTCCTGCGCTTCCGGGACATTATCCCCCAATCGGGCCGCTTGTTCGAGGGATCCGGTTCACGGGAGGGCGGGTGAACACATGGGATCCTGGTTGCCGACCCCCGGGATCGCTCCTTGTGCCACGAGAACCCGTCGAGGTCGGGGCCCGTCGAATGGCATCCCTCCGACACTCAATGCTCCCACGTTCTGACTTCCTCGAGAGTCGGGCACTCCTCTCCATAGGTTCCACGTGTCCCGTCGAAGAGCAGGAGATCCTCGGCACCGTGAGTCACCCCTGGGCAGTACCTCCAGCGAGCCCTGAGTGCCTTGCGCTCCGGCACTCTCCCTTCGTAGATCTCGACGTGATAGAAGTCGAAAGCGTCCACGTCCTCCCGCCGGACGACACGACGGAGCAGGCCGGTCAGGGCCGACTTGCCCTCACGCCACCGCGGGACCGTCACCTGAAGGGTGAGCGAATCAGAGATCCACTCGCCATCGATCGGAGTCTCCGAGCGCTTGGTCTGGAGCCGCGCGATCACGGTGGCGCTCTCCGCGAAGTCGGAGTCAAGGTGCCGACTGACGAAGAACCACACCACGCCGACAACCGTCGCGATCAGGACCAGCAAAGCCGAAGGGGGCGGGATCCGTCGCTGGGCCCTTGAACGTGAAGTCCTGTCGACATCACCTCGGGGGGATTCCGATTCCATTCCAGTGGAATCGTGCCCCTGTGGGCGCATCATCGGACAGCGTCACACCCGCGGGTTCGAATCACACCTCCGTGGCCGCGGCGGGCGCCGGCGCCGTCGTCGTGGACCCCGGCGCCCGCGGCATCGGGCGCGAGGGCTTCAGCACCTGCGCGAGCAGCGAGGGGTACGCCTCGCAGGGGGTCCAGCAGTGGGGGCAGGCTCCGCGGTCGATCTCCTCGCGCCGCGCCGCGGCGAGGGGGCCGTTCCAGAACGGGGCGAGGTCGAACTCCGTCTCCCGCAGGTTCCCGAGCGGCGCGTCCCACATCGTGCAGGGGAAGACCTCCCACGTCGGCCCGACGTACACCGAGGAGCGCAGCGCCCGGCAGGGCACCGGCGACCGCCCCGTCTCCACGAAGCCGCGCAGGCGCTTCTGGTACATCTTCTCGAGGAGCCCCACCGGGTGGAGCGACGAGCCCCGCCGCCGCCGGAACTCCTCCATGTCGCGCAGCACCGCGTCGTCGGCCGGCTGGATCCCGACGTTCTGGTAGTAGTGGGCCGATTCCTGCGCGAGGTTCACGTGGAAGTCCCGCTCCGTCACCCCGGGCACGTCCTGCTGGACGCGCTTCACGATGTTCAGCAGCGACCCCTTGTTGAACTTCGAGAGCGTCACCCCGAAGAACACCCCGAACCCCGGCCGCCCGCGGAACCCCTGCAGCGCCTTCCAGGTCGCGACCACCCGCCCGTAGGCCCCCTTGATGCGCCGCACGTCGTCGTGCTCCTCCCCCGCCCCGTCGAGGCTGAGGGTCACGAGCAGGCGCGGCACGCCGCGGTCGAGGGCCGTGCGCACGCCGTCCACGACCTTGCGCGTGTTCTGCCCCGTCGTCGGGAAGTCGAGGAGGTAGAGGTCGCGGCACTCCTCGACCACGGCGGCGACGAGGTCCGAGGAATCCTGCCGCGTGAAGATCTCTCCGCCGGAGAGGTTCACCCACGAGAAGCCGCGGTTCTTCCGGAAGAAGGCGCGGACCTCCTCCACCGTCATGCGGTCCTTGGGCTTCGGCCGCTGCCAGATGTTGCACATCCGGCACCGGCAGTCGCAGGTCCAGGTCACGATGAGGGTCAGCTTGTAGGGCGCGGGATTGGTGCCCAGGTTCGATCGCACCGCCCGGCCGGCCAGGAGGAGGAGGCGCCTCACTTCCCGAGCTCCGCCGCAAGGGCGAGGCGGTTCTCGGCCGCCGCCCACCGGGCGAGGATCGAGATCCGGGGCCGGAGGCGCTCCCGCTCGGCCGGGGAGGCCGCCCGGTAGAGGGGCAGCGCCTCCGAGGCCTCGTCGGCGGCGGCGTCCCTCTGCCGGAGGGCCGCCAGCACGCAGGCGCGGGCCAGCCGGGCCTCCAGGAGCCCCCGGGACCGCCCCTCGGCCTCCCCCGCCAGCCAGAGCCGGATGGCCTCGTCCAGGGGGTGGACGGCCCCGAGAAGGTGCCCCTCGCGGGAGGGCATGTCCGTGGCTGCAAGGCCGAGGCGCTCTTCCACCATCCCCAGGCGGAACCAGGCCCCGGGGTCCCCCGGGGTCGTCTCCACGTAGGCCTGGTAGAGGAGGCGGGCCCTGGCGGGTTCGGCGGCCTCCCGGGCCGCGGCCAGCCCGTAGAGCGCCCGGGGGTGGCCCGGGTCCCGATCCAGGGTGTCCTGCCACAGGGTCTCGTCGGAGGCCCAGCGGGCCGAGGCCGGCATCGCCGCGCACAGAAGGAGCGGCGAGGCCACCAGGAGCCCCCGGGCGGCCCGGGGACCGAAGGCGGCGGCCGCGGCCCCCGCAGCCAGGGCCGGGCCGGCGAGGGCGAGGTAGAGGAAGCGGTCGGCCACGAGGATCTTGAGGGGGAAGACCACCTGCAGGAGGGTCACCGGGGCCAGCGCGGCGAGCGCCCAGAGCGCCCCGCACCGGGCCGGCCCCGCCGCGGCGCGGGGAAGGCCGATCCTCTCCCAGGAGGCCAGGACCACGGCCCCGGCGAAGGCCGCCATGGCCAGGAGTGCCGAGGGCGTCAGCTGCCAGTCGAAGGTCCCCGGGGTGGGAATCAGGACGCGCCCCGCGTACCAGGCGAACATCGAAGGCACGTCGGCCAGCCGGTCCATGGGGCCGATGCCGGTCCTCGGCGCCTGGGCGAAGGGGACCGAGGCCCCCGCGAGCACCGCCGCGCGGACCCCGACCAGAAGAGCCAGCCCCGCGGCCGTCGCCGCCAGGGATCTCCACCGCTCGCGGACGCGCGCGGGACCCCCGGCCGCCAGGTCCGCCGCCGCGAAGAGCAGCGGCGCCGCCACGGCCGCCTCCTTGGCGAGGAACGCCAGGGCGACGGGGGCCGCGACGAGGAGCACGTGGGCCCGCCGCAGGTGGGCCAGCGTCGCCGCCAGCAGGAGGACGGTGCAGAGGAGGTCCCCCCGGGCGGAGATCCAGGACACCGCCTCCGCCTGCACGGGATGGAACGCGAAGAGGGCCGCCCCCGCCGCCGAGGCGAGGTCCCCGAGCAGGAGCGCCGTCCCGAGGGCGAAGACCAGGGCCGTGGCCACCCCGTGCAGGAGGGCCGAGGAGAGGTGCATCCCCGCCGGCCCGGGCCCGAGGACCGCCCGGTCGAGGGCGAAGGAGAGCGCCCGCAGGGGGCGCCACATCCCCGCGTCGCCGCCGTCGGCCGTCTGGGCGGCCGGGTCGAAGGCGTCGGCGAAGCCCAGCCGGGGGTTCCCCTCGAGGAAGCGGTGGTCGTCGTAGACGAAGCCGTGGCCGATGGTCCCGAGGTAGGACGCCGCCGCCGCCGCCGCGACGAGGACCATGAGCACGAGGGCCCGGGGGGGCGCCGTCACACCTCGAACCCCCCGGGCCGGGCCGCGTACTCCCTCGGCCCGGGGATGTCCTTCATCTCCACCCGCGCCGCGGCCGGAACCGCCCCGGTCCGGGATTCCTCCATCCGGCGGTCGGCCGCCGCGGCGACCTCCTCCACCGTGATGGTCCGGATGCAGACGGGCATCCGGCAGTAGGACGTCTTGTAGTTGAAGTTGGTCAGGCAGGGGGAGCAGGGGGTGCGGTGGTAGAAGGCGACCGACCCGGGGGAGAGCGGCCCGTAGAGGACCGGCGTGTTCGGGCCGTAGAGGCCGAGCACCGGGCGGCCCATCGCGGAGGCCAGGTGCACCGGCGAGGTGTCGTTGCTCACCACGAGCGCCGCGCGGCCGCAGAGGGCCGCGAGCGCGCGCACCCCGAGCCGGCCGGCCGCGGAGACGATCCGGTCCTTCCGGGCCGACGCCGCCCGGACCTCCTCGGCCAGCGGCGACTCCGCGGCGCTGCCGGTCACGACCACGAGCCCGCCGTTGCGCTCGAGGAGGTGGTCCGCCAGGCGCGCGAAGTTCCCCGTCGCCCACCGCCTCCCGCGGAAGTTGTCCCCCGATCCAGGGTGGAGGACGAACACGGGGCCCGCGCCGGCGCCCGCCTCCCGGAGCAGGGCGTCCGCCTCCTCCCGGTCCGCGTCGAAGACCGGGGGCGGCAGCGGGACGTACCTCTCCGTGGCGACCCCGGCCGCCCGGGCCAGCCCGAGGAAGGTCTCCGACGTGTGGATGCGGTCGTCGTAGGCGACCCGCGCGTGGAACATCCGCCCGCGGCCGTGCCCGGGGGTGTCGAGCCCCACCGTCTGGGGGGCGCCGGAGAGGAAGGCGAAGATCGCCGATGCCCGGGCGAACTGCTCGAAGTCCACGACGAGGTCGGGCCGGGCCGCGCGGGCGCGGCGCAGCGCGCCCAGCCACGTGCGGAGGATCGCGAAGAGGCTCCGGTCCTCGACCAGCAGAAGGTCGTCGACGTCGTCCACCCCCTCGAGCAGGTCCCGGTTGCGCGCGAGCGTCACCAGGAGGATCCGGGCCGAGGGGTAGCGGCGGCGGAGCGCGCGGAAGACGGGCAGGAGGAGGACGAGGTTGCCGAGGCCCCAGAACTTCACGAGGACGATGGTCCGCGGCTCCCCCACGAGGGCGTCCCGGGGGGCGATCATCTCCCGCGCCGTGCGCGCCGCGGAGAGCAGGAAGCAGGCCGCGCGGCCGGCGATCTTGTCGATCCACTTGGCGAAGGAGAGGTTCACCGGGCCCCCTTCGGCGTCCCCCGGGAGAGCGGGCCCCGCAGCGCGAGGTTCATCTCCGTGTGGCAGTTCCAGTAGCAGGCCTGGCACTTGGCGTACTTCCGCCGCGAGGCGCCGAGCCCCCGCTTCCAGAGGGCCGGGATCTCCGCTCCGGAGAGGATGGTCGCCGCCGGCTCGTCGAGCTCGCTGACGGGGACGCAGGGGAACACGCGGCCGTAGCAGTCCACGACGAGGGAGGTCCACGGGGCCCGGCACTTCAGGCCGTTGGGGAGCCCCTGGAAGGCCCGCCCGAACATGGACAGGTAGGCCGGGGAGTTCTCCAGGACGGGCCTCCGCTCGCGGAGGGCGAGGAGCCCCGCGGCGGCCCTCTCGGCGCGTTCCGCCGCCTCCCGGGCCGGGGCCACGGTGCCCACCGCCGCGCCCTCCAGGTAGACGTGGGCCGGGATGAAGCCCAGGCCGTCCACGCCGATCTCCGTGCAGAGGTCCGCCAGGCGTCCGGCGCCCTCGAGGTTGTCCTCGTGGAAGACCGAGGTGATCGCCACCCGCGGGCGCTTCGCCGCGCCCCGGGCCCGGAGCAGGCGCGCGACGCCCTCGAGGATCCGCCCGTGGGAACCCGGGACGCCGCGGAGGCGATCGTGGACCGCCGGGTCCGCCGCGTCGATGGAGACGTTCACCGAATCGGGATCGGCCTCCAGCGTGGAGGCGATGCGGCGGTCGTCGAGGAAGTGCCCGTTCGTGTTGACGTGGGCCACCATGCCGCGGTCGCGGATCGCGCGGAGGATGTCGGGCAGGTACGGGAGGAGGAAGGGCTCGCCCCCCGTGATACCCACGCCCGCGGTCCCGGCATCGGCGAATCCATCCACCACGCCGAGGAGCTCCTCGCGCCCGAACTCCTTCCACCCCTCCTTCCGCCGGCGCACGGACCGGTCGGGGAGGGAGCAGAACACGCACTTGTAGTTGCAGGCGTAGGTGACCACGAGGGTCCCGAGGATGGGGCCCGCCAGGGGGCGCCCGATGGCCTGCCCCGCCACGGCGCCCACGGCCTGGGCCCCGCGGCGGGCGAGCCACCCCCACTCCCCGGCGGCGGCGCGCTGGCGGAGGATGTCCCCGTACTGGCGGCGCACGGAGAGGGAGGGGCGGCTCACGAGAACCTCTTCGAGGCCCGGGGCGTGTCGAACTCCCCGCAGAAGGCGCAGATCCGGGGGTAGCGCCCCTCCAGGTGGGAGCGGCGGAACTCCCTCATCTCGGTCCCGTTCCAGATCTCCTGGAGGGGCTTCTCCGTCGCGTGCCCGATGACGGCCGCCCCTTCGGAATCGGCGCAGCAGACCGTCACGCGCCCGTCCCAGAGGACCACCGCGGCCCCCCGCCAGAGCTCCCGGCACGGGGATGTCCGCTCCTTCGGGGTGAACTTCGGAATCGCCTGGACCCTGTCGGCGACGCCGCGCCAGTCCGCCAGGTAGCGGTCCATCGCGGCCTCCGTGGATTCGTCCACCACCATGGAGACGTCGATTCGGAGCGCCGCGCCGGCGGCGTCCCGCTCCCCCTTCAGGGCGAGGACGTCCTCCCTCAGGCGCTCCCAGGAGTAGCCGCGGATGCGTTCGTGGGTCTCGCGGTCCCCGTCCACCGAGAAGGTGATGCGCTCCAGTCCGCAGGTGAGCAGCGACTTCCGCCGTTCCGGATCGAGGCGCGTCCCGTTGCTGGTCAGGAGGGGGCGCACCCCGCGGTCGGCGGCGTAGCGGACCATCTCGAAGACCTGGGGATGCAGGAGGGGCTCCCCCCACTGGAACGTGAGCACGAAGTCGAAGTCCGGGTTCTCGTCGATGACCTTCCGGAAGAGGGCGGGGTCCATGAACCCCTTGTCCCGGCGCATCGTCGTGTTCACGGGGCAGATGGTGCAGTAGAGGTTGCAGTGGTTGGTGATCTCGAGGTTGACGCTGGTCAGGCGCCGCCCCTTCTCGCTGCCGGCCCGGAACCAGACCTCGTTGAGCGCGGCCCGGGCCACGGAGTCCAGGGTGGGGAACTTGACCTCGAGGAGCTCCCGGAGGTCGGGCTTGCCGAGGTACCACCTCGACGCCGCCGAGGCGACGGCGCCGGCGATCCTCGTCTCCAGTCGTCCAGGCCTGCGCGCCATCATTCCCGGATTCTCGGGCCCCTGGACCCGTTCCCGCAACTTGCGACCCGTCGTCCCCGGGGCCGGAGCCCTCCGGCCCCGAGCCCCCGCCCCCCGGGGTCCGGC
>CAZWGT010000096.1:0-11686 GCA_964633345.1 uncultured Planctomycetota bacterium
CCCCCCGGCGGCCCTCCCGGGGTACCATGCCTTCCCCCGGGCGGTCGTGCCCGGACGCGGAGGCGGCTCCATGGCGGCGGAATTCGGGAAGGCGGCGGTCTTCGGCTTCGCCGCGGCGGCGCTGGCGGTCGGCGGGGGACTCGGCTGGATCGCGGGGCGGGCGTCGATCCCCGCGCCTCCCGCCCTCCCCGTCTACGTGAACCCCCTGGAGAACGCGGCGAAGGACGAGGTCCTCGTGCTGGAGGGCCCGGACAAGGCCACCCAGGCCTACCGGGTCCAGGACGCCTTCCCGGACTCGGTCCAGCTGTCCGTGGAGGACATCTCCACGGCGGGCGTCTCCTCGACGCGCCGGTTCCGCGCGGGCCGCGCCTTCCTCGCGGCCCTCGTCATCCTCGAGGGGGACATCGACCCCGAGGTGGCCGAGGCGACGGTGCGGGACTTCATCGTCGTGCGGGCCGTCCCCGAGGACCTCTTCGTCGAGTCCCTCGGTCGGACGTTTCACTGCACCAAGGTGACGGGCCGCTACCGGACCCTGGAGGAGCGCACCTACTGGATCACCGACGAACTGCCGGTGCACGGGATCGCCCGCATCGACGGGGCCCGGGGGAAGCGGTTCGAGGTCCGCAGCTTCTCCTTCGGGAAGGGGAAGTGACGGCGCCCGGCGGCGGGGGCCTGCCGGCGGCGCTCCTCGGGGCCATGGCTTCGCGGTCCGGGGAGGTCGCCCGCCGGGTCCCGGGGCCCGGGGGGGCGTGGACGGAGTCCACCCACGGGGAGCTGAGGGAGCAGGTGCTGCGCGCCGCCGCGGGCCTGCGGGCCCTCGGCGTCGGACCGGGGGATCGCGTGGGCCTCGTGGCGGACTGCGGCCCCTGGTGGATCGTCGGGGATCTCGCGATCCTCGCCGCCGGCGGCGCCGACGTCCCCCGCGGGAGCGACTCGACCTCCGTCGAGCTCGGCATGATTCTCTCCCACTCCGGCGCGAAGGGCTGCCTCACGGTGGGGGAGGAGGCGACCCGGCGCGTCCTCGCGGCCCCGGGGGCCAGGGAAGCGCTCCGGTTCTTCGTCCGCCTCGACGCCCGCCGCGGAGAGACCCCCCCGGGGGTGACCTCCGGGGAGGAGCTCCTCGACCGCCCCCCGGCCGACCCGGCCTCCCTCCCCGCCCGGGACGCCGGATCGCTGGCCTCCGTCATCTACACCTCCGGGACCACGGGGCGGCCGAAGGGGGTGACCCTCCTCGACGGGAACTTCCTCCACCAGCTCCGGGCCCTGCCCCTCCCCTTCGACTTCCGGAGCGAGGACGTCTTCCTCGTGATGCTCCCCCCCTGGCACTGCTTCGAGCGGATCGTCGAGTACGTGGGACTGTACGTCGGGGGCTCCCTCGCCTACTCCGCTCCGCGCCAGCTGAAGGAGCACATCCCGGCGGTCCGGCCGACATGGATGGCCACGGTCCCCCGCGTGTGGGAGATGGTGCTGGCCCTCTCGGGCCACGACCGGCTGGCCCGGAGGGACCCGGACCGGGCGCGCAAGGCGCTCCGGGCCGCCCTCGGGGGGCACCTTCGGTGCGGCGTCTCGGGCGGAGGCAGCGTGTCCGACGTGGTGGACCGGACCTACAACGAGGCGGGGATCCGGTTCCTCGTCGGGTACGGGCTCACGGAGACCTCCCCGGTGGTGACGGTCCGCCTCCCCGAGTCCAACCGTGTGGGGACCATCGGGCGGACCGTGGCCGACACGGAGGTCCGGATCGTGGACCGGGCCACGGGAGCGCCGGTCCCCCCCGGTGAACCGGGGGTGATCCGGGTACGGGGCCAGCAGGTGATGCACGGGTACTGGAAGGACCCCGAGGCGACGGCCCGCGCCCTCGACGCCGACGGCTGGTTCGACACCGGGGACATCGGCTCCCTGACGCCGGAAGGGGACCTCGTCTTCCGGGGCCGGGCCAAGGACACCATCGTCCTGCGGGGAGGGGAGAAGGTGGAGCCCCAGCCCCTGGAGGAGCGGCTCATGCAGAGCCCCCTCGTGGAGCAGGCGGTGGTGGTGGGGTCGGACCAGAAGGTCCTCGGCGCCCTCCTCGTCCCCCGGAGGGAGGCCCTCGCGGACCGGGAGGCCCTGCCGGACCTCCTCAAGGCGGAGTGCGCGCGACTTCTGACCGAGGAGGCGGGGTTCATGGCCCACGAGCGGGTGAACCGCATCGAGATCCTCGAGGAGCCGTTCACGCCGGAGAACGGGCTTCTGACGGGGACGCTGAAGATCCGAAGGGCCGCGGTCCTGGAGCGGTACGCCGACAGGGTGAAGGCCCTGTTCGGGGAGTGAATCTCCCTAACTCATTGAGAACAGGGAGTTTGCGTCTACCGACTGCTCAGGCCGCGGTAGGAGCCGTACCGCCGGCGCTGGCGGGCGATGATCTTCTTGCCCTTGCGGGTCTTGTTGCGGCGGAGGAAGCCGACCATCTTGCGCTTCTTCGCGTTGCTGTGCCGGATCTTGAGCTTCATGGTCTCCCCTTCCTGCGGCCGTCCAAACCGGGGACTCTACCGGGGCCCGGCGGGAGGGGCAAGAATCACCGGACCGGAGCCGTCCGGCCCCTCCGGGGAACGCCTGCCGTTTTCCGTTGACACGCCCGGGGGTGGTATCCTAGAACACTCAGCGCAATCGGGCGGGGCAGTCGGGGACGCCGCTGGAATGGCGGCATTTCCCCGTGGGACGGACGGGTTGACGACCGGAGTGGCGCGCCCTTTTGAAGAGGACGCGGCCCGCCCGGTCGTGCAACAGTTCCCCAAGCGCCGTGCGGACGGTAGCCGCGATCGAGGGACAGAACTTGCCCCCAGTGGACGCGTCGAGGCCCGGGACGGATGCGCGCGCCCTGCGCGCCGCTCGATCCCGGGTTCCGTCTCCGCTCCCTGTCCCCCGGCGTTCCGTCGGGTTGCCGTCCGCCGCCGCAGAGGCCCTCGCAGGATCCCCCGTCGCGGGATTCTCCATCGACAACGGTCGCTCGCGGGTTCCGGGAACCATGCAATCGGTCCGGACCCTCGCCAGGAGGTAGTCATGGCACACTCGTTCCGGAAGCACGGGGTCGCGCTGGCGGGGCTGGGAAGCCTCGTCCTCGCCGTCGGCTGCGGCGGCGGCGGATCCGAGGGCGGAGTTCCCCGCCCGGGTGGAGCGCTCCTGGTCGGCGGCACGCCCACCGTCAAGGAGCTCAACACCCCCCTCGGGCTGACCGGGAGCCGCGGCTCCGGCGCCCAGGTGTTCGTGTCCTTCAACCTGAAGGACAGGGAGTTCAACCCCACCAACGTCCAGCTCGAGTACGGGTTCGACGTCAACGGGGACCTGGACATCACCGGGTCCGACGGCGATCCGACCCCCGATGACGAGTTCTTCCCCTGCACGCCGGTCCCGGGGATTGGCGACGGCAACGTGGGCCTGGACTCCTCCAAGGGCGGTTCCGACCACCTGTTCGTGTGGAACTCCGCGGTGGACGTCCCGACCAAGCGCTACGTCACCCAGGACTACCAGTACACCGCCCAGGGCCGCCAGCTCCTCGGCTCCGACGGCCAGCCCCTGTTCGGCAACACCCCGGGCATCCGCCTCCGCATGCGCGGCAACGACCTCAACGGGAGGCCGGATCGCTGGGGCCCCTGGAAGACGACGGCCGCCTTCGACCTCAACAACAACCTGCCGCCCGCGGTGACGATCGCCCCGGTGGGCATCAACGGCGTGACCCCCAACGCGACCGGCTCCGCCGCCGACGAGAACGTCGTCCTCAACATCAACTGCATCGACGAGGACTCGGGCCTCGGCTTCCCCGACCCGATGGCCGTGGCCGTGGACTACGCCTTCGTCCCGCCGGGCACGAACCTGGCCATCCCGGCCCAGCTCGCCACCCTCGTCTGGGTCCCCGCCTCGACCTTCCCGGGCACGGCGGACACCGGGCTCCCGACCTCCTCCGCCCCGGGCACCGCGGCCACGTACACCTGGGACTCCGCGAAGGACGCCGGCACGGTCAACGGCGACTACCTCCTCCGCGTGACGCCCTTCGACAGCAAGTCCGAGCTCGGCCCCACCGTCCGCCAGACGGGCGCCTTCCGCCTCGACAACTACACGATCTTCACCGACGCCGGCGCCGCCCTCGCCGCGCCCCGCGTCGGGCACCGCGCCACGACGCTGGCCGACAACCGGGTCCTCATCACCGGCGGCAGCACCACGGTCGGCGGCGCGCCCATCAATTCCGCCGAGGTCTTCTTCCCCGGCATCGGGCAGACCACCCTCGGCGCCATCGCGGCCACGGGCTCCCTGGCCACGGCCCGCACGTTCCACTCCCAGACGCGCCTCTTCGACGACCGCGTCCTCGTCGCCGGCGGGCTCTCCGGCGCGGCCGCCCTCTCGAGCATCGAGATCTACGACCCCGTCCTCGGCACCTGGACGGCCGGCCCCTCCCTCGCCACGCCCCGGGCACGCCACGCGGCGATCCTCCTCGCCAGCGGCGACGTCCTCATCGCCGGAGGCGTCGACGCCGCGGGCAACCCGCTCGCCAGCGCCGAGCTCTACCGCTCGGACACCAACACGGTCACGACGGTCCCCGGCGGGATGACCGCCGCCCGGCACAGCGTCGAGGGGGCGCTCCTCCCCGGCGGCAAGGCCTTCCTCCCCGGCGGAACGGGCGCGGGCGGCGCGGCCCTGTCCTCCTGCGAGATCTACGACCCGGTGGCCAACTCCTTCTCCTCCGGCCCGGCGATGACCTTCGCCCGCTCCCAGCACTCCGTCTCCTCGGCGACCGACGGCCGCGTGTTCGTGGTCGGCGGCGTCGGGCAGAACACCATCGAGATCTACGACCCCCGCCTGAACACCTGGGCCCCCGGGGGCGCCAACCTCACCTCCGCGCGCTCCGGCCACGCCGGCGTGCTGCTCGGCAACGGCCGCATCGTCGCCGCGGGCGGCTTCAACGGGACGGCCATCGTCGGCACCGCCGACGAGTACGTGATCTCCCCCGCCGGCTACAACGCCCCCAACGGCTCCATGCGGACGGCGCGCCGCGACGCCGCCGCCGTGATCCTCAACAACGGGCGCGTCCTCATCATCGGCGGACTGGGCGTGGCGAACGCGACCCTCTCCTCCATCGAGATCTACTCGCCGGACGGCGGCTTCAACTACCACCCGACCGCCTACATCGCCACGCCCGCCGAGGAGCAGTCCCACGCCTTCGGCGCCATCCTCAACTACCGCCTCGTCGACGTCGAGACGAACAATGCCAAGGTCCTGTTCCAGTACTCGATCGCCGGCGGCCCCTGGAAGGCCTGCACGAGCCAGGGCGGCCCCTACCTCGACGCCGGGAACGACCCGGACACGATCGCCGGCGACGTCAACGAGGGGACCGTCAGCCTCGTCACCGCGGCGGCCACCAACTCCCTGCCCATCGACCCGATCCTCAAGAACACCGTCGGCGACCACCTCTTCATCTGGAACATGGCGGCCGACATCCCGAAGGCCGACTACCCCTCGGTGAAGGTCCGCTGCATCCCCTTCGGCGCGGGCCGCGGCGTCACGGCGACGACCAACTCGGTGAAGATCGCCAAGAACACCCGCGTCATCACGTCCTTCGAGGGCTTCGCCGCCCCCGTCCACGGCTCCGTGGACGTCTGGTACCACCTGCGCGACATCGACAACCCGTCCTCCCCCACCAACGGCGACTTCGCCCGGGTGGAGGTCGAGTTCGGCGTGGACCTCAACAACGACAAGCAGATCCTCGCGGACGACGGCGAGTCCTTCAAGACGTGCACCGAGGCCACGATTCCGGCCGGCAGCGAGGGTCTCGGCACGGGATACACCCTGGCCACGTCGAAGGGCTTCGCCGCGCGCGGCACCGACCCGCTGGGCTGGCACATGTTCCGCTGGGACAGCATCCGCGACGTCGGTTCCCCGGACATCGGGGTCATCCGGACCAACGTCATCCTCCGCATCACCCCGTACGACAACCCGGACCTCTTCCCGCCGGCCAGCAACCCGCTGGCGCAGGAGTCCAAGGGCCGGGCGGCTTCGCTGACCTCCGCGCCCGCCAACGGCCTCCGGCTCGACCTCGACACGGTCAACGGCCTCTTCCTCACGCGGGTCGAGAACGAGACGAACTCGCAGTTCTTCCAGACGTTCCCCACCCCGAACACGGGGGCCATCCCGTTCACGAACATCCGCCTCGACGAGACCATCGTCTTCACCTTCAGCCAGCCGGTCGATCCCGCCTCCGTGGACGGCGTCGTCGGCCTCAGCAGCCTCAAGGTCATGGTCGGGACCCGGCAGATCCTCGGCTCCTACCGCTCGGAGGTCGGGACCAACAAGGTCTACTTCTACCCGCTCCTCCAGGAGATCAAGGACAACGTCGCCAAGTACACCCGCGCGGTGACGGAGACGCAGACGGTCCTGTTCCGCGGGGACTCGGCGTCCGTCGTCCTCTCCGCCTTCGTCCCCGGCACCAACCCCGAGACGGCCCAGATCCTGCGCAAGAACGGCTGGGTTCCCGGCTCCGCGGGCATCGACGTCGCCAACCTCCTCGCCAGGGACTACGCCTCCGCCTTCTCGACGACGGCGGCCGCCGGCACCGCGGCCTACGTCTCCCGCGGGGCCCCCTCCTCCCCGACGTTCGTCTCCTCCACGCCGACCCACACGTCGGCCGGGAACCCCACCTCGACGACGACCGTGACGCTCAACTTCACGAACCAGATCTCCGGCGAGACGGCCAGCACCTCCGCGCTGCGCTTCCGCGTGGACCTCAACAACAACGGGGTCGTGGACGCCACGGACCCGGTGGTCTACGGGAAGTACCAGATCACCAACACGGCGGGCACCGTCGGCGGGACGGCGCAGTCGGTCATCTCCTTCGTCATCGATCCCGCCTACTCCTTCCCCGCCACCGCGACGATCCTCGCCGACTTCTCGGGACTCGCGGCCGCGGACGGGACGCTCGCCACGGGCGCCACGGCCGGCCGCATGAACTTCGCCACGGCGGCGGGAGCGACGACCAACAGCATGTTCTTCGAGACCTTCGCCGACACCGCGCAGAGGGAGACGACCCTGCCTCCCGCCAACACCGCCCTCTGGAACGCCGCGGGATACGCGGGGATGCTGACCGGGCTCCGCGACGGCGGCACCGGCGCCGACGGCGTGCCGACGCCCGACTCGGCCGTGGGCAACGTGAAGACCTTCAGCGGCAAGACCACCTACAACTTCACCTCGATGACCATCCCCCTCGGGGAGGTCTGGCGCTTCACGGGGACCGGCGCGAACGTCCCCGTCACCATCCTCGTCACCTCCGACGTCGACATCGCCGGCACCCTCGATCTCTCCGGCGGGGACGGCGAATCGGCCGTCCAGGACTACCCGATCAACTCCTCCGCCTACCCGACCACCAGCACGACGACCCTCAAGGGCGGCGCCGGAATCGCGGGCGGGGGCAAGGGGGCCGACTCGCAGGTCACCTCGTCGTCGTCCACCAACATCGACGGCCTCAACGGGACCGCGGGCACCGGCGGGACCGCCGCCAGCGCGGGCGGCAAGGGCACGAAGGGCAGCTCCTACACCAGCGGCGCCGCCGGCGGCGGCGGAGCCGGACATGCCCAGGCCGGCACGGCCGGCGGGAAGTACGTCAACAGCACCTCGACGACCTACGGCACCATCGGCACGGCCGGCACGGCCTACGGCACCACCACCTTCTCCTCCGGGCTGACGGCGGGTTCCGGCGGCGGCAGCGGCACGATGACCAAGTACAGCTCCCCGTCGTACGGCTACTGCCACGGCGGCGCCGGCGGCGGCGGCGGCGGGGCGGTCAAAATCATCTGCAACGGGACCTTCAACCTCCGGGGGACCGGCATCGTGGACGTGTCCGGCGGCGACGGCGGTGCCGGCTGGTACTACTACGCCGGCTCCGGCGGCGGCGGATCGGGCGGGAGCTTCTGGGTCATCGCGGGCGCGGCCCTCAACGTGCGCGGCCGCATCGACCTCCGCGGCGGGCTGGGCGGCGACCCGGTCGGCTACAACGGCGGCAGCTACAACCTCAACGGCCGGTACGGTCCGTTCGGCGGCCACGGCTCCGCCGGCCGCGTCCGGTTGGAAGGTCCGAACATCGGCACCACCACGACGAACATCATCGCCGGGCTCTCGGTGGCGACCATCGGGGCCGGCTCCCTCAACGGCGGCACCGGCGCCCGCGGCGCCTTCCCGGGGTCCGCGACCCAGACCGTCAACATCGACACCATCACGAAGACCGTCTCGGGCGGCGTCTCCTACATGGACTTCAACGGGATGAGCATCCCGGCGGGCGTCACCGTCACCCTGACCGGGTCCACGCCGGCCTTCATCCGCGTCACGGGCGGCGTCAGCATCAGCGGCAAGCTGCAGTCCAACGGGGCCACCGGCTCGAACGGGCAGTACTCGAGCGGCTCCATCGGCACCTACCCCGCCCAGACGGCCGCGGTGGGGGGCGTGGGCGGCGGCGCGGGCGGCATCACCAACACCTCCAGCCTCAACTCCAGCATGCCCTTCCCCACCGGGCAGGCGGGCAAGGGGACGGGGGGAGGCGCCTCCGGCACGCCCGGCCAGTACGCGCCCTACACCTGGAGCTGGGGCTACCAGTACTCCTACTACAGCGGCGGCGGCGGCGGCGGGTCGAACCTGCTCAACCGGGACGGGGAGCACTTCCCGGACGGGGGCCGGTCCCGGTACGCCCGGGGCTACTACCTGCCCAACAACACCGGCCTCGGCGGCGCCGCCGGCACGCCCTACACCAACCCCGACCTTCTGGCCACCACGGCCGCCTTCACCGGCGGCTCCGGCGGTGGTCCGGGCGGCCTCTCGGGCTACAACACCTGGGGCTCCGGCACCAACTCCTGGACCAACTTCTACGGCGGCGGGAACGGCGGCGCGGGCGGCGGCGCCATCAGCATCGACACCGCCAGCACGTTCGTGATGGGCTCCGCAGGCAGCATCTCCGTCCTGGGCGGCGCCGGCGGCGCCGGGTACACGAACGTCGGCGGGGGCGGGGGCGGCGGCGGCTCGGGCGGCAACGTCATCATCCGGGCCAGCAGCGTGACCTTCGCGACGAGCGGCTCCACGATCGACACGTCCGGCGGACTCGGCACGAAGGGCTACAACCAGGTCACGTACAACAACTACAACAACGGCGGCCACGGCGGCCGGGGCGGCGTCCGCATCGAGTCCGTCACGGCTCCGTCCAGCTTCCTCAACTACGGCAGCCTCCTCGGCTACTCGACGACCACGGCGTCCCTGACCACCGGCACCTACGTGACCGGGGACACGGGCACGACCGTCTGGATCAAGGGGACCAGCCTCGCCCCGAACTACGTCTCCCAGGTGATCAACTTCCAGGGCAACATCGACGTGACCATGGAGGGAGCCCACCTCGACCCCATCACCGGGGCCCGGAGCACCACCCTCACGGCTTCGCGTGAACTGATTGCCAACCCCGTGACCGCCGGTGTGGGGGACACCATCGACGGCTACATCTGGTACCGCTACATCTTCAAGATGAAGGTGCCGACGCTCGTCGTTCCGGCCCTCCCCGAGCTGTACGACATCACGGTGAACCGGACGCACGAGCAGTAGTCCCGAAGACGAGACTGGCCGACGGGGCCGGCGGGAAACCGCCGGCCCCGTTCGATTCCGCGGGCAGGCCGCCGGCGACCCGAGGGCGATCCGGGCGTCGGGCGTCGGCGGGCGATCCCGTCCCGCCGCTGCCGGCTCGCCGATCGCCGACGCCGCGTTCGGGATCAGCTTCCCTGCCCGGCCCCGCGGTAGGTCCGGGCGAGGAGCGCCCCGCCGAGCAGCGCCGCCCCGAGGAGGAGGCCGCCCGCGAGCGGCTCCCCGAGGAGGAGCTTCCCGCTCCCCGCCATCGTCCCGAGCACCAGGACGAGGCCGAGGCCCCAGCGGAGGAGGTCCCGGCCCACGGGCGTCGATCCCGGGGCATCCGGGGCGGCGGCGCGGACGGGCCCCCAGAAGCCGGGCGGCCGGGTCCTGCGGTAGAAGGCGACGAGGCGGTCCATGGGGACGGGGGCGGTCAGGAGGGTGGTCGAGAGCCACGCCGCGGTCGTGATGGAGGCGACGAAGGGGATGCCCCACCAGTCGGGAAGGCCCTCGAGGGCGCCCTTCCACGGGATCCGGAACGCGGAGCCCCCGGGCCCCGCGGGTCCCGTGAGGTGCTTGAACAGGAGGCTCGCGAGGGGGGCGGCCGCCATGGCGGCGATCTCCCCCCAGGCGTTCACCCGCCACCAGAACCACCGGGCCAGGAAGACGGTGCCGGTCCCGGCGAAGAACATGATGAGGAACGAGAAGACCCCGGCGACGGACGTGGCGAAGAAGGCGACGACCGCCGTGACGAGGGCGAGGAGGACGACGGCCACGCGGGAGGCCAGGACGTAGCGCTTCTCCGGGGCGTCGGGGGCGATGAAGCGGCGGTAGACGTCGTTGACGAGGTACCCCGCCCCCCAGTGGAGCTGGGTGTCCGCCGTGGACATGAAGGCCGCGAACAGGGAGGCGAGGACGAGCCCCCGGACGCCGGCGGGGAGGAGGTCGCGGATGAGCCGCGGGTAGCCGAGCTCCGGGTCGGCCCCCTTTGCGGAGAGGTCGGGGTAGATCAGGATGGCGGCGAGCCCGCAGAGGACCCAGGGCCACGTCCGCACGGCGTAGTTGAGGATGTTGAACCAGAGGGTGGCGCCGACGGCGTGGCCCTCGCTGCGGCAGGCCAGCATCCGCTGGGCGAAGACCCCGCCGCCGTCCGCGGTGCGGTGGGTCCACCACTGCATCCCCGTGAAGACGAGGAAGGCCCCCAGCGCCAGGCCGGCCCCCTCGCCGGGCGAGGGAAGGAGGTCGAGGCGCCACGTGGATCCGCCGTCCAGCCCGACGATGCCGGTCCGCAGGGCCCCGAGCCCGCCGACCTCCGCCACGGCGTAGGACGCCAGGGTCACCGCTCCGCCGAAGGCGATCCAGATGAAGAAGAAGTCGTTCCAGACCACGGCCCACAGGCCGGAGACCGTCGCGTAGAGGAGCACGACCCCCAGGGAGGCCCCGATGGCCACCGCCTTGGCGGTGGCGGCCGCGGAGGCGGCCTCGGGGCCATCGATGGCGAAGTCCGCCCCTCCCATGGTCACGAGGATCTTCGCCATCGCCAGCAGCGGCATCCCCCCGACGAGGATGCAGTTGAAGGGCACGGCGAGGAGGAAGGCCTTGAAGCCGCGCAGGAAGGCGGCCGGGCGGCCCCCGTAGCGCAACTCCACGAACTCGACGTCGGTCACGGCCTCGGTGCGCCGCCAGAGGGGGGCCAGGAGGAAGACGGAGAGCAGGCCCGAGAAGGCGAAGCACCACCACTGCCAGTTCCCCGCCACGCCCGTCGTGCGCACCACCTTGGCGACGTAGAGCGGGGTGTCCGACGCGAAGGTGTCCGCCGCCATGGAGGTCCCCGCGAGCCACCACGGCAGGGACCGGCCCGAGAGCAGGAACGACCCGCTGTCCTTCCCGCCCCGCTTCCGCAGGAGCCAGCCCACCACGACGGGGATGGCGAACACCGCCAGCAGCACGGCCCAGTCGGCGGGATGGAGGTGGAGGTTCACCTTCGAGGTTCATCGGCGCGCCGGAAGGGCGCCGGGAGGCAAAGGCGGGGCCAGACCCACGGCGGTCGGGAGGCGTCTATCGCAACGCC
>CAZWGT010000097.1:0-11658 GCA_964633345.1 uncultured Planctomycetota bacterium
GGCCCTCGGCCTGCGCCGCGCGGCGCGGGCCGGCCACGCCGCCCGCCGCGCCCTGCCGCGGGCGGGGTTCGCCCTGACCGTCGGCGAGGGCGGCTTCGGCCGGCCGGGCCGCACCCTCCACGCGCGGATCCTCGGCACCCTGCCGGAGGACGCGGCGAGCTTCGTCGTGAACGACGGGCCGGGCCTGGCGGTGTTCGAGGACGTCGTCGTCCCCCGGGGCCGCACCATCCCGGTGCGCTTCGGGCCCGACGCGGGGTCGGCGACCCTCACCGTCGCCACCTCCGCCGGCACGAAGGCGCTCCGCCTGTTCAACCTCGGCTCCCTCCAGGACGCGCCCGGCTGGGGGGAGGCCGGCGCCGCGCCGCAGTCCCTCGGCTACCCCTCCCCGACGATCCTCGCCCGGGCCGGGGAGGCGCTCGACCTCGCGGCCGCGGTCGGCGGCGGCCACCCCGCCGAGTTCCTCTTCACCGTGGACCCGCCGCTGCCGGCGGGGGTGGCGCGCGACCCCGCGTCGGGGGGGATCGCCGGCGTCCCGTCGGCCGAGGCGCCGATGGGGACCTACACCGTGACCGTCGAGAACCTCCACGGGGGCGCCTCCTTCCCCCTCGACCTGGAGGTCTCCCCGCCGCTCCCCGCCGGGATGATCGCGCTCGAACCCGGATTCGCCGCCGGGCGGTGGCTCGACGGGGCCGCGGTCCCCGCGAAGATGGCCGTCGCCCCCGACGGAAGGCTGTTCTTCAACGAGCTCCTGACGGGGAACATCCGCGTCGTCTCGGCGGCCGGCGTCCTGGCCGCGGCCCCCTTCTCCACCGTGGCGGTGCAGACGGGCGGGGAGCGGGGCCTGCTGGGGATCGCCTTCGCGCCGGACTTCGCGACGAGCGGCCACCTCTTCGTCTACGCCATCGTCCCCGCGGCGGGCCCGAAGCCGGTGCGCGGCCAGGTGATCCGGTTCACCGCGGCGGGGGACGTCGGCTCGAATCCCGTCGTCGTGGTGGACGACCTCCCCGCGGCCGACCTCCTCAACGGGGGGGACCTCCAGTTCGGCCCCGACGGGAAGCTGTACGTCTCCGTGGGGGACAACGACGTCCCCGCCAACGCCCAGTCCGATCTCACCCTGTCGGGGAAGGTCCTGAGGCTGAACCCGGACGGGAGCACCCCCGCGGACAACCCCGCCCCCCCGAGCCCCGAGTACTGCCGGGGCCTCCGCAACACCTTCGACCTCGCCTTCCACGCCGGCACCGGGGGGCTCTTCGGCTCCGAGAACGGCCCGACCTTCGGGGACGAGGTCAACTACCTCCTCCCCGGCCGCAACTACGCCTGGCCCTCGCTCCCGCCGGGCTTCCCCCCGAACCTCGTCGGCCCCCGGGTGGCCCAGTGGACCCCGGTCATCGTCCCCACGGGGATCGCCTTCCACTCCGGCGAGGGCTTCGGCGCGGCCTACGCCGACAACCTCTTCCTCTGCTCCTACGACCGCGTGGAGGTCCGCCGCCTCGTCCTGTCGGGGCCCCTCCTCACCGACCTCGACACCCAGCAGCCCTTCGCCGTCTTCGAGGACCTCGGCGTGGACCACAAGCCCCTCGACGTGGTGGAGGGGCCGGGGGGGGACCTCTTCGTGTCCACGTTCACGGCGATCTGGCGCATCGACCGGTACGGAAGCCGCGACCCGTAGGAATCGGCCGAGTCCGAGTCGGATCGGTCGGCGGGGGCCCTCGGGGAGGGCGAATCCCCATGGGCGGCGATCTGCCCGATCGGTTCTGTCCGTACCGCGCCGTCCCGGCACCCTTCCGTTGACGTTCCAACCCGCCCGGGAGGCGAGGGCCCGCGGAGCGGGCGCTCGCCTCCCGGGCGGAAGCCTCCGCCTTGGACACTCCCCCCGGAACCCCTACCCCCCCCGGGGTGTACCAGCCGTGCGGGCAGTGCTAGGATCGTGACCGTCGTCACGGGTCGGACAACTTTCGGAGGGGTTCATGGGCCATCCAGGGTTCCTCGCCCGCCGGGCGGGCGTCGCCGTCGCCCTCGCCGCCGCCATCCTTCCCGCCGGGCGGGCCGCCGCCCCGGCCGATCCCGAGCCGCTCACGGTCTACTCCGTGGATGTCGGGCTCCTGCCGTTCTGTCTCGACGGCTCCTTTCCGCTGACCGTCGAACTCTCCGGAGGCTCCCTCCCGGGGACGCTGGTCGTGACGACGGACGCGCGGGGCCGCCTCTCCGGGACCTGGACCACCGCCTCCGGCGCCTTCGAGGCCTCCGGATCGGCGAAGTTCGAGGACGGGGCCGGCGCGCTGAAGCTGGTCCTCCGCCGCCCCGGCGAGCGGATCTCCCTGAAGGGCTCCCTCGACGTCCCCGGCTTCACCGGGACCGCCATCGGCAAGGGGACCCTCGCCCCCGGCAACAACACGTTCACCCTGCTCACCGCGGGCGCCCCCTCCGGCTCGGCGCACATCGACGCCGTCCTGCCCCCCGAGAACGGCGGCACCCTCAAGGGGACGGCGACGGCGGCCCTCTGCGGCGACCCGGTGACGATGAAGGCCGTGCGCCGGGCGGGGTCCTCGTTCCGCCTGACCCTCGCGGGAGGCGGCGTCGCGTGGAAGGGCTCCGGCCCCGCCGGGGCCTCCCCCGGCGACGCGACGGTCGCCTGGACCGCGAAGGGCTGGGGAGGGAAGGTCTCCGGCGCCGGACTGGAGCTGGCGGCGGTCCCGCCGCCCTCGAACCTCGCCTACGCCGACCCCTCGCCGACGTACGAGGCCGAGGAGCCGGCGGTCCCGAACCTCCCGGCCGCCTCGGGCGCGCCCGCGACCGCGTGGAGCGTCGCGCCGCCGTTGCCCGCGGGCCTCGTCCTCGACCCCGCGACCGGCGTCCTCTCCGGCACCCCGGCGGCTCCGGCGGCGGCGGCCGTCTACACCGTGACGGCGGGGAACCTCGCCGGGTCCACGACCGCCACCCTCGACCTCGGCGTGCGGATCAATCGCGCGTACTCCTTCGCCCCCGAGGCGAACGCCCTCTCCGACGCCGACCTCTCCCACTTCCTCTCCCGGACCCACTTCGGCATCCGCAGGGCGGAGCTCGACGCGGTGAAGGCGGCGGGGCTGCCGGCCTACCTCGACGACATCCTGGTCTTCACCTCCGGGACCCCCGTCGAGACGGCCGCCTTCGCGGAGCTCGTGAACGCGACGGATCCCCCCGGTCTCGAGGGCGGCTTCCCCTCCGGGGCCCAGCTCTCACGGTGGTGGACGCGGATCATGCTGGACACCGACCGGCCCTTCCAGGAGGTCATGGCGTTCTTCTGGCACGACCACATGCCCACGTCCTACGACGTCCTCGACGTGTCCTACTCCTACTTCTTCTACGAGTACGTGAACATCCTCCGCCACCAGGGCGCGGGGAACCTCCGGAACCTGCTCCTGTCCACCTCGCGCAGCCAGTCGATGCTCGTCTACCTCGACTCCGTCTACAACAACAAGTACTCGCCGAACGAGAACTTCGCCCGCGAGTTCTGGGAGCTGTTCACCCTCGGCGTGGACAACGGGTACGACCAGGCCGACATCGTCCAGGCGGCCAAGGCCTTCACGGGCTACCGGTTCCGGTACGACGCCGCCACGGGCCGGTACTACGTCGCGTTCGACCAGGGGCTGCACGACGTCGGGACGAAGAACATCTTCGGCACCATCATCCCGGCGGGGACCGTCGGCGACGACTACGCCTCGGTCGTGGACATCACCCTCGCCAACCGGCCGGTGGCGGAGTTCATCACGAGGAAGATCTTCGAGTTCTTCTGCTACGAGAACCCGCCCCAGGCCCTCGTGGACGCCATGGCGGCCGACCTGCGCGCCTCGGGCTACGAGCTGAAGCCGTTCCTGAAGGACCTCTTCCTCTCCGAGGCCTTCTTCTCGAAGAGGTCGCGGGCGGGCCGCGTGAAGAACCCGGTCGAGTACACCGTGGGCCTCATGCGGAGCACCGGCCTGAAGCTGACCGTGGCGAACACCGCCAACTGGCTCGCCGCACTCGGCCAGCGGCCGGGGCAGCCCCCGACGGTCAACGGCTGGCCCCTCGGCGCCCTGTGGTACTCCGCCGCCGCCATGGTCAACCGGACGAACCTCTCCTACGCCGTGGTGGGGGACGTCACCCGGCAGAACGGCGCGGGCATGAACATCGCCAACGTCCTCCCGCCGGCCCCCACGGCCCAGCAGGTCCTGGACACGGTGTCGGGGCTCATGGGCGTCCCGCTGTCCGACTCCGAGGAGGCGGCGCTGCTCGCCTACCTCAACACCGTGCGCCAGTCCGACGGGACCATCGTCGCCTCGCCCTTCAACGGCGCCAGCCAGGCCCACCTCGACGAGCGGGCCCGCGGCCTCGTCTACATCCTGGCCCAGCACCCGTCCTTCCAGGTCAAGTAGGAGCCGGCCATGCACGACAACTGCGGCTGCAAGGACCACGGGGCCTCCCGCCGCGACCTGCTGCGCTACAGCGCGGCGGCCGCGGGGATCGCCGCCCTCGGCCCCCTGCGGGGGTTCCTGCCCACGGCGACCGGCTCCCCCCAGAGCCTCAAGCGCCTCGTCGTGATCAACCAGTTCGGCGGCAACGACACGCTGAACATGTTCATCCCCGTCCAGCTCTCCTCGTACTACTCGAGGCGCCCGACGATCGCCGTCCCCGCCGCCTCCGCGCTGGCCCTCGGCGGCGTCGCGGCGACCGCCAACTACCGGCTCCACCCGTCGATGCCGAAGATCGCCGCCCTCTGGAACGAGGGCGCGGTCGCGGCCGTGAACCGCGTGGGCTACCCGCAGGCGAACCTCAGCCACTTCACGAGCCAGGACATCTTCAGCCTCGGGGTGCGGAACTCCTTCGCGCCGCTGGGGATCCCCCAGAGCGGGTGGATCGCCCGCTACACCGACCTCAACGCGCCCACCCCGATGGGTGCGGTGGCGCTGGGAGTGGGGCGCCCCCTGGACTTCGAGGGCGGGGCGACGGCGCCGTTCCTCGCCAACGATCTGCCGAACTTCAAGCTCACGCTCAACGCGAACAGCCAGGCCCAGGTCTACCGGCTCGAGATGGCCAAGTCGATCCTGTCGAACTGGAGCGGCACGGGGAACCAGGCCGAGGCGAAGAAGTCCCAGAAGCTCGCCTACGATCTGGCCGACCAGATCCAGGCGTCCATCACCTCCTACCAGAGCCAGGTGACCTACGGGACCGACTACATCTCGCGGCGGCTGAAGGAGGTCGCCACCCTCATCCAGGGCGGGTTCGAGACCCGGCTCTTCTACACGGGGTACGGCGGCTTCGACACCCACAGCGCCCAGGGCGCGGGGACCGGGTTCCAGGCGACCCTGTTCTCCCAGCTCGACAACGCCGTCGGCTCCCTCGCCCAGGACCTGAAGGACATGGGCGTGTGGAACGACACCGTCATCGCGGTCATCACCGAGTTCGGCCGCCGCTCCTACGAGAACGGCTCCGCGGGCACCGACCACGGCCACGCCTACTGCGAGCTGCTCATCGGGGGCCCGGTCAGGGGGGGCGTGCACGGCCCGGAGCTCGTGAACGCGGACATCAACGCCGAGTACCCCTCCTACGCGGTGGACTTCCGCTCCATCTACATGGAGGCGCTGGCGAACCACCTCGGCGCCGACCCCGCGCCCGTGTTCCCCGAGCCCCTGGAGAAGACCGTCAACCTCGGCATCCTGTAGCGGCCTCCTCCTGACGGACTGAGCCGCCCCGCCGCCGCGTCCCGACCGGGACGCGGCGGTTTCGATTCCCGGGCCCCCGCGGGCCCTCCCGGCCCTTCCCCTGGTCCCCACGATTTTGCCCTTGTAATCGGTGAGTTACCTGATTAGTCTCCTCCCCGTTGTGGAATCGACGCACCGGCGGGCACGCCGGGGAAGGGGGGGACGGTGGTCCGGAAGCGCCGCGACGCGGAGTTGGAGAAGCTCTGGCTGCACTACAAGGCGCACGGGGACGTCGAGTCGCGCAACCGCCTGGTCGAGCGCTACCTGCCCCTCGTGCATTTCCTCGCCGAGCGGATCCTCCAGCGCCTGCCGCGGTGCGTGGAGGGGGACGACCTGAAGAGCGCGGGCGTCTTCGGGCTCATGTCCGCGATCAACGGGTTCGATCTCTCCCGCGGGATCAAGTTCGAGACCTACTGCTCCGTGCGCGTCCGCGGGGCCATCCTCGACGAGCTGCGCGCGAGGGACTGGGTGCCGCGGGTCGTCCGCTCCAAGGCGCAGAAGCGCGACCGCGCCACCCGCGCCCTCACGGCGAAGTTCGGCCGCCCCGCGATGCTCCACGAGGTCGCCGCGGACCTCGGCTGGACGGAGCGCGAGGTCGAGGACTCGATGAAGGAGGAGGGCCGCGCGGCGGTCCTCTCCCTCGGCGGCGGCGAGGACGCCTCGGAGCGCACCGGGGGGACGCGCCTGGACTCCCTGCAGGACCACCGCGAGGGCGGGGACCCGCTGAAGGAGGTCCAGCGCAAGGATCTCGCCGGCCTCGTCTGGCGGTCGCTCGCGCCGAAGGAGCGCCAGGTGGTGGTCCTCTACTACTACGAGCAGATCACCATGCGCGAGATCGGCGACGTGCTCGGGCTCAGCGAGTCCCGCGTCTGCCAGATCCACTCCCGCGTGCTGAAGCGCCTGAGGGATCGGATGGCGCCGATGCGGAACGAGCTTCTGGCCCGGTAGGGGCGGGGCCGATTCCCGGGCCCGTCGGCTAGACTCCGGGCCCATGGATCACTTCCACGACCGGGCCGGGGCCGCGTGGTGCGAGGACGTCCCCCTCGCGGCGATCGCCGCCTCCGCCGGCACGCCGTGCTTCGTCTACTCCCGCGCGACCATCGAGCACCACTACGACCGGCTGACGGAGGCCTTCGCCGGGACGGACCTCCTCGTCTGCTACGCGATGAAGGCCAACTCGAACCTCGCCGTCCTCGACGTGCTGCGCCGCCGCGGCTCGGGCTTCGACGTCGTGAGCGGCGGGGAGCTGCGGCGCGCGCTGAAGGCGGGGGCCGACCCGCGCAGGATCGTCTTCGCGGGGGTCGGCAAGTCGGCCGAGGAGATGGCGCTCGCCCTCGACGCCGGGATCCTCATGTTCAACGTCGAGAGCGCGCCGGAACTCGACCTCCTCGAGCGGGTGGCGAAGGGCCGCCGCCGCCGCGCCGACATCGCGCTGCGCGTCAACCCCGACGTGGACGCCCGGACCCACTCCTACATCTCGACCGGGAAGAAGAGGTCCAAGTTCGGCATCGACCTCGCGGCGGCCGCCGCGATCGCCCGCACCCTTCCGGGCCGCCGCTGGATCCGCATGATCGGCGTCCACGCCCACATCGGCTCCCAGGTCACCGAGGTCGGGCCCCACGCCGAGGCCCTCCGGCGCATCCTCCGGTTCGCCGTGAAGGCGAAGGGGTACGGCAACCCCGTCTCGATCCTCAACATGGGGGGAGGGTTCGCCGCCCACTACCGCGGCGGCGAGGCGAAGCCCGCGTCCGACTTCGCCCGCGTCCTCGTCCCCCCGGTGCGGCGCGCCGGCCTGCGCCTCGTCATGGAGCAGGGCCGGTTCATCGTCGCCAACGCCGGGGTCCTGCTCGCCAGGGTCCTCTTCGTCAAGACCTCTGGGGGGAAGCGGTTCGTCATCGTGGACGCCGCCATGAACGACCTCCTCCGGCCCGCCCTCTACGGCGCCCACCACAGGGTGTGGCCGGTCGAGGCCCCCTTCCCCGAGAGCGAGGCCGCGGGGCGGGAGGAGGACACGCTCCCCTGCGACGTCGTGGGGCCGGTGTGCGAGTCCGGTGACTTCCTGGCGAAGGACCGCCGCCTCCCGCCGGTGCGCGAGGGGGACCTCCTCTGCGTCTACTCCGCCGGCGCCTACGGGATGGTGATGTCCAGCAACTACAACTCCCGCCCCCGCGCCGCCGAGGTCATGGTCTCGGGCCGCGGGTTCCGCGTCGTCCGCCGGCGCGAGACCTTCGCCGACCTCGTCCGCGGCGAGCGGAGGTTCGGCCGGTGAGGGCGGTCCGCGTCCGGCAGCACGGCGGACCGGACGTGCTCCGCGTCGAGGAGGTCCCCGCGCCGGTCCCCGGCCGGGGAGAGGTCGTGGTCCGCATCCGCGCCGCCGGGGTCAACCCCGTCGAGGCCTACCTCCGGGCGGGGACCCACTACCGGCTCGAGTCCTTCCCGTGGACCCCGGGCTCCGACGGGGCCGGGGAGATCGAGTCCGTCGGCCCCGGCGTCGAGGACGTCGCCCCCGGGGACCGGGTCTACACCTCCGGGTCCCTCTCGGGCACCTACGCGGAGCGGGCCCTCTGCGCGGAGGCCCAGGTGCACCCCCTCCCCGCCCGCTGCACCTTCGAGCAGGGGGCGGCGGTGCACGTCCCCTACGCCACGGCCTGGCGGGCGCTCCACCACAAGGCGCGGGTCGAGGAGGGCGAGGTCGTCCTGGTCCACGGGGCCACGGGCGGCGTGGGGATCGCGGCGGTCCAGATCGCCCGCGCGGCGCGCTGCGTCGTCATCGGCACCGGGGGCACGGAGAAGGGCAGGGCCCTCGTCCGGGCGGAGGGGGCGGACCGGGTCCTCGACCACGGCGCTCCCGGCTACCTCGACGGGATCCCCGCCCCCGCGGTGATCCTCGAGATGCTCGCCGACCGCAACCTCGCCGAGGACCTCCGCGTGGCGGGGAAGTTCGCGCGCATCGTCGTCATCGGCTCCCGGGGGGCCGCCGCCATCGAGCCCCGGGCGGCCATGTCGAAGGACATCGCGGTCCTGGGGATGTCCCTCTTCAACGTCCCGCGGGAGGAGCTGGCCGCGGACCACGCGGAGATCTTCAAGGGGCTCGAGTCGGGGATCCTCCGGCCCGTCGTGGGCGCGGCGCTGCCGCTCGCCGAGGCGGACCGGGCCCACCGCCGGGTCATGGAGCCCGGGGCCCTGGGGAAGATCGTCCTCGTCCCCTGATCAGATCGCCCGCGCGGGGAGGATGACCATCGTCTTGCCCTCCCAGTGGAGGCGGCGCTGGATGGCCTCGGCGGTCTGGTTGTGGAGGAGCCGCTGGAGCCACGACTCCCTCTGGAAGATCACCTTCCCCGCGAAGAAGGTCGCCCGGGGGAACTCCAGCGCCACCTCGTGGCAGAGGCGCTCCGCCTCGTCCACCGCATCGGTCCCGACGGCGAGGCGCGTCACCGAGGGGAAGCCCATCTTCGCCGCGAGGAGGGCGTAGCGTTCCAGGTCGTGCCCGGTCTTCGTCCGGAGGGCCTCGAGGGATCCCTCCCCCTTGAAGGTCCCGGAGTCGATGACGCCCACGCTGAGGAACGCGATGTTCCGGAACTGGCCCGGGAAGGTGCGGAGCACGGTCAGCACGGTGTGCACGCCGACGCCCCCGTAGGAGGACACGAGGATCGCCGCCGTGGGGGCCCCCGGGTCCGGCGCGCCCGGGGGGGCGGCCGTCGGGTCCGCGGGCGGCTCCTCGAGGACGCGGTAGAGCCGGCGCAGGCGCTCCTTCACCCCGAGGTAGTGGGCCCGGACCAGGAAGCACAGGAAGACCACCGTCCCCGTCGCCGCGAGGGTGAGCCATCCCCCCTCGGTGAACTTCTCGTACACGGTGACCCCGAGGATCGTCGCGCAGAGCAGCAGCGCCGGGCCGAAGAGGAGGAGCCTCCCGCGGCGGTCGGGCCGCTCCCGCCTCCTCCACGCGTCCAGCGTCATCCCCAGCATCGAGAGCGAGAAGGTCAGGAACACGTTGATGGAGTACATGATCACCAGGGCCCGCACGTCGCCCCCCGTGTAGAGGAGCGCGGCCAGGGACGCGCCCCCCATGAGCAGGATCCCGTTGAGGGTGGTGAGGCGCTCCGAGAGGGCGCCGAAGCGGTGGGGGACCCACGAATCGAGGGACATGTTCGCCAGGATCCTCGGGCCGTCGAGGAACCCCGCCTGCGCCGCCACGACGAGCAGCGCCCCCTCGGTCAGGAGGGTGAGGACGGCGAACCAGCGGCCCACCCCCCACTCCGCCGAGAGGCTCTCGAGGAGGACGGCGTTGAGCGTGCGGTGGGGGTCGGAGACCACGTCCCAGAGCAGGTAGCAGAGGATGAGGCCGCCGGCGGTGACGGCCAGGGACGTCGCCATGTAGAGCATGGTGCGGCGGGCGGTGCGGACCCTGGGCTCCCGCATCATGGTCATCCCGTTGGAGACCGCCTCGATGCCCGTGTAGGTGCCGCCGCCGAGGGAGTACGCGTAGAGGCCGGCCGAGAGGACGCCCATGAGGCCGACGGCGGAGACGTCCGCGGAGAGGTCCCGGGAGAAGCCGGAGACGACCTCGGGGAGCCGCGTGGCGTGGGAGCCGACGCCCCCGAGGATGACCACCGCGTGGGTGAGGAGGAAGAGGAGGAAGATGGGGGCGAGGAAGGTGACCGACTCCTTCACGCCCCGGACGTTGAGGCCCGTGAGCCCGACGAGGAGGAGCCCCTCGGCGGGGAGCTTCCAGGACTGCCACTCGGGGGGGAGGAAGCTGAAGATGGCGCTGCCGGCGGCGGCCACGGAGACGGTGATGGTGAGCATGTAGTCCACGAGCAGCGCGCACCCCGACACGACGCCCGCCCGGTGGCCGAGGAGCTTGGTGGCCACGACGTAGCCGCCGCCCCCCGTGGGGAAGTCCTCGATGATGCGCGCGTAGGCCGCCGAGATGAGGGCGACGGTGAAGGCCGTGGCGGCCGCCAGCACGAGGGCGAGGTAGACGCGATGGGGGCCGAGGGCGTGGAAGGCCTCCTCCGGCCCGTAGCAGGAGGAGGAGAGGCCGTCGGCCCCCAGGCCCACCCAGGCCAGGAGGGGGATGAGGGCGAGGCGGTGGTGGAGGCGGGGGTCCTGGAGGTTCCTCGGCTTCCCGACGACGGCCCGCCGCAGGCGGCTCCCGAGGGTCGGGGCCTCCGCGTCCTTGTCCGGGCTCCCGCCCGGCGGCGCATCCTGCGGCTCCTGCACCGGATCGGCCATGGGCCTCCCCCCCTCCGGCGCGACTCCGCCGGCTGGAGGAAACGATTCCGCCCATTGTATCCCCGGCGGCCTAGAACCTCAGTTCGACGGCGAGGAACGGGCCGGAGAGGGAGGCGTCCACGAGGAAGCGATTCCCACCGCTCCCCCTGTCCAGTTGGGCGGAACTCGTTTCCCAGCCTATGGATAGGGACACCGCCGTGGAAATCGCGAAGACCCCCGCGGCCGAGGCCCGCCAGGACCGGACACGGTCGGAAGGAACGAGGGAGCCGTCGCCGCGGATCCGCAGGGAGACGGACTCGAAGGCGGCGATGTCGGCCCTCAGGCCGGCGAAGGGCTCGACCCAGGCCTCCCGATCGATGTCCTCGGAGGGAACGTCGCCGATGGATTCCGTCGACCGCAGGAGCCAGGCCCGCCCCCCGGCCAGGGCGTCGAGGCGGACCCCCCCGGTCCCGAGGATCTTCGGGCCCGCGGCCACCTCCAGGGACTGCAGGGAGGCCGCGCGCGCCCCGGCGGGCTCGATCTCCCCGGGGAGGGCCAGGGACTCGGAGCGGAAGGAGCCGATCCACCTCTCCGGCAGGAGGTCGAGGGAGAGCCCGACCCCGGGGGAGACGGGGCGGCCCTCCGTCGAGCGGACGGCCCCGGGCGCGGCGGCCCTCCCCTCGGTCGCCCTCGCGAGCGGGACAGCAGCCCTCCACCTGGCCCTGCG
>CAZWGT010000098.1:0-11648 GCA_964633345.1 uncultured Planctomycetota bacterium
CGACGTCAAGTCATCATGGCCCTTACGCCTGGGGCTACACACGTGCTACAATGGTTGGGACAAAGGGAAGCGAAGCCGCGAGGCGAAGCAAATCCCAAAAACTCAGCCCCAGTTCGGATTGCAGGCTGAAACTCGTCTGCATGAAGTTGGAATCGCTAGTAATCGCGGATCAGCTATGCCGCGGTGAATATGTTCCTGAGCCTTGTACACACCGCCCGTCAAGCCATGGAAGCTGGGGGTACCCGAAGTCGCTGACCCAACCCGCAAGGGAGGGAGGCGCCGAAGGTAAAACTAGTGACTGGGACTAAGTCGTAACAAGGTAGCCGTAGGAGAACCTGCGGCTGGATCACCTCCTTTCTGGGGATTACCAGAACCGGGGCCTCCGGGCCCCGTGCACATCGGCACCGTACCGATCGACCACGAGCTCCTCAACAGGATCATTGAAAACCAAATAGAGGCAAGGCGAGAACATCGCGCCGGGGGATTCGTTCTCCCGGCGCAGTAGCAAGGATGTCTCGAAGTGTCTGAAAGCCGCTCCTGGTCCGGACGACGAAAGGAAACAGGACGGTCAAGTTATTAAGGGTGGATGGTGGATGTTTTTGGCGCTGAGAGGCGATGAAGGACGCTGCAAAACAGCGATATCCACGGGGAGCCGTTTGCAGGCTTTGATCCGTGGGTTTCCGAATGGGACAACCCTCCGGGGGTCATGCCCCGGAATCCGTGGCTCAATGAAATAGGTCACGGAGGCCATACCCAGGGAACTGAAACATCTTAGTACCTGGAGGAGAGGAAAGCGAAGCGACTTCCTGAGTAGAGGCGATCGAAAGGGAACCAGCCCAAACCCGACGGGCGTGATAGCCCGCAGGCGTTTCCCGTCGGGGGTAGCGGGATCATCCGTGCATCTCTGCGAAGATGCGGAGGAGTTACAAAGTTCCCACCTAGTCGAAGCGCTTGGAATGGCGCTCCACAGAAGGTGAAAGACCTGTAGACGAAAGGCGAGGAACCTCCCTCTGGATGACTCCCAAGTAATGCCGTTGTCGTGGAAGGCGGCATGAATCCGGGCAGCCCACTGCCCAAGGCTAAGTACTACTCAGCGACCGATAGTGGACAAGTAGCGTGAGCGAAAGCCATGAAAAGAACCCCTACTAGGGGAGTGAAATAGAACCTGAAACCATCTACCTACAAGCAGTGGGAGGGCTATGCCCCGCAAGGGGAATGCCTGACCGCGTGCCTTTTGCATAATGACGCCGGGAGTTGCTGCATGCAGCGAGGTTAAGGGCCTCTGGCCCGGAGCCGAAGCGAAAGCGAGTGCCAAATGTGCGGCATTAGTTGCATGTAGCAGACCCGAAACCAGACGATCTATCCTTGGGCTGGTTGAAGGGGATGTAAAAGTCCCTGGAGGACCGAACTCATTTGGGTTGAAAACCGATGGGATGACCTGAGGATCTGGAGCAAAAAACTAATCGAGTTTGGAGATATCTGGTTCTCCCCGAAATAGCTTTAGGGCTAGCCTCGTACATGAGCGTCGCGGGGGTAGAGCTACTGAAAGGACTTGAGGACCCACCAGGTTACTCTGTCCTATCAAACTCCGAATACCGTGGCGTACGTACGGGAGTCAGACAGCGGGGGATAAGCTCCGTTGTCAAGAGGGAAACAGCCCGGACCGCCGGACAAGGTCCCAAAGCGCATGCTAAGTGCTAAAGGAAGTGGGAGTGCGAAGACAGCCAGGATGTTGGCTTAGAAGCAGCCATCATTTAAAAAGTGCGTAATAGCTTACTGGTCGAGCATTCCCGCGCCGACAATGATCGGGACTCAAGCATGCCACCGAAGCCGCGGGATGACGGGAACGCGAAAGCCGAACCGTCATCGGTAGGGGAGCGTTCTGCATGGGGTGAAGGTCGACCGCAAGGACGGCTGGACCGTGCAGAAGTGAGGATCCGGCGATGAGTAGCGATAAGAAGAGTGAGAATCTCTTTCGCCGAAAGCCTAAGGTTTCCTGTCCAATGCAAGTCAGAGCAGGGTTAGCCGGCCCCTAAGGCGAGGCCGAAAGGCGTAGCCGATGGGAAGCGCGTCAACATTCGCGCGCCGCTCGAAGGACGTTACGAGCCAAGGAGAGACGGGATTTGGATGGTCTACGGGCGATCAGAAATGCCCGATGAGGCCCGAGGGGTAGTGGCAGGCAAATCCACCACGACATCCCCGGAGGCCGCACGAGCCCAATTATGTTGGCGAAGTGACCTAAAGGGTCTCCGAGAAAATCTTCGTGGCCAGTCCCAGGGCGACCGTACCAGAAACCGACACAGGCAGGCAAGGAGAGTATCCTAAGGCGCTCGTGAGAACTCTCGTGAAGGAACTCGGCAAAATTACCCCGTAACTTCGGGATAAGGGGAGCCTTTCCGGTTCAGGGTGAACAACCCGAGGCTGGTCAGGCCGCAGTGAATCGGCCCAAGTGACTGTTTATCAAAAACACAGGTCTGCGCCAAGTCAGATAGACGCAGTATGCAGGCCGACGCGTGCTCGGTGCCGGAAGGTTAAGGTGAGGGGTCATCCCTTCGGGGAGAAGCTCCGAGCTGAAGCCCCGGTTAACGGCGGCCGTAACTATGACGGTCCTAAGGTAGCGAAATTCCTTGTCGGGTAAGTTCCGACCCGCACGAATCGCGTAACAACTTGGGCGCTGTCTCCACGAGGGACACGGCGAAATTGTATCGGCGGTGAAGATGCCGCCTACCCGCAGCTAGACGGAAAGACCCCGTGAACCTTTACTGCAACCTATTATTGGCTCTTGGTCTGTAGTGCGTAGGATAGGTGGGAGGCTTCGAAGCCCTGGTTCTGGCCAGGGCCGAGCCACCGGTGAAATACCACCCTCGACATATTAGGATTCTAACCGGCAGCCGTGATCCGGCGTCGGGACAGTGATAGGCGGGCAGTTTGGCTGGGGCGGCCTCCTCCAAAAGAGTAACGGAGGAGTCCAAAGGTTCCCTCAGTGCGGTTGGCAATCGCACGTGGAGCGTAAAGGTATAAGGGAGCTTGACTGCGAGTGCGATGGCACGAGCAGATGCGAAAGCAGGGCTTAGTGATCCGGCGTTTGCCGTGTGGAAGGGACGTCGCTCAACAGATAAAAGGTACTCCGGGGATAACAGGCTGATCTTGCCCAAGAGTTCATATCGACGGCAAGGTTTGGCACCTCGATGTCGGCTCATCGCATCCTGGGGCTGAAGGAGGTCCCAAGGGTTCGGCTGTTCGCCGATTAAAGCGGTACGTGAGCTGGGTTCAGACCGTCGTGAGACAGGTCGGTCCCTATCTTCTGTGGGTGTAGGACCCTTGAGGGAGTCTTTCCTTAGTACGAGAGGATTGGGAAGGACGAACCTCTGGTGTGCGGGTTGTCCCGCTAGGGGCATTGCCCGGTAGCCATGTTCGGTATGGATAAGCGCTGAAAGCATCTAAGCGCGAAGCCAGTCCCAAAATTAGGGGTCCCTGAGGCTCGTCGAAGACTACGACGTCGATAGGCCGGACGTGCAAGCACGGTGACGTGCTCAGCGAACCGGTACTAAACAGCCGATTGACTTGACCGTCCATCCTTCCGCGGCCTCGTCCGGGAATCCCCGGCACGCGGCCTCGAGAGGATGACAGCACCGGATGGACGGGCCGGAGGACATGCAGGGCCATCCTTGTCGGTGTTCCGCCCCCTCTGTTTGGTGGACCTTCGTTCGTGGTCTCGCCTGAATCGTCATTGAAAATTCTGGTGGTCATAGCGGCGGGGAAATACCCGTTCCCATTCCGAACACGGAAGTCAAGCCCGTCGCGCCGATGGTACTGGGCAACAGCCCGGGAGAGTAGGTCGCCGCCAGGAACCCTCTGAGGGCCCCTGCACCGCGAGGTGCGGGGGCCTTCTTCGATTCCGGGGCCGGCCGGGGACCTCCTCGCGGCGACCCGTGCGTATCCCTTGGGGGTACGCGATCGCCCCCGGTATCATGCCGGCTCCTCGTGGGCCAATAGCTCAGTTGGCTAGAGCACGCGCCTGATAAGCGCGAGGTCTGTGGTTCAATTCCACATTGGCCCACCACTCCGGCGCCCGGGGCCCGCCAGCCGCCAACGCGGCGCGGGGCGGGCGACGGCTCGATGCGGCGGGGCGGGGGCGGCCCGGGGGCGTAGCTCAATGGGAGAGCGGTGCCTTTGCAAGGCACAGGTCGCGGGTTCGACTCCCGCCGCCTCCACCGTCCGGCCGTCGTGTCCGCGGAGCCTGCATCGAAGCGGCTCCGTTTCGAGGCCGGGTATCTCCCCCCGGCGCCTCCGGGGCGGTAGACTGGACGGCTTCCCCGACGTCGGGCCGCGCCTCCACGAGAGAGGGGTCCCCTGAAGGAACCGCACGCCCCACCCCGCGCCCTGGCGGCCTTCGACGCCCGGGACGTGCCCCACGTGTTCGTGGACGTCCTCGTCGTCGGCTCCGGCGTGGCGGGACTCTCGGCCGCCCTCGCCGCCGCGCGGCACGGGCGCGTCGTTCTCGCCTCCAAGGCGGCCCTGGCGGAGTCGAACACGAGGTACGCGCAGGGGGGTATCGCGGCGGCCCTGTCGCCCGACGACAGCCCGGACCAGCACGTCCGCGACACCCTCGTCGCCGGTGCGGGGCTGTGCGACGAGACGGTGGTCCGCACCGTCGCCGAACGGGCCCCGGAGGCGTTGCGGGAGCTGGCCGGACTGGGCATGCGCTTCGACGGCGGGATCGACCGCCCGCGGCTCGGCCGCGAGGGGGGGCACGGGGTGGCGCGGGTGGCCCACGCGGGAGGCGACGCCACGGGGTTCGAGCTGGAGCGGGCCCTCCTCGCCCGGCTCCCGGAGACGCCGGCCATCCGGGCCAAGGAGCGCCTCTTCCTCGTGGATCTCCTGACCGGAGAGGACGGAGGCGAGGTCCTCGGCGGCCTCTTCCGGGACGAGGACGGAGACCTCGAGGTCGTCCGCGCCGGGGCCACGGTCCTGGCGACGGGCGGGGCCTGCCAGGTGTTCCGGGAGTCCACGAACAGCACGGTCGCCACGGGGGACGGGATGGCCGCCGCGTTCCGGGCCGGGGCGATCCTGAGGGACCTGGAGTTCGTCCAGTTCCACCCCACCGTGCTCTACGCCGCCGGGGCCGCGCGGTTCCTCATCACCGAGGCGGTGCGGGGGGCCGGTGGCCGGCTCCTCGATCGGCACGGGGTCCGTTTCATGGAGGCGGTCCATCCCCTGGGGGACCTCGCCCCGCGGGACGTGGTCGTGAGGGGCATGCTGCGCCGCCTCGCGGAGACGGGGGACACGCACGTGTACCTCGACATGACCCACCTGGGCGCCGCGGAAGGAAGCAAGCGCTTCCCCGGGGTGTTCCGCATGTGCGCCTCGGTCGGACTGGACCCGGCCAGGGACTTCCTCCCCGTGCGGCCCTCGGCCCACTACTTCGTCGGCGGGATCCGCGCCGACCTCGACGGGGCGACCTCCCTTCCCGGCCTCTACGCCTGCGGCGAGGCGGCCGCCACCGGCCTCCACGGGGCCAACCGCCTGGCGAGCAACAGCCTCCTCGAGGGACTCGTGCTCGGCCCCCGGGCGGGGGAGGCGGCGGGGCGCCTGGCGGCCACCCGCGACGATCGCCGGCCCGCGGCCGTGCGGTTCGAGTCCCCCGGCCCGCCCGCGGCGGGAATCGACACCGAGGACGTCCGGGCCGCTCTCCGCAGCCTCATGGGCCGCCGAGCCGGCCCCTCGAGGGACGGGACGGGCCTCGCGGACGCGGGATGGGCCATCGACGGGTGGGCGCGGTACGTCCTCGGCCGGGAGTTCCGGGATCCGAAGGGCTGGGAACTCCAGAACATGCTGCTCCTCTCCCGGCTCGTGGTCGCGGCGGCCTTCGCCCGCGAGGAGAGCCGCGGCACCCACGAGCGGACCGACTTCCCCCGGCGCGAGGATCCGCGCTGGGAGGGCCGGATCGAACTTCGCCGGGGCGCGGAGCCGCGCTTCGTCCCCCTCGCCGGGGAGGCCGCCACCGTCCTCGGGCAGGCGGCGGCCCGGGGACCGTCGCCCGGCGGGGTCGTTCCCGCAGGGACGGCATCCGGCGGGACGGCATCCGGCGGACGGGAGGCGGCCCGGTGAACGAGGATCGGGGGCTCGGGCACGGCGTCGTCCGGGAGAGGGTCGTCCTCGCGGGGCTCGTCCAGCCCGGGGACGAGCGGACCGTGGAGCCGCCCCTCACGGAGCTCCGCCGGCTGGCGGAGACGGCGGGGGCGGAGGTCGCGGCGGAGGTCCTGCAGAAGAAGGGGAGGATCACCGGGGCGACGTTCATCGGGAAGGGCAAGGCCCAGGAGATCGGGAAGCTCGCGGCGTCCCTGGGGGCCGGCGCGGTCCTGTTCAACAACGACCTGAGCCCGGCCCAGGTCCGGAACCTGGAGAAGATCATCAAGCTCCGGGTCGTGGACCGGAGCGAGGTCATCCTCGACATCTTCGCGCTCCGGGCCCGCAGCCGGGAGGCCCGCGTGCAGGTGGAGCTCGCCCAGCACGAGTACCTCCGGTCGCGCCTGAAGCGCATGTGGACCCACCTGGAGCGCATGGAGGGCGGCACCAGCGGCACCATGGGCGGGATCGGCACGCGGGGTCCCGGGGAGAAGCAGCTGGAGGTGGACCGCCGCCTCGTCGCCCTGAAGGTCCGCGACCTGAAGGAGGAGCTCGCCCTCCTGGAGCGCCAACAGGGCACGCGCTCCCGCGGCCGGGAGGGGTACTTCCGCGTCTCCCTCGTGGGCTACACCAACGCCGGGAAGTCCTCCCTGCTGCGGGCCCTGACGGGCGCGGAGGTCTTCGTCGAGGACCGGCTCTTCGCGACCCTCGACACCCAGACGCGCTCCTGGGTCCTCCCCGGGAACCGAAGGGTGTTCCTCTCCGACACCGTCGGGTTCCTCCGGGACCTCCCGCACCACCTGGTGGCCTCCTTCCGGGCCACCCTGGCCGAGACCCTCGACGCCGACCTCCTCCTGCACGTGGTGGACGCCTCCCACCCGGACGCCGAGATCCAGAAGGCCTCCGTGGACCGGGTCCTCGAGGAGATCGGCGCGGGCGCCCTCCCGCGCATCCTCGTCCTCAACAAGGCGGACGCGGTCCGGGACCGGATCTCGATGGAGGTCCTGCGGAGGGAGGAGCGGGATTCCGCCGTCGTCTCCGCGGTGACCGGGGAGGGACTGGCCGAGTTCGCGCGGCAGGTCCTGCGGTTCGTGGAGAAGGAGCACGAGGACATGGACCTGCGCGTGGACGCCGGGGACGGGCGGACGCTGGCCTGGCTGGCGTCCCGGGGCAGGGTCCTCGGGCGGGAGTACGTGGGGGACGAGGTCCGGATCAAGGTCCGCCTGGCCCCGAGCGAGAGGGATCGCCTGAAGACCGGCGCGGACGGACTGGTGAAGGTGGCGGGGCGGTAGGCGCGGCCTAGGGGATGCGCAGCGCGCTCCCGACCTTCAGGGGCGCCTCGGGATCGAGCCCGTTGGCCTCGGCGAGGGCCCGGAACCTCGAGCCGTCCCCGTAGTAGCGCTTGGCCAGGGCGAACAGGGCGTCCCCCTTCTCCACCGTGTGGGTCCTCGGGGCGGCGGTGGAGGGGCGGGAGGCGGAGGGCGGCGCTGCTGCCCCGACCGCGGGCGGGATCCGGAGCTCCTGGCCGACCCGGAGCGGCGTCTCGAGGGTCATCCCGTTGAACCGGGCGAGGTCCGGTGCCTTGCGGGTGGTCCCGAGGGTCTTCTGCGCGATGAGGCCGAGGGAATCCCCCTTCTCCACGGTGTAGACCCCTTCTTCGGAGGGGGGGGGCGCGGGGGAGTCCCCGCCGGGAATCCCGGGGAGCGGGGACGGAGACGGGGGCGGAGGCAGGGGGAGGGGGCTTCCGCCGACGACCACCACGGCCACGTCCTCCGGCGCCGGACCCTCGCGGGGCGAGAGCCGGCCGGTCCCGGGGGGGTGGAGCCCGTCCCAGACCAGGGCGGAGGCCAGGACGAGGGTGAGCACGACGAGGAGGCCGTAGCGGAGTCCCATGCCCCTCTATCGGCAGGGGGCGCCCCGGCGGCGCACCCCCGGGCCCCCGGCGGCGGTGCGCGCCGGGGGAGCCGCTCAGGCGGCCGCGGCGCGGACGTCGATGTCCCGCAGGAGCCGGTCGGGGTCGGGCTGGCGGAGCCACTGCGCCAGGTGCAGGAGGAAGTGCAGGGGGAGGAGGGAGGCGAGGCCGCCGCCGACCCATGCCATGACCCCCTCCTGGGTGGAGGCGACCCCGAGGCCGAGGAAGAGGGCCGCGATGAGGCCGAGGACCACGGGCCGGCCGAGCTTCAGCAGGGAGACGGAGTAGACGGGGAGGAAGAGGAGCATGGGGGAGGAGATGAACACCGAGGCGTAGGCGCTCGTGAGCACGCCCACCACCATGACGAAGGAGAAGCCCTCGATGCCGCTGTTCGTGTTCCAGTTCGCGGCGAACATCGTCAGGGCGACGAGGAACACCGTGATGGAGGTGCGGATGGAGCGCGCCAGGGTGTCGGAGATCGCCTTGTCGATGAGGGCGGAGGAGGGGTGGATCGACCGGCCGAGGTTCTCGCGGATCCGGTCGAAGACGACGATCGTGTCGTTCACCGAGTACCCGATGAGGGTCAGGAACGACGCGATGACCGGGAGGTTGATCTTCACGTGGGCAAGGCCCAGGGCGTCGGCGACGGCGACCGCCCCGAGGGTCAGCAGCACGTTGTGGGCCACGATGATGGCGGCGGCGAAGCCGTAGGTGAAGTCCCGGAATCGGAACCTCAGGTAGACGATCTGGGCCAGCGTGGACAGGAGCACCGCGATGATGGCCTGCTCGCGGAGTCGGTTCGCCACGCCCGGCCCGATGAAGTCGCTCTGGGGGACCGGCTCGGAGAGGGCCAGCGGGGGGGCGGCCGCCACCGCCCGGCCGATCTCCTGCTTGATGGTCAGCTCGGGGTCGCCCGCGGTCGGGAGGAGGATCCTCCCCGACAGGGCGAAGGTGCGCGCCTCCCCGGGGACCGCCTCCACCTTGAGCTCCTCGGCCGTCTTGAAGACCGGGGCCCCCTCGACGGCGGCCTTGACCTTCGCGGCATCGGGGTCGGCGGAGGCGAAGTGGAGGACCGCCTTGACGGGGGCCCGGCCGGCGGCGTCCTTCGTCCCCATCTCCACCTTCCCGATGGCGGGGGGGAGCATCTCCTCCCGGAAGGCGTCGCGGACCCGGGCGTCGAAGGCCCGGCCGGCGGCCTCCGATTCGCTGCGCGCCGTGAGCTCGAAGGTGTCGCTCTCGTTTGCCGAGCCGAGGGCCGCCGTGTCCGAGCCCCGGCCGCGGATCGTCCGCACCCCGACCTCGCCGAGGCCGCTCGATTCCAGGCGCGCCTTGAGGACCTCCAGGGACATGGTCTTCCTCATGGCGAGGACCACGCGCTGGCCGCCCGTGAACTCCAGGTCGTACTTGTCGTAGCGGTCCCGGGCGACGAAGGCGGCCGTCCCGAGGACGATGAGGATCGCCGACACCCCGATGGTCATCGACCGGGCCGCCGTGTAGCGGAAGGGCGGGACCGGGACGATGCGCATCATGCGGAACTCCTTGAGGATCCCCATCTCGAGGCCCCACATGAAGATGGTCCGCGTGACGTAGCAGGCGGTGAACATGGAGATGATCAGGCCGACGACGAGGGTGAGGGCGAAGCCGCGCACCGGACCGGTCCCGATGAAGTAGAGCACGATGCCGGCGAGGATGGTGGTCAGGTTGCTGTCCAGGATGGTGACCCACGCCCGGTCGTAGCCGGCGGCGATGGCCTGGGCCAGTCCCTTGCCCGCCTCCTTCTCCTCGCGGATGCGCTCGTTGACGAGGATGTTGGCGTCCACGGCCAGGCCGAGGGTGAGGATGAGGCCGGCGATGCCCGGGAGGGACAGGGCCGCGCCGAGGAACATCAGGACCCCCAGCGTCATCACCAGGTTGAGGAGCACGGCCAGGTTCGCGACCCAGCCCGCGCCCCGGTAGAACAGGACCATGGTGGCGATCACGAGGAGGGTGGAGATCCCCACGGCCAGCTTCCCGCGCTGCACCGCCTGCTCGCCGACGCCGGGGCCCACGACGAAGGAGGAGACCTCCTCGGGCTGGACCTTCAGGGAGCCCGACTGCAGGACCGTCACGAGGTCCCGGGCCTGCTTCTGCGTGTACGGGTTGAGGCCCGAGTAGATGCGGCCGCTGCCGGGGAGCTTGGAGTGGATCACCGGGGCCGTGTGGACGCTGCGGTTGAGGAGGATCGCCATCGGGCGCTCGATGTTGGCGGCGGTGAAGTCGCCGAAGGCCGCCTTGCGGCTGGGGATGATGGAGAAGGAGATCTCGTAGGCGTCGCGGGGGCCGTCCTGGGCCGGGAGGGCCGTGGCGGACTCCAGGTCGAGCCCGGTCCAGCCGAACTTCGACAGCGCCGTCTCGAGGGCCTTCTCGGCGTCGGCGACGGCGGCGCGCAGGGGGGCGAGTTCCGCCTCGGCCTTCCCGGCCTTGACCGCCTCGGCGTACGCGGCGGTGCGGGCCGCGACCTCGGCCTTGGCCTTGAGGTCGGGGACCTCGAGGAGGTACTCCCGTCCCTCGTCGGAGGGGTACCAGGCGTACCCGGGGGTGGGGACGTACGACTCCTTCTCCCGCTCCTTCTTCATCGACTCCGAGGAGGCCATCGCCTGCTCGGCAACGATCCGGAACTCGAGGGAGCCCAGCGTGGACATGATGTCCTTGATGCGGTCGATCTCCTCCTTGCCGCGCCCGGGGAGCTCGACGGTGAACTGGTTCACGCCCGACTCGACGATGACCACCTCGCCCACGCCCATGGCGTCCACGCGGAACTGTGTGACGGCGATGGCGTCCTTGAGGACCGAGGCCTGGTCCTGCCCGTCCTCCGCCGCGACGCGGTAGGTGATGGAGGCGCCTCCCTTGAGGTCGAGGCCGAACTTCAGGCCGTAGTCCTGGCCGAGGAAGCGGCTGTAGTAGAGCCACGGGAACAGGGTCAGGAGGAGGACCCAGAACGCCGTGACGTAGAGCCTCTTGGATGTGGTTGCCTGCATGGGTTTCCTACTTGGAGGACGGCTCCGCGGTCTCCTTGAGCACTTCGACCACGGAGGAGCGGCGCACGCGCACCTTCACGTCGGGGTTCTCGGAGATGCGGAGGACGACCTCGTCGTCGCGGATGTCGGAGACGCTTCCGATGAGGCCGCCCCCGGTGACCACGCGGTCGCGCTTCTTCAGGGCGTCGAGCATCGCACGGCGCTCCTTCTCCTGCTTCGCCTGGGGGCGGATGAGGAGGAAGTAGAAGATGGCGCCGATGGCGCCGAACATGATGACGGAGCCGATCCACTGGGGGGGGCCGCCCTCGGGGGGCGGATCCTGCGCGGCGAGAAGGAGGGCGAGGACCGGATGCATGAGGGGGATGCTCCCTTGCCGGGCCCCTCCGCAGACGATCCAGCGCCGGGGGATGCCCGAAAGGGTCGAATCCTAGTGCCGTTCGAGCCGCGGTCCAAGGACTGCGGAGGAGGGGTCGGGGGACGCGACCCCCGCGGAACGGCCCGCGGGCGTCGCGTCCCCCGACCGAAGGACGTCAGAGGCAGGCCACGGCCGAGTCCGAGTCCACACGGTCGGCGGGGGCCAACGGCGGCTG
>CAZWGT010000099.1:0-11636 GCA_964633345.1 uncultured Planctomycetota bacterium
CCCCCCCCCCCCCCCCCCCCCCCCCCCCCCCCCCCCCCCCCCCCCCCCCCCGGAGATCGGCGTCGAGGGTCACGACCGTCTCCCCGCGGGACTCGTGGAGCCCGGCGAACATGGCAGCGTGCTGGCCGTAGTTGCGGTTCAGATCCACGACGACGACGCGGGGATCCCTCGCGGCCAGGTCCCGCAGGACCCCGGCGCTCCGGTCGCGGTTCCCTTCGTCCACGTAGATCGCCTCAAAGTCCATCCCGGCCCCCTCCAGCGCCGCGGCGAGGCGGCGGTGCAGTTCGGGCAGGGATTCCTCCTCGCCGTAGACGGGGACGACCGTGGACACGCGGGGGCGGACGGACATCGGGCGGAAGACCTCCTCACAATAGGGTGCGAGGATAGGGGTCCTTCCTTGCGCGACGATGACGGGCTACTGACGCGGGGATGACGGCGGGATTGCGGTGCCGTAATGATCGCGGGGAAGGACTAGGTCGACGCAGGTGCCCGCGCCCACCTCGCTCGCGATCTCGACGCGCCCGCCGTGGAGTTCCGCGATGGTCTTCACGATGGCGAGCCCCAGGCCTGCGCCGCCGCTCCCCCGGGAGCGGGCCTCGTCCGCACGGTAGAAGCGGTCGAACACGTGAGGCATATGCTTCGCGGGGATCCCTCCGCCCGTGTCGCGGACCTCGACCCGGACCGAGTCCCCCTCCATGCGCGCGCCCATCGAGATCCGGCCGCCACGGGGGGTGTGGGCGAGGGCGTTGGAGACGAGGTTGCAGAGGGCCCTCTGGAACAAGTCCGGATCCGCGCGCAGATCCAAGTCCACCGGGGCCTCTACGTCGAGGCGGATGCCGGCCTCTTCCGCGGCGGGCCCATAGAACTCCCTTATCGTGGACATCTCGCGGGCCAGGCTTAGGGGGCGGCGCTCGACGTGGGTCCTCGGGTCCTCGGCGCGGGCGAGGAAGAGTAGCCGTTCGATGAATTGGGAGAGCGCGATGCACTCCTCGAGGCAGGAGGCGAGCGCTTCGCGGTACTCCGCGGGCGAACGGTCCCGGCGAAGGGCCACCTCCGCCTCCCCGCGCAGGCGGTTCACGGGCGTCCGAAGCTCGTGGGCCAGGTCCGCAGAGAACCGGGACAGGCGATCGAAGGACCCATCGAGCCGGTCGAGCATCGCGTTGAAGTTCTCCGCCAGGTCCGCCAGCTCCGCGGGGAGGCCCCGGACGTCGATCCGCTCCTGGAGGTTCGCCAACTGCACGCGGCGGGCCGCATTGGCGATCGCCTCCACCGGCCGGATGCCGTTGCGGACCACGAAGTAGCCCATGCCGGTGCAGGCCACCAGCGCCGCACCGAGGAGGAGCATGATCAGGTCGCGGTAGGAGGCGAGGAGGTGCTCGTCGTCTGTGATGTCGTGGACAAACTGGAGGAACCGAATCTCCCCGTCGCTCGTCATCGCGCTCTGGCTGCAGATCCGGTAGGGCGTCCCCAGGGGGTCCTTCATGACCGCGAAGGCCGGCCTCTCGGGGACCGCCGCGGAGAAGAGAGCGGCCGCAGCCAGGTCGGGCATATCCGGAGTGACCGAGAGCACCCGGCCCTGGCCGTCGGTGATCTGGGAGTAGATCTTCTCGTGCTGGCGCACTGTCATCTCGAATTCTACCACGCGGCGGACGCCATTCATGTTCGACGGCTTCTCGCGAAGCATCGCGATGAAGATCAGCACCTTGTCGGAAAGCAAGCGGATGTCCTCCTGCTCAAGGCCCGACTTCAGCCCCTCGTAGAGGATGACCGAGGCGGCGAGCACGAGGGCGAAGGAGGACGCGCCGTACCAGACGGTCAGCCGTGCGGCCAGCGACCAGGGACGAGCGCCGGAGGAGGGGGATTCAGGGCCGCTCTTCAAGGACATAGCCCACCCCCCGCACCGTGTGGATGAGCGGACGCCCGAATGGCTCGTCCACCTTGGCCCGCAGCCGCCGGACGTGGACGTCGACTACGTTTGAATCCCCATCGAAATTCGAGTCCCAGATCTGTTCGACCACTATGGTGCGCGAGAGGACCTCGCCGAGACGGCGGGCGAAGAGCGAGAGGAGCGCGAACTCCTTCGGAGTAAGTTCGAGTCGCTTCCCGGCGCGGGTCGCCCGGTGGCGCACGAGATCCATATCGAGATCGGCGACTCGAATCCAGTCCTGGACCCGGGCCGGTCCCCGCCGGAGCACGGTGCGCGCCCGCGCCAGAAGCTCCGAGAACGAGAAGGGCTTGACGAGGTAGTCGTCGGCCCCGAGTTCAAGCCCACGCACCCGATCCCTAACCCCGTCCAGCGCAGTCAGGACCAGCACCGGCATCCCCTTGCCTGCCCGTCGCAGCTCCGCCAGGACCGACCACCCGTCGCGGCCCGGCAGCATGATGTCGAGCACCACCAGGTTGTAGTCCCCGGTGCGCGCGAGGTGGAGCCCCTCGTCACCGTCCGTCGCAACATCGACCACGAACCCGCTCTCCCCGAACCCCTTGCGGAGGAAGGTAGCGGCTTTCCGGTCGTCCTCGATGAGCAGGATCTTCATGGCGGAGGACGGGATCCTATCCGGCGGCAGGATTCTAGTCCCGCTTCCAGTTCCCTCCATCGGGATGGCATGAGCCGTATTCGAACGGTCGGCGTCCCGGTCCCGGCGACCTTCGCGCCGCCGACCTACTCGAACAACCTTTCGAGCGCCTTCAGCGTCGCTTCGCCCGACTGGAGTTTCGCCGCCGCCTGCCGGTAGCGCTCTGCGACCTTGGGATCCGCCTCGATTTCGGCGAGCCGCCGCAGCGTCGTCACTCCGGTGTCCGGGACCCGCAGACAGGCCACGGCGATGGCGAGTCCCGCGAGGGCCCGCATGTCCACATCGAGGGACCCGTCGAGGACGCGCGCCTCGATCGTCTGCGCGAGCCGCGGAGCGCAGGCGGCAGTCGCGGCGGCCTCTATGCGATCGAGGCCCATGGCGACCGCGAGCACTCCGGAGTCACGCTCCTCCCGGATCATGCGCATGATGTACTCGCTAAACGCCGTCCCCGGGTGCTCGTCGTCGAGCGCGGCGAGGATCCCCTGGTGAAGCGAGGGCTCCGCGTTGGCCGCGAACTGGGAGAGGAACCCTCCGAGCCGCTCGTCCCGGCCCCATCCCATGGCCACGGCCTTCGCGATCGCGGGTCGTGCCGCGTGGCCTACCGGGAGGCCGGGGAGGAACGGTGCCAACTCGGCGGCCTCCTGAGGAGTGACCCTGTTGCGGCGGGCCTCGCGATCGAGTAGCCCCGCGGCCCACGCGAACTCCCTCTCGACGACAGGTGGCCCGGCACTCTTCACCAGGTGCTCGGCGAGGCGCCGTACTGCCGCGCGATGGTCCGTCGAGGCGGGCTCCATCGAGAGACCGACCACGACATCCTGGTGGACCCTCTCGTTGGACGCGGCCGGGCCTCCCTCCCCCCCCGGTGTCCCTGCGGCCGCGCCGACCTCGGCCCCAGAAGGTGCGCCCCCGGCCGAGCGCGCCTCGATCGCCTCGATCCGCCGAAGGACGGCTCCGTCGTCGCGACCCGCCGGGGCTCCGAGCCCCTCCAGCGCGCGCTCCAGCCTTTCCACCCGCGTGACGAGGGATTTCCGCGGCCCCTCGTCGCCGCCCTCCTTTACGGGCGCGGAGGCGCGCGCCGTGATGAAGGCCACGGCGGCGGCCACGGGGACGGCCAGTGCGAGCGCGAGCCTGGGGGATGGGTTCATGGATGACCTCCGCAAGGAGTCTGCGATCCAGATTGTGAACGGCAGGTGAACGAGGTCGCGACAGAGTACGGGACCCGACCATGTCAGCCTTGAGCACCGACCTTCAATTGGCCTCGGACGGCCAGACAAGCCCATGCACCTGATCAGGGGTTCGCCTGCCCGAAATGCCTCTCCGCGAAGACGAAGACGTGGCAGACCAAGAGGGGACATCTCGTCTGCGCGACCTGCGGGCAACACATCTCCGTGTTGGCCGAGACGATCAGCCACCGCAGCCACCTTCCTTCCATGAGTTGGTCGGTTTCCCGGTCCAAATGCCTGGGCGTCTGTCGGGGTTCCTCTTTCGGCCATCGAGTCCACAGTCCCCCTAGTCTCGCTTCCATCCGCAATCTCGGTCACAAGGGCCGGGTGCCTGTTGGGGTCCGTGTCACCCCGGGTGCTACCATTTCTGACACGCATTCGGCTTCGGAGCCAGGCAAGTTCGCAGTCGCCCGGACTCGACATGGGGGCCCGGTGGCCCATCGACCGCCGGCGAAATCCACAGAGAGGTGATCCTCCCCTCCTTCACCTTCGTCGCCTCAGCCAACGCCGTGCGCACCGCCGGCGCGACGCCGGCCTTCGCCAACGTGGACTGGGACGACGGGAAGCTGCCCCCCCCCCTCCATCGAGGCCGCCCTCACCTCACGCACTGAGGCCATGCTCCCCGTCCACTACTCCGGCCAGGTTGCCGACATGGACCCCATCGCCGACCTCTGCCGGCGGAAGGGGCTCCGGCTCATCGAGTACTCCGCCGAGACCCTCGCGGTACCTACGGGGGGAAGCATCCCGGCGCCTGGGGCACCGCCTGCTTCTCCTCCTTCCCCATGAAGAACGTCACCACCGGGGAGGGCGGCATGGTCACCACCGCCGACGAGGCCGTCGCGCGCCGCGCCCGCGCGCTGCTGGCCCACGGCATCGAGAAGGACCTCCACCAGCGCGTGAAGGCCGACCGCCCCTGGGAGCGGACCGCCGTCGTGCCCGGCTACAACCTCCGCATGACGAACCTGGCCGCCGCCATCGGCTGTGTGCAGATGAAGAAGCTCGATCGCATGAACGACCGCCGCCGGGAGATTGCGGAGCGCTACGCCGCGGGCCTGCGCGGCCTCCCCCTCGACCTCCCCCGCGAACTCCCCGGGCGCCGCCACGTCCACCAGATGTACTGCCCCCGCGTGCGCGAGGGGATGGACCGGACCGCCGTGGTCCGCGGACTCATCCGCCTCGGCGTCGGCGCCTCCATCCACTGGGAGCCGGCCAGCCACGAGATGCCCGCCTACGCGCACCTCGGCGCGACGGACGCCGACCTGCCGGTCACCGCCTCCATCACCGACCGCATCTTCTCCCTGCCCATGTACCCGGGCCTCACGGACGGGCAGGTGGACGCGGTGATCGCGGCCGTCAGGGCTGCCACTCGTAGATCCGGTACTCGTCCCCGTCGGCGACCCCCGACCCGATCGGCCGCAGCGCCGCGGCGGCCCCGGCGCTGAGCGCCCCGGAGGCGACGGCCTCCTCCAGGTTCTTCACCCGGCAGAACACGACGACGGGTCCGCCTGCCGCCTCGCGGCGGAGCCCCTTCTCCTCCCAGATCCACGGCAGCGTCCGGTCCATCGCGTACGCGAACTGCCCGATCTCCCCCTCGCTCACCCGGAAGGGGAGGACGGGCCGCCCCGCGGCCAGTTCCCCGATGCGGGCGGAGAGCGCGTAGCCCGAGGCGGTCGCGTTCCTCCGCGGAGCGACGAGGATGTCGAAGCCCGCCGTGCCGAGGGCGATGGCCCCCGCCGCCGCCACGGCCCACTTCCGCCAGCGCGGATCCGGCAGTCCCGCCAGCACCGCCGCCCCGAGCAGAGCGAATCCCGGAAGCACAGGGAGCAGGTAGACCCCCCGCTTCCCCGTCGCGAGGGAGAGGAGGAGGAGCGGGGCGAGCACCCAGCAGAGCCCGGCCAGGCGGGCGGCGCGCCCCTCGTCCGGGCGCCTGAGGAACGCCACGACGAGCAGCGGCGCCAGCGGCAGCCCCATCCAGAGGATGCGGACGTAGTACCAGGGGGGCTGGGCGTGGTCGGCGGCGGCGCCGATGCGGCCGAAGTGGTTCCAGACGAAGAACCGGTGGAGGCCCTCGCGTCCCTCGGCGGCGTGGAGGGCGAGGACCCACGGAACCGCCACGGCCAGGCCCGCCACGACCGCCGCCCACAGGCGCAGGCGGAGGATCGCGCGCAGGTCCTTCATCGCCGCGAGCCATGCGAGCGCCGCGACGGTCGGGATCGCGTACCCCAGCAGCCCCTTGCAGAGGAACCCCAGCCCCGCCGCGATTCCCGCGGCCACGCCGAGGGTCCAGGAGTTCCTGGCGTGGGCGCGGAGGAACAGCCCGAGGGACAGCGCGGTGAACGCCGCCAGCCCCGTGTCCCCCACGCCGGTGCGGAAGCGGTTGAGGAGGTAGGGGATCCCGAGCATCAGGATCGCCGCCGTGAACCCCCATCCCGCGCCGAGGAGCGCCTCCGCCGCGAGGAAGACCCCGATGACGGCGACGATCCCCAGCAGCGCCGAGGCCGCCCTGGCCGCGGCGTCCGTCGGCTCCCCCGCCAGCCGGATCGCCCCGGCGGTCATCCAGTAGTAGAGGGGCGGCCGTTCGAGGAACGGCTTCCCGCAGAGGGCGGGGACCGTGGTCCATTCCCCCGCCGCGCACTCCCGGGCGATCTCCGCCTCCCGCGGTTCGTCGGGGTTGCGGATCTGGCGGGCGCCGAGGAACGCGAAGAGGAGCACCGCGGCGATGGCGCAGGCGGCGGGGAGGCCCTTCACCGGGTCTCCGGGTAGTTGGCCACGAGGCGGCGGTCCTGCCAGCCCTGGGCGAGGACCCGCGGCGGCGCCTTCGCCGTCTTCCGGAACTCCTCCCAGTGCCGATCGTTCACGAGGGCCACCACCCGCTCCCCGGATTCCCACCGCGCCCAGAACCGCTTCCCCGTCCAGAAGAGGTCCTTCGGCGGTTCCTCGTTCCTGGACATCTCGCCCCGGTGGGCGACGACGGGGAGGGTACTCTCGAACCGCAGGAAGAAGGCGTTGGCGTGGCAGCGGTACTGGAGGACGAAGGCCCCCTCCTCCGCGGCGGCCCGATCCGCGAGGGGCCGCCAGGAGCGGCGCTCGGCGACGAAGGGGAGCGCGACGATCACCGCGGCCTGCAGCGCCACGAGGGTCCACGCCGCCGGGCGGGCCCACCCGCGGATCTCCCGCGCGGCGAGCAGCGCCGCCGCCGGGATGGACGGCAGGAGGTAGGGGATGAGGATCGACTTCGAGAAGGTGAAGAAGACCGGCGCCGCCAGCAGCCAGAGCCAGAGGAAGAGCCCGTCCGGGTCGGCCCGGAACTTCCGCCACCGCAGGAGGAGGAGCCACGGCAGGAATCCCGCGACGAGCACCGCCCAGGGGAACCACGGCCCCTTGTCCCGGGTCCCCTCCATCGAGGCGAAGCGGGCGAAGTGGTTGTCCCACCAGAAGTACCGGTTGAAGCCGGGGTGGGCCTGCTCCATGAGGAGGAACCACGGCAGGACGACGGCGAGGAACACCACCGGGGCCGGCGAGGCGAGTGACTCGCCGATCCTCCTCCATCGCCCGGTGAGGGCGGCGAAGGCGGCGAGCACCAGTCCCGGCAGGGCCAGGCCGATGAGCCCCTTGGTGAGGACGGCCAGGCCGCAGGCGAGGCCCACGACGGAGAGCCACCCCATGGATCGGCGGGACCACGGCTCCGCGTCGAGGAACCTCTTCAGGGAGAGGAACGCCCCGGCGAGGAAGAAGGAGACGAGCCCGTCGGTGAGGTCGAGGCGCCCCATGGCGAAGGCCAGGGGCGCGGTGAGGAGGAGGACCGCCGCCCAGCCCCCCCCGGCCCACAGGACCAGCAGCGCCGTGCCGAGGGCCGCCAGCCGCGCCGGCAGCCGCGCCGCGTAGGCGTTGTTCCCGAGGACCGCGATGGACGCCGCGTTCGCCCAGTAGGTGACCGGCGGCTTCTCGTCGTAGCGGGCCCCGTTCAGGCGCGGGGTGAGCCAGTCCCCCGAGGCGAGCATCTCGCGGCCGACCTCCGCGTAGCGGGTCTCGTCCTGGTCGAAGAGCCAGGTGCCCGGCAGCTCCGCGAAGAGGAGCAGGAGCAGAACGACGAGCAGGGCCCGCCCCGGCCTCTCATTGGCCACGGACGACGGCCCCCTGCACCGAGATCGGGCCGGCGCGGCCATCCACCTCGCCCACGAGGATCTCGTGGACCGGCAGGCGCGCGCGATCCAGGCCGTCGAGGATCGCCCCGCACGGGACCGCCGCGACGCCGCGGTCCTTCATGCGGCGGAGGAGGTCGTCGAAGCAGGCGTGGAAATTCATCCCTTCGGCCTCGGCGTGGAGGGTGAAGACCTGGTCCCCGCCTCCCTTCTCCGCCAGGGCCAGGAGGTGGGCCGCGAAGTTCCCCTCGGTGACCCCCTCGCGACCGAGCATCTCGTCCAGCGTGGGGAGGGTCGTGGGCACCTGCGGGACGGAGAAGGCGCGCCCCCCGGATCGGGGGAGGAAGGGGACGGTCCCCCGCGCGTCGGCGGCGTAGCGGAGGCCCAGGCGCTCCTCCTCCCCGAGGACCCCGGCGGAGACGACCCAGCCCGGGGCCGAGGCGCAGTCGGCGGGGCGGCCGAGGGCCTCCGCGAAGGCGTCCGCCCCCTTCCGCAGTTCCAGGGCCGCGGCGGCGGGATCCATGTCGAGGATCCGGTCGTGCCAGAAGACGTGGTCCCACCCGTGGACGCCGGCCTCGTGGCCGCCCTCCACGATGGCCCGCATCAGGTCGGGCCGCCCGCTCCCCACGGGCCGCGCCGGGAGCAGGGTCCCCGAGAGGGCCGTGCGCAGGCCGTACATCCGGAGCGCATTCGTCCGGACCATCTTCTTCGCGAACCCCTTCCGGCGGAAGACGCGGAAGGCGGCCTTCCCCGAGTTGTCCGGCCCCATGGTGACGAAGAAGGTCGCCCGGATCCCCTCCCGGGCCATGGTCTCGAGGAGGCGCGGCACGCCCTCGTCCATGCCCCGGCGGGTGTCCACGTCGATCTTGAGCGCGAGCCTCACGGTGCGGCCGCCCGGACGCCGAGGACCGCCGGGGCCTCGGGGTGGCCCGCGAGGAACGCGGCCGCGTCGTCCTCGTCCGCCCCCTCGAGGGAGAGCCTCAGAATCGTGTACTCCCCGTCGGCCAGCGGGAGGACGATGCCGCCCGCCAGGCGGCCCGGCTCCCCGGACCGGATCACGGCGAAGCCGTCCCCCATCGGGGTGCGGGCGCCGGGATAGGGGCGGGCGAAGGCGCGGACGACGCGGTCGAACCGCTCGACGGTGCAGGAGCGGTCCACCTCCCGCTCGGGCATCAGCGGCGGCGCGAAGGTGGCCAGCGCGTGGTCCTGGACCGAGACGGCGGCCGTCCCCGCCTCGACGAGGGGGAGCGTACGGCGGAGAAGCGCCCGCGCCGCGGCGATGGTCTTCCCGTAGATGTCGGTGGCGGTGTCCCGCGGGCCGACGGGGAACCGCTCCTGCCCGTAGACGTCGCCGGCGTCCATGGCGTGGACCATCGCGTGGAGGGTGACGCCGGCCTCCGCCTCGCCGGCGAGGATCACCCACGGGAGCGGCGCCCGCCCCCGCCACCTGGGGAGCAGGGATCCGTGCATGTTGAGGGCGCCGAGGCGCGGGATCGACCGCACGGCGCGGGGGATGCGGTGGCCGTAGTAGACGGAGAGGACGAGGTCGGGCCCGATCTCGCCGAGGCGCTCGTGGAGGTCCCTCCCCGAGGCGTCGGGCGGCGTGGCCGCGGGGATCCCGCAGGCGGCCGCCTCCTCGGCGAGGCAGCGGAAGCCCGGCGCCTCGTCGGGGGCCCTCGGGTAGGTGACGACCAGGGGGACCTCGCACCCGAGGGCGAGGATCTCCTCGAGGCAGGCGCAGCCGATCTCGCGGTTCCCGAAGTAGACGACCATCAAGCCTGGCTCCCCCGGCGCACGGAACTGACGAGGTAGCGCGGTCGGCGGCGAACCTCGGCGTAGACGCGGGCGGTGAACTCGCCGAGGATCCCGATGGCGACGAACAGGGCGCCGAGGAGGAGGAAGACGAAAGCGAACAGCGTGAAGATTCCCTGCTCCTGCTCGATCCCCTGGACGAACCGGCGGAACAGGAGGTATCCGCCGAGGGCGAAGGAGCAGAGGGAGACGAAGACGCCGAAGTAGGTCATGAGGCGGATGGGCGCGGTCGTGAACCCGGTCATGAGGTCGAACTGGAGGGAGACGAGGGACCAGAAGGAGTACTTGGATACGCCGTGGGCCCGCTCGGCGTGGCCGACGGGGACCTCGGCGATCTTCTTTGCGAAGGTGTTGGCCAGGGCCGGGATGAAGGTGGAGATCTCGTCGCAGGTGCACAGCGCCTTGACGACGGGGCGGCGGTAGGCGCGGAGCATGCAGCCGTAGTCGCGGAGGTTCACCTTGGTGGCGCGGGCGGTGTAGGCGTTGACCATCTTCGAGGCCCATTTGCGGAAGAGGGAGTCGTGGCGCCCGTCGCGGTAGGTGGCGACGACGTCGAAGCCCTCCTCCGCCTTCCGCACGAGCCCGGGGATGTCCTCGGGCGGGTTCTGGAGGTCAGCGTCGAGGGTGACGACGGTGTCGCCCCTGGACTCGTGCAGGCCCGCGAAGACGGCGGCGTGCTGGCCGTAGTTGCGGTTGAATTCGACGACCACGACGCGAGGGTCCTTGTCTGCCAGCGCGTTCAGGACCTCGACGGACCGGTCCCGGCTCCCGTCGTCCACGTAGATCGCCTCGAACTCCATCCCCGCCCCTTCGAGCGCGGCGACGAGGCGGCGGTGGAGCTCCGGGAGGGATTCCTCCTCGTTTAACACCGGGACCACGGTCGACACCCGAATCGCCGTCCCTGCCTCCGGACCTTCCATCCCCGAGATTCTACGGCGCGCCCCTCCCCGCCCCCACGGAGAACGGGTGGAGGGAGGGGCGCGTTCCCGCCGCGCCACCCCGTCCTCCCGCGGACGCCAGGCCTATCCCGAAAATCTCACAGACAGGATCAAGCAGGGCTGCCGCGTGTTCCATAGATGGTGACCGGCCAAGGTCTTCTACCCAAGGAGCGTGACAGCCCCGTGAGGACAGTGTGTGGTGGACGCGAGTTCCTGTTTCCCGGTCTTGGTGGCCGTGAAGGGGTGGCCCGCTTCGACGGCGGGGACATCTCCTCGGACGGCGGCCTGTTGCTCCTGACCAAGGTCGAGGCACACACCCGCATCGTGGAGCGCTTCAGGAGGCACGCTTCCTCCACGGCTACCACGGCCACGACTGCTACCTGAGGCTCTACATTCTCTGCGACGGCCATCTCCTGCTGGCGCGGCTGCGCAAGGCCAACCAGGACGCCGCCGCAGGGGCCAAAGCCGAGGTGGCGAAGATCGCCCAGCAGATCCGGGTCCAGTGGCCGAGCATACGCATCGTGCTGCGCGCCGACTCCGGCTTCTGCCGCGAGGTGCTCATGCCCGAGATCTGACGAGTCCGGCCCGCCACTCCCGTCGCAACGTGCCCCCGTGCGGCGCCCCGTAGCGCTCTCTCGCCCCGGGTGGTCACCATGGCGCCCATCGCCCCTAGGTCGCGCACCTGAGCCCATACGGTGCTCGTGGGCCTGCAGGCCGTGAGAGACTTGCGACGCGGGAATCGGGGCCTCGCAGGATGTCCTGCGACGCAACCTGAACGCTAACCACGACTTCCGGCGCCCCGGAATCGAAGGGCTACAAATTGGGCACCAACGCTTCTTTGGCCAGGGGACCAGATGGCGTAACGTGCGTGGCGGACGCAGGATGCGGGCGTAGCTCAGTGGTAGAGCGCCACCTTGCCAAGGTGGAAGTCGACGGTTCGAGCCC
>CAZWGT010000100.1:0-11627 GCA_964633345.1 uncultured Planctomycetota bacterium
CGGGGTCCGCCCCGGCGCGCGCTCCCGGGGCCGGCTCCGCCCTTGGCCGATCCCCCCTCGCTCGAGCCTCTCCTCGCCCGGGTGCGCGCCCTCCCGGGGGTGGGATCCCTCGTCTCCGCCCTGGCGGCGGGCGCCCCCGCCGGGGCGCGGGGCATCCACGGGTCCGCGGCGGCCCTCCTCCTGGCGGCGGCCGCGCCCCGGGAGGGGCCGGTGCTCGTGGCGGCGGCGGATCCCGAGGAGGCCGAGGCGCTGGCCGAGGACCTCTCGGTGCTCGGCGGGGATCCCGGGGCGGTGGCCCTCTTCCCCGCCTTCGGCGCCCGCGACCCCGACCACCGCGCCCGGGAGGAGCGGGTCCTCGCGGCCCGCCTCTCGGCGCTGGAGGCCCTCGTCGCCGGTCCCTGTCCCCGCTTCCTCGTGGCCCCGGCCGCCGCCCTCCTCGACGGGGTCCCCTCGCCGCAGCGCCTGCGCGCCGCGTTCCGCCGGGTCGCCGCCGGGGACCGCGGCGGGCCGGAGGTGCTGGCCCGGGAACTGGACGGGGCGAAGTTCGCCCGCGTCTCCCGCGTCGAGGCGGCGGGGGAGTGGGCGCTCCGCGGAGGGGTCCTCGACGTCTTCCCCCTCGGGCGCGGGGGCCCGGTGCGCCTGGAGTGGTACGGGGACGAGATCGCCTCGGTCCGGCGGTTCGACCCCGCCACCCAGCGCTCCTTCGCCGGCGAAGCGTCCGGCCTCCACCTCGACCTGCTGCCGCGCACGGCCCTCTCCGGCCACGGGGAGGCCTCCCTCCTCGACCACCTCCCCGCGGGCGCGTGGGTGGCGCTGCGCGACCCGGAGCGGATCGAGGAGTGGGTCCGCCGCGTCGCGGGACACTCCTCCGGGACCGCCGAGGCGTGGGCCCGCTTCGAGGCGGCCCTCGAGGGGAGGCCCGCCGCCCGGATCTCCTCGTCCCCCCCGCGGGAGCCGGGCGGGGCGGACGCGCCGCTGCGCACCGCCCCGGTGATGGAGACCGCCCGCGACCCGGGCCGGCTCGGCGAGGTCCTCGACCGGCTGGCGCGCCGCGACGGGGACCTCGTCGTGTTCGCCGGCAACGCGGCCGAGTCCCACCGCTTCCGGACCCTGCTGGAGGGGGTGGCCCTCGCGCCGGAGATCCGGGCCCGGGTGGCGGTGCGCGAGGGGACCCTGTCGCGCCCCTTCCGGCTCCCCGACCTCGGGACCGCGGCGATCTCCCTCGACGCCCTCTTCGAGCGCCGGCGCATCCGGCGGCCCCTCCACGGGCCGGCCGCCGGGGGCGCGGCCTCCGCGGCCCCGGTGGACCTCGCGGATCTACGGCCCGGGGACGCCGTGGTCCACGTCGCCCACGGCGTGGCCATCTACCGCGGCCTCGAGCGGGAGGAGCGGCCCGGGGGGACGCGGGAGTCCCTCGTGCTGGAATTCCGGGACGAGGTGAAGGTCTCCGTGCCGGCGAGCCGCGCCGACCTCGTCCACCGGTTCGTGGGGGCGCGGGAGGGGGCCCCGCGGCTCAGCCGCTACGGGGGCCGGGACTGGACCCGCCGGACGGAGGAGGTGGCGGGGGCGGTGGCCGACGTGGCCGCGGAGCTCCTGGAGGTGCAGGCCCTGCGCCGCACCCACGCCGGGATCGCCCACCCCCCCGACGGCCCCGAGCAGGCGGAGTTCGACGCCTCCTTCCCCTTCCCCGACACCCCCGACCAGGAGACCGCCACCCGGGAGGTGAAGAGGGACCTCGAGACCCCGCGGCCCATGGACCGCCTCCTCTGCGGGGACGTGGGTTTCGGCAAGACCGAGATCGCCGTGCGGGCCGCCTTCAAGTGCGCCCTCGGCGGCCGGCAGACGGCGGTCCTGGTGCCGACGACCCTCCTCGCCCAGCAGCACTTCGAGACCTTCACGGAGCGGTTCGCCGGCTGGCCCGTGACGGTGGAGGTGCTCTCGCGGTTCCGCTCGAAGGCGGAGCAGGATCGGATCGTCGAGCGCACCGCGGCGGGGGGCGTGGACGTCCTCATCGGGACCCACCGGATCCTCCAGGAGGACGTGGCGTTCCGGGACCTCGGCCTCGTGGTGGTGGACGAGGAGCAGCGCTTCGGCGTCGCCCACAAGCAGCGCCTGCGGGCGCTCCGGGCCACGGTGGACGTGCTCACGATGACCGCCACGCCCATCCCCCGCACCCTGCACATGGCGATGCTGGGCCTCAGGGACGCGAGCAACCTGGAGACCCCGCCCGAGGGGCGCCAGGCCATCGAGACGGAGATCCGCCCGTGGGGGAAGGAGTGGGTCCGCGAGGCGCTGCTGCGCGAACTCGATCGGGGGGGGCAGGCCTACTTCGTCCACGACCGGATCGCCTCCCTGGCGACGGCGGCCTCCCTCCTGCAGGAGGCGGTCCCCGAGGCCCGGATCGCCATGGTCCACGGGCGGATGCCCGAGGCGGAGATCGAGGACGCGATGCTGCGCTTCGCGCGCGGGACGGTGGACGTGCTGGCGGCGACGAGCATCATCGAGAACGGCCTGGACTTCCCCAACGCCAACACGATGTTCATCGACCGCGCCCACCGCTTCGGGCTGGCCGACCTCCACCAGCTCCGCGGCCGGATCGGGCGCGGGGCCCACAGGGCCTGGTGCTACCTCATCCTGCCCGAGGGGCCCGTCGCCACGGACGCCGAGCGCCGCGTGCGCGCCGTCGAGGAGTACGCGGGCCTCGGCGAGGGCTACCGCATCGCCGTGCGGGACCTGGAGATCCGCGGCGCCGGGAACCTGCTGGGGGTCCAGCAGTCGGGCCACATCGCCAGCGTCGGGTACGAGATGTACTGCCGCCTGCTCGAGGCGGCGGTCCGGCGCCTGAGGGGCCTGCCCGCCGTCGAGACGCGCGAGTGCACCGTGGACCTGCCGTCCCCGGCCTCGCTCCCCGCGGCGTGGATCCCGGACGTCCGCGAGCGAATCGGGGTCTACCGGCGGTTCGCGAGGGCCGCAACGGAGGCGGAGGTCGCCGCCGCCCTGGCGGACCTGAGGGACCGGTTCGGGGCGCCGCCCGCGGAGGCGCAGTCCCTGGCCGACCTCGCCCTCGCCCGCGTCGCCGCCGCCGGAGCCGGCGCGGACCTCGTGTTCCAGCCGGAGCCGGACCGCGTCGCGGTGCGGACCTCCGGGGACCCCGCGCCCCTGGCGGCGGCCCTCGCCCACCACGGCCCCCGCTGCCGCCGCGTGGACGGGCGGACGTTCCACCTCCTGCTCCCCGCCGGCCTGCCCCCGACGGGGCTGCCCGCCTTCGTGGCGGGGGCGTTCCGGCGGGGGGGGCCCGAACGTCCAAGGCGGGTCGGGCCTCCCCTGTAGGATCCCGCCCATGGACCCCCGCCTCCTCCCGCTCCTGCTCGCCGCCGCGGCGTCCGCCGCCGGCTGCGCCGTGGACCGGGAGCTGCGCGGGGCGGCGGCGGCGCGGGCCCGCGGCGGCGAGGTCGCCGACCCCGCGCCCGCGGACCCCGCGGCCGCTCCCGACGCCGCGGCGGGGGGGCCCTCCCGGACCTACGACCCGTGGCTGGACGACACCCTCGTCCGGGCGAAGGTGAACGGGCAGGTCATCACCCTCGGCCAGATCCGCCACGAGCTGGGGCCCTCCTACGAACAGTACCTCGACCGGCGGGAGGTCCTGGACGGCATCGTGAAGAAGAAGGTCCGCGACCTCGTCCTGCGCCGGGTCGTCGCCGCCGAGGGGAAGAGGGTGGGCGTCTCCGTCAACGACGAGGACATGGAGCGGGACGAGGAGCGGGAGGCGAGGAGGGCCGCCGCGGCCGGGTCCACCATCGAGCAGATGATCCGGGACTTCGGGATCACGCGCCGGGAGTGGGACGAGAACCGCCGCGACAAGATCCTCTTCATGAGGTCCCAGGCCTACTTCCTCGGGATGTTCCCGGACGTGGCGTACAACGCCGACCGCTTCCGCCCCGGCGTGGAGGCGTGGGTCAGCCCCGCCGAGGTCCGGGCGTGGGGGGAGCGCCACCGCCCGGTCCTCGACCGGCCCCGGACCGCGACGGTGCGGATCCTCTACCTCTGCGCGGAGGACTTCGCGCCCCCCGGCGGGGGGGTCGAGGAGGGCTGGCGCGTCTGCAGGGCGGCGCTCGACGGGTTCCTCGAGAGGCTGCGGGCGGGGGAGCCGTTCGCCGATCTCGCCGACCTCGGCCGCCGGTTCCCGGGCGCGGGGCCCGGGGGGCTCTACCCGCCGGTGACGAGCGCGTCGGGGGACCTGAGGAGCCAGTACCGGGAGTGGGCCTTCGCCGACGAGCGGAGCGAGGGCGACGTGTCGCCTCCCATGAAGGTCCCCGCGGGCTACGTCGTGCTCCGCCTCGAGAAGCGCGAGGACGCGGCGAGCCCGGACATCGAGGAGTGGGGCCCCCTGGCCCACGCCGAGATCGAGGGGCGACGGCGCGCGCTGGCCTGGGCGGAGTGCCAGGCGCGGCTCCTCGAGGAGGCCGCGGTCTCGCCGGCGGAGCTGCGCGCCTCGATCCTGGCGGAACTCCGCGCCGAGGCCCGCCGCCTCCGCCGCGAGCTGGATCCGCCGGAGGATGAGCGAACCGCGGCCCCGCAGCCCCGTTGATCCTCCCGGGGCGCTCCCCGCGCCCCCCCCTCCCCCGGAAAGTATCTTCACGCGATACTTTCCGCCCCTCCCCGCGAACCGCCGGCGCCGCCGCACGTTCCCGCTGGTGCGGGCCGCGGACCCACGGAAGCGGCCCCGCGACCGGGGGGACCCGGGGAGGAGACCATGGCGACCTACGCGATCCGCGCGACCCACGGCCGGGACGACCGCCGGCAGCCGGACTTCCACGAGCAGCTCTACGAGACCCTCCGAGGGGCCCCCTGGGGCCTGGCCTCCGCGGGCCTCCATTGCGTCGGGTTCCTCCTGCTCGCCGCCCTCGTCGGCGACGGCTCGACGGCGATGGCGGTGCCGGCGCCCATCGAGATCGGGTACCAGGCGCCCCCGACGGAACTCGAGCCGCCCATCGAGCCGGAGACCGACCCCATCCGCAGGATCGAGGAGCCCCTGGACTTCCGGCCCGTGGAGCCGGTCCCGATCGACGCGGACGTCGAGCCTCCGATCTCGGATCCCGATCCCGACGAGGCGCCTTCGGACGGCCGGTACGAGGGGATCGACTTCGGCGGGACCGGTTCGGGGACCTCCATCGGCGTCGGCCCGAACGCGGGGGGCGGAAGTGGACTGCAGCACGCCCGCATCAACCTCAGGAAGTCGGCGCCGCCGACCGCCGTCACCGCCACCGACGCCGGCCTCGACTGGCTGGTGCGGCACCAGGCTGCGGGGGGGTACTGGGACTGCGACGGGTTCGAGGCGGCGTGCCGGAAGAACCGCTGCGGCGGCCCCGGCGGCCCGCTCTTCGACCCCGGCGTCTCGGGGCTGGCGCTGCTGTGCTTCCTCGGCCGCGGCGACACCCACAAGTCCGGCGACCACCAGTCCACGGTCCGCAACGGCCTGAAGTACCTCAAGGGGATCCAGGACGCCGAGGGGTGCTTCGGCCCGCGCACCAGCAACCACTTCACCTACAACCACGCCATCGCGACCCTGGCCATGGCCGAGGCCTACGGCATGACCCAGTCGCCGCTGTTCAAGTCGAGCGCGCAGCACGGCATCGACTTCATCCACCAGTGCCAGAACCCCTACCTGGCGTGGCGCTACGGGGTCCGGCCGCAGGACAACGACACCTCGGTCACCGGGTGGATGGTGATGGCCCTGAAGTCGGGGGTCCTCGCGGGCCTCGCCGTGGACCCGGCCGCCCTCGACGGGGCGCGGGCGTGGATGGACAAGGTCACGGAGCCGGAGTACGGCCGCGCCGGCTACACCGCCCGCGGCAACGGGCCGTCCCGTCCGCAGGAGCTGATGGACCGGTTCCCGGCGGACAAGTCGGAGTCCCTGACCGCGGTGGCGATCCTGACCCGCATCTTCTGCGGCGAGAAGACCACCTCCGACATGGTCTCCAGGGGGGCCGACCTCTGCGCGAAGTCCCCGCCCGTGTGGGACGAGGCGGCGGGCACCGTGGACTTCTACTACTGGTACTACGGGACCCTGGCGATGTTCCAGGTCGGCGGGGACCGGTGGAAGCGGTGGAACGACGCCATGACCACCTCGATCGTGGCCCACCAGCGCATGGACCCGACGGACGACCGGCGGGGCTCCTGGGACCCCGTGGACCCCTGGAGCGCGGAGGGGGGGCGCGTCTACGCGACGGCGGTGAACACCCTGAACCTCGAGGTCTACTACCGGTACAAGGTCTTCGGGACGCGGTAGGCGCTCCTTCCCCCGCGGGGAAGCACGCAGGGGCGGCCCTCCGGGGCCGCCCCTGCAACGCGTTGACGGGCAGGGGGTTGCGCCCGTCCGGCCGGACCCGGGACCGGACCCGGAATCCCGCGAACCGCCGCCTCCCCTTTCCGTTGATCCTCCTCGGGGCCCGCCTTAGGATACGGGACGAACGGGCGGGCTCCCCGCGCGCGGGCGGACCTTCCGCCCGTGCAGGTCCTTCGAGTCCCGGAAGCGGTTCGCCAGGAGGCCGACATGCCCCAGCACTTCGAAATCCTCTCGATGCGGGAGCGCGGCATCGAGCGCCACGTCCCCGACTTCAACGAGCAGCTCTACGAGCAGCTGAAGGCCACGCCCTGGTACCTCGCGTCCCTCGGGCTGCACGTGGTCGGCTTCCTCGTGCTCAACCTCCTGTTCTCCGGCGGCGGCGGCCCCCCCCCGATGGAGCGCAACGTCACGGCCGACGTGAAGGACCCGGTGACGGACCTCGAGGAGGAGATCGAGCCCGAGGTCATCGAGACCAAGCCCATCGACGAGCAGGAGAAGGTGCTCGAGACCCCCCAGCTCGAGGAGTCCAAGGTCGACAACGAGACCGAGGCCGAGGCCCAGGAGGCCCAGGACGTCATCGGCGATCCCCGCTTCAACTCCGACGCCCCCTTCGAGGGCCAGGGCACCAACTCCGCCATCGGCATCGGAGGCGGCGCGGGCGGCATGTTCGGCGGCCGGCGCGGGGGCAAGAAGAACCTGAAGCTGGAGGGCGGCGCCGCCACCGAGGGCGCCACCGAGGCGGGTCTGGAGTGGCTGAAGAACCACCAGTCCCCCGGCGGGTTCTGGGACTGCGACGGCTTCGAGTCGATGTGCAAGAAGAACAAGTGCGGCGGCCCCGGCGGCCCGCTGTTCGACCCGGGCGTCTCGGGCCTGTCGATGCTGGCCTTCCTCGGCTACGGCGAGACCCACAAGACCCCGCGCTACGGCCACGTCGTGCGCAACGGCCTGAAGTACCTCAAGGGGATCCAGGACGCGGAGGGCTGCTTCGGCCCCCGCACCTCGAACCACTTCACCTACAACCACTCCATCGCGGCGCTGGCGATGGCCGAGGCCTACGGCCTGACGCAGTCGCCGCTGTTCAAGGCGAGCGCGCAGAACGGCATCAACTTCGTCCTTCAGTGCCAGAACCCCTACCTCGCCTGGCGCTACGGCGTCCGGCCGCAGGACAACGACACCTCGGTGACGGGCTGGATGATCATGGCCCTCAAGTCGGCCAAGGGCGCGGGCCTGGACATCGACCCGGCCTCCTTCGACGGCGCCAAGGCGTGGCTCGACAAGGTGACGGAGCCCGAGTACGGCCGCGCGGGCTACACCGCCCGGGGCAACGGCCCGGCGCGCCCCCAGGAGCTGATGGACAAGTTCCCCGCCGACAAGTCGGAATCCCTCACGGCGGTGGCGGTCCTGACGCGCATCTTCTGCGGCGCGACGACGGACGACGAGTACGTCAAGAAGGGCGCCGAGCTGTGCCTGAAGTCCCTGCCGGTGTACGACGAGGCCGCCGGGACCATCGACTACTACTACTGGTACTACGGGACCCTGGCCATGTTCCAGGTCGGCGGCGACCACTGGAAGAAGTGGAACGAGTCGATGAAGAAGTCGATCATCGAGAGCCAGCGCCAGGACAAGAGCGACGATCGCTGGGGCTCCTGGGACTCCCTGGACCCCTGGGCGGCCGACGGCGGCCGCGTCTACTCCACCGCGGTCAACGTGATGTGCCTCGAGGTCTACTACCGCTACGCCGGCGTCTTCGGCACGAAGTAGGTCCACGGCTGCGAGGAAGCGGGTTTCGGTAGGGGCGACCCTCCGGGTCGCCCGGCCGTTCGCCGGACGAGAACCTCATCGGGGCCGGGTCGGAAGACCCGGCCCCGTTCGATTCCCCGGCGGCACCGGATCCCGCCCGCTTCAGCCGCGCTTCCGCCGCCACGGGCCTGCCGATGGGGTCTGACCCCGGACCGAAGGGGTCTGACCCCGAAACCGTGCCGCGGACGCGGAGGGGTCCGACCCCGCCTTCGCGTTCACCCGGCCCCTCGGATAGCCTGTGGGGGTCCGCCGTCCCGGCCCTCCCCGGAGTCCCCATGCCCGTCTCCCGCCGCGTCGCCGAGTCGATGAAGGGCTCCTCCTGGATCCGGCGGATGTTCGAGGAGGGGGCGCGCCTGAAGGCCGAGGTCGGGGCCGATCGGGTCTTCGACTTCTCCCTGGGCAACCCGGTGGTCGAGCCTCCGCCCGATGTGAAGCGGGCCCTGCGCGAGGCGCTCGAGGACCCGGCGCCCGGACTGCACCGCTACATGCCCAACGCGGGGATCCCGGCCGTCCGGGCGGCGGTGGCGGAGTTCCTGGCCCGGGACCACGGCGTGCCCTTCACCGCCGAACGCGTCCTCATGTGCGTCGGGGCGGGCGGGGGGCTCAACGTCGTCCTCAAGGCGATCCTCGACCCGGGGGACGAGGTGGTCGTGCTCGCGCCCTTCTTCCCCGAGTACGCCTTCTACATCGACAACCACGGGGGGAGGATGGTCCCGGTCGCCACCGGCCCGGGCTTCCTCCCCGACCTGGAGGCCATCGAGGCCGTCCTGTCGCCGCGCACCGCGGCGGTGATCCTCAACTCCCCGAACAACCCCACGGGGGTCGTCTACGGGCAGGAGGTCCTCGACGGCCTCGGCGAACTCCTCCGCCGCCACTCCGGGCGCACCGGGCGCGTCGTGCACCTGCTCTCCGACGAACCCTACCGCCGCATCCTCTTCGACGGGCGCGTCCCCGCCAGCGTGTTCCGGGCCTGCCCCTCGGCCATCCTCGTCACGTCCCACTCCAAGGACCTGGCCCTCCCGGGGGAGCGCATCGGAGTCGTCGCGGTGGGGCCGGACTGCCCCGACGCCGCGTCGCTGACGGCCGCGTTCACCTTCGCCAACCGGATCCTGGGCTTCGTGAACGCGCCCGCGCTGATGCAGCGTGCCGTCGCGCGGCTGCAGGGGCTCACCGTGGACCCGGGCATCTACCAGGCCAAGCGGGACCGCCTCTGCGCGGCCCTCGCCTCGATGGGGTACGCCTTCGAGCGGCCCGGGGGGGCGTTCTACCTCTTCCCCCGGGCCCCGGGCGGGGACGACGTCGCCTTCGTCCGGCGCCTCCTCGACGAGCGCGTGCTCGTGGTCCCCGGCAGCGGGTTCGGGACCCCCGGCCACTTCCGGATCTCCTACTGCGTCACCGACCGGGAGATCGACGGATCCCTCGAGGGCTTCCGGCGCGCCATCGGCTGAGGCGGGGCGGCTACTTCGCGGGGGACTTCTTCGCGATGGCGGTGATCTTCCTCTGGATCCGGGACTTCCGGCGGTCCGCCTCGTTGGGGTGGATCGTCCGGGCGCGCGCGGCCTTGTCGAGGATCTGGCTGGCGAGCCGGAACTCCGCCGTCGCCTTCGCCGCGTCGCCGGCCTCGATGGCGGCCATCGTCTTCTTCAGGGCCGTGCGGACCGAGGCCTTCGTGGCCCGGTTGCGCAGGGTGCGCTTCTTCGCCTGCCGGTTGCGCTTCAGCGCCGAATGGGTGTGCGCCATGGGTGCGTTCCTTCCCTGGGTTCGTTCCTACGGCGTGCCCGCCGACCGGAGCCTCTCCAGCCGCGCGGCCACGTCCATGTACGAGATGTCCACTTCGTAGATGCGGGCGAGGTACTCCCTCGCCTTCGCGGGATCCCCCTGCTTCTCCTTCACCGTCGCCATGTCGTAGAGGAGGGACTTCGTGCGGTCCCCTCCCGCCGCCCCGGCCTCCTCGAGGGCGCGCTCGATCTGGCTCGCGGCCAGGTCGAACATCCCCTTGGAGAGGAAGCAGCGCCCGAGCCCGCCGAGGGCCTCGGGGCGCCGGCGGGGGTCCTTGACGCTCTGCTGGTACTCGGCGATGGCCGCCTCGATCTCGCCCGACTTCTCGAGGTACCCGGCCAGCACGTGGCGCATGGCGAGGTCCGTGGGGTGGGCGGCGACCCTGCCGCGGAACTCCGCCACGTGGACCGCGAGGAGCTTCCGCTCGGCGTCGGGGAGGGCCGCCTTCGCCGCGGCGTCGCCGGCGGCCGAGCGGTCCCGCATCTCGGCGACCTCGCGCTCGCCCCGGGCGATGCGGACGTCCCCGAGCCGGTTGCGCAGCGACTGGTCGTTGGGGGAGAGGCCGATGGCCTTCCCGTAGGCCTCCTCGGCGGCGTCGTAGCGGCGCAGCGCCGCCTCGGCGGCGCCGAGGGCGGCCCAGAGGGCGGGGTCCTGGGGCCGGGCCTCCGCGGCCTGCCGGGCCTCGGCGGCGTGGACCTCCATGTCGTCGGCGCCCCGGACGATCCTCTGGGCGCCCTCGAGCTTCCGGGCGTGCTCGCGGTCCTTCAGGAGGTCGTGGGTCGTGCGGGCCCCGGAGAATCCGGCGTCCCGGGCGTACCCGTCGGCCGCCGCGTCCTTGCGCAGGCGCTGCGCCTCGGCGTCCCGGGGGGCGATGGTGACGGCCTTCTCCAGGGCCGCCTGGGCCCCGTCGATCTCGCCCAGTCCGTGGAGGGTGCGCCCGAGGGCCTTCAGGGCGCCCACGTGCTCGGGGTTCCCGAGGAGGATCCCCTCGTAGGCCGCGGCCGCGGCCTCCGGGATCCCCGCCGCCTCCGCCTCCGCGCCGAGGCGCATGCCGAGGGAGGGGTTCCGGGGGTCGGTCGCGAGGACCTTCTCGAGGGCCTCCATCTTCTTGCGGTGGTCGCGGGTGATCGTGGCGAGGAGGAGGCCGAGCCTCGGGCCGAATCCCGTGAGGAACCGGGCCGCCCCGGAGGGGTAGGCGTGCTCGTACTTCTTCAGCTCCGCCTGGCGGGTGCCCCTGCGGGCGGCGCGGTGGGCCGGGTCGATGGAGAGGACCTGGAGGTAGTACACGACCGCGCCGTCGTAGTTGCGGCGCGCGGCCTCCGCCTCCGCCCTCTCGACCAGCTTGTCCGTGTTCAAGCGCAGGATCTCCGGCCTCCCCCGCGGGGGGAAACCCGCAAGGTATCGGTGGGCTTCCCGGGGAACAACAGATTCCGGTCCGGGTCCCCGTTCCCGTACCATGCCGGCCATGGGGGGGTGTCGCGTGGGTTCGTCGGTCGGACGCCGCGTCCGGTGGTCCGCCGTCCTGGCGGCCGCCGCGGCCCTCTCCGCCTGCGACGGGCGGGGCGCCCCCTCTCCCGCGGGTTCGGCCCCTCCCCCCCCCGCCCCCCCCCCCCCGGCCCCCCCCGCGCCCCCCCCGCCCCCCCCCCCGCCCCCCCCCCCGGGCCCCCCCCCCGGCGGCGGCCCGGGCCCGCACGGGGTACCC
>CAZWGT010000101.1:0-1559 GCA_964633345.1 uncultured Planctomycetota bacterium
TCATGGTCTGTGGGACGTCCGGACTAGTGCCGGAAGTGCCTCATCCCCGTGAAGAGCATGGCCACGCCCATGTTGTTGGCCGCCTCGATGACGGCGGAGTCGTTGCGGGAGCCCCCCGGCTGGATGGCCGCCGTGACCCCGGCGCGGGCCGCCACCTCCAGCCCGTCGGGGAACGGGAAGAAGGCGTCCGAGGCCATGACCGAACCCTTCGCCCGCCCGCCGGACTTCCGGACGGCGATCTCCGAGGAGTCCACGCGGCTCATCTGGCCGGCGCCGACGGCCGTCATGGCGCGGTCCCGGGCGAACACGATGGCGTTGGAGCGGACGTGCTTGCACACCGTCCACGCGAAGGCGAGGTCCCGGGCCTCCTCCTCCGTGGGGGCGCGCTTCGTGACGCACTTCGGCCCCGGGCCCGTCGGGACGAGCATGCGGTCGTAGTCCTGGACGAGGAGGCCGCCCGCGATGCGCCGGTAGTCCCTGCAGGCGCGCTCCCGCGGCGTCGCCGCCGTGTCCGCCACCTTCACGATGCGGACGTTCTTCCCCCAGGGCTGGCGCCGGGTGAGGGCCTCGATGGCCCCGGCGGCGTAGCCAGGGGCGACGATCGCCTCGACGAAGGTCTCGGGGCTCGCGATGGTCTCCGCCGTGGCGGCGTCCACCACGCGGTTCAGGGCCAGCACGCAGCCGAAGGCGCTGACGGGGTCCCCGGCGTAGGCGGCCCGGAAGGCGTCCTTGAGGGCGTCGGCCTCGGCGCAGCCGCAGGGGTTGTTGTGCTTGATCACGGACACCGCGGGGCCGGCGAACTCCCCCACGAGGGCCAGGGCGGAATCGAGGTCGAGGATGTTGTTGTAGGAGAGCTCCTTCCCCCAGAGCACCTCGCCCGTGGCGAGGGAGGGGCCGGTCGTCCCGCTCTCGCGGTACAGGGCCGCCTTCTGGTGGGGGTTCTCCCCGTAGCGCAGGTCCTGCACCTTCTCGAAGAGGGGGTAGAAGAAGGCGGGGAAGCTGCCCGTCTGCCCCGCCAGCCAGGAGGCGATGGCGGCGTCGTAGCGGGCCGTCGTGCGGAAGGCCTCGCGGGCGAGGTCGAGGCGGAGCGCGTCGGTGATCCCCTCCTCCCCGGACTTCAGGGCGTCGAGGACCTCGCCGTAGCGGTCGGGGTTGCAGACCACGGCGACCGAGGCGTGGTTCTTCGCGGCGCTGCGCAGCATGGAGGGGCCGCCGATGTCGATCTGCTCGACGATCTCCTCCCGCGTCGCCCCCTCCTTCGCCGCCGTCTGCTCGAAGGGGTAGAGGTTCACGACCACCAGATCGATGGGGCGGATGCCGTGCTTCTCGAGGGCGGCGAGGTGCTCGGGCCGGTCCCGGCGGGCGAGGATCCCGCCGTGGACGCCCGGGTGCAGGGTCTTGACCCGCCCGTCGAGCATCTCCGGGAATCCGGTCGCCTCGGAGACGTCCATGACCGGGACCTCCGCGCGGCGGAGCAGGTCGGCCGTGCCTCCGGTGGAGAGGATCTCGATGCCCAGGGCCGCCAGCCCCCGGGCGAAGTCCACGACGCCCCGCTTCTC